>CAYXIJ010000011.1:15225-39011 GCA_964465375.1 uncultured Gammaproteobacteria bacterium | reverse complement strand
ATTGAGTGAGGTACGAAAAAAAATATACTTTTAGCATTGAATTCTTAGATGAAATTAGAGAGTCTATACGCCGCTCCTCGTTCATTTTCGATAATGCTTTTCCAAGAAGAAGAGTCAATAGCCTTTACCTGGATACCATTAGCTTTGAAGATTATAGGAATAACTTAGATGGTGTCTCTAATCGTAGTAAGGTACGGCTTAGGTGGTACACAGAGGAGGGAAAGTCATATTGCAATAAAAATATTAGTTTTAGGCTAGAGGTTAAGCTAAGAAAAAATTTCGTAGGGGAAAAAATAGTTCATAAAATAGACCTACCAAATGATATCCTCAGGGGTTCAAGTATCAATCTAATTAATTATCTGATTGAAAGTTCTCCCAACCATCTCAAGCCTTTTCTAACTCCCTGTTCGGTAGCATCACTGGGAGTTTGTTATGACAGGGAATACTATCAAAGTAGGTCAATAGACCTAAGGTGTACCGTCGATAGCGATCTTAAATTTTGGGATCCGATGGACGGGTGGTTGGCCTTAAATTCTGAATTCAACCAGGCTTCGTATCCCATGGAATATGGCATCGTAGAAATAAAATTTGAGCCCGAGGTTTATGACCTAATATCCAGTACATCAGAGCCGTTATTTGAAAAATTATCATCTGGGCGTCATTCAAAGTATGCGGTTGGCCGAGGAATAATTCATAGGTGAAGTGCGAAAAGATAAGAAGAAAAAATTGCAGCTATTATTTAATTATTTTTTTACATCTACACTATTTGTAAGTCAAAATAGCATGTGAATTAACTCTCCATTAAGTGATTTCTCTGAAAAAATATTGTTTTTATAGTTGTAAAGAAATTGAAATTTTCGTATCACCTTTATAGGTGCATTCTAATTTATTAGGTTTTAAAAACAGCAAGATCATGCAAATCATTATACCCATGTCTGGATTCGGAGAGCGATTTCGTGCAGCGGGTTATGTTATTCCAAAGTCTTTGATAGAGGTTGATGGCAAGCCTATTATCCAACATGTAGTTGAAATGTTTCCCGGAGAAAAAGAAGTTTTTTTTATTTGCAATGAAAACCACCTTATAAAACCGGAATTTAAGATGGAGGATACACTTAATGCTGTATGTCCATCTGGGACAGTACTAGGTATATCGGAACATAAATTGGGCCCAGTCTACGCTGTATTACAGGGCTTAAAAAAAGTTAATCTGGATGAACCAACCATTGTTAATTATTGTGATTTTACCTGCTATTGGGATTTCAGTCATTTTAAGAAGTTTGTTGCTAATAATAAGTGTGACGGAGCAATACCGAGCTATAGGGGTTTTCACCCCCATACGCTATGGAATAACAACTATGCTTATATAAAAGAGAATGATTCAAAAATTTTAGATATACAAGAAAAAAAACCCTTTACCAGCAATCCAAATAATGAGTTTGCATCATCTGGAACTTATTATTTTAAGTCAGCGACAATGATGAAGGAATATTTTGAAAGGTGTATCGAAGAAAAATTGATGGTTGGTGAAGAATATTATGTCAGCATGCCTTATAAGCCAATGATTGAAGATGGGCTGAATATTCTTGTTTACGAATTAAATTATTTTATGCAATGGGGGACCCCGCAGGATCTACATGATTATCGGTATTGGTCCAATGTATTTAATAGAGTCATAGAAGACAAAAAAGTTCCGTTTCATAAGGGTAATCTACTGGTTCCTATGGTAGGAGAGGGCAGAAGGTTTGCAGAGCAGGGCTATTCAACGCCCAAACCCTTAATCTCTGTTGGAGGGAGGCCAATGGCTATCCAAGCTATCCGAGATTTACCTAAAACGGAGTCACAAACTTTTATTTTGAGAGAAGATTTGCCCGATTTGAGCAAGCTAATAGGTAAACTTTCTGAATTTTCTGAAAATCCTCATTTTTCCATTCTTGAATCACTGACAGATGGTCAAGCAACTACGTGCATTGAAGGATCCAAAGATCTTGCCAGAGGCTCGAAGGTTACAATAGGGGCTTGTGATAATGGTATGCAGTATGATGAAAAATTGTTTGATGAAATAATGGCTGATGATTCTATTGATGTCATTGTTTGGGCAGCCAGAGGTTACCCGGGTGCAATAAGGTTTCCTGAGAATTATGGATGGATTGATGTTGATACGGATGGGTATATTAAAAAAGTTTCCGTTAAGAAGCAGCTTTCGGATCCAAGTAATGACCCGATTATAGTTGGAGCATTCACTTTCAAATCTTTGGATGATTTTATAGATTCTATCAATCATATGAAGCATAGAGAAGCGAAGGTAAACGGAGAATATTACATCGATATGGCAATAAACGATGCGATCCAAATTGGGAAAGTGTGCAAAATTTTTGAAATTGAGAATTATATTTGCTGGGGAACGCCAGATGACTTAATGACATACGAATATTGGCAGTCTTGCTTTCACAAATGGAATTCTCACAAATATCGCCTTGAAAATGATCGGTATATTGAATCTGAGTCTTTACCTCTATTAAAAAGGTCTTATTTAAAAAGATGGGAAAATAGAAATAGTTCCTGAGGACATATCTCTCGTGTATTTAAGTTTTAGGTTATACTTTTCCAGCCAAATTTTCCGCTTAATACCATTAATGATGGTACGCAAAAGTTAGTGCACTTCCCCCATTTTAATCTTTGCTCAGAACTGGTCAGATATTAGTTTCCCTTCGTTGTAATATATAGATAAGGATCTTTAAAAAGATCTTTGATTGCAGTTGATGATGATTAATATTATGAAAATCAATAGTTTATTAAGAAGAGGAATTGGGTTTGCTGTAGTGGGTTTAGTATCTACGCTCGTCAATTATGGCTGTTTTGTTGTGATATACAGGCTACTTCAGTTTCATTACATTTTGTCATCAACAATTGGGTATATAATTGGACTCTTGTTGGGTTATAGCCTCAACAAAAATTGGACTTTTTCTAAAAAAACTGTTGTTGGTAAATCATATATATTTCCGTATTCTGCAGCTCAGATAGCAGCTTTATTTTTCTGTCAGGCCTTACTTTTTTGTTTGGTTGAGTTTCTACAGATGGATCCCCTATTAGCTAATATTGTTGCTTTAGCCTTCGCTGCTCTACTGTCGTTTTTACTAATTGATATGTATGTATTTAAGTCAATAAATAAGATAGATAAACCTAATATAAAATAATTTTATAAGCAGAAAATTTCTATGGCGCACTTGAATTTAAAGGAATTCTTCACCGAGAAATCCAGATTTTTTTTCAGGGTTTTTAAGATAGCTCGTACCTGGGGGTTTATAAGTATATTGAAGTTTATACCCTATGAAATTTTTTATGGCTTAAAATTCAAGGTCAATACTCTTTTCTCGGTCAATCATCAGGAGCTCGATGTTTCCCCGGAAATGAAGGAAAATTCAACTGAATATTTTCCGACACCCTACTACATTGCAAGAAAAGTTTTTCGAATAATTAAATCAGATTTATCCGGTTGTGAGTTTGTTGATTTTGGGTGTGGCGCAGGAAGAATTTTAATGTTTTCGTCCGAATTTGGTCCTAAAAAAATCGTTGGGGTTGAGTTTTCAGAGTTATTATCTAGGCAGGCAGAAGATAATCTAAATATCTATTTTCGAGAAAACAAAAAAATTTTTCCTAGTTGGGAGATAGTTTGTGGAGATGCATTGGAATATTTAATTTCTCCATTAGCGAATGTCTTTTTCTTCTATGACCCCTTCAATGAGAGGACGATGAGAAAAATGGTGGATAAAATTAATCTTTCTATTTTGGAATTCCCAAGGTCTATTAAAGTAATTTATATTTCTCCACGACACAGAGAAATATTCACTGAACATGGATATCAAGTTGTGCAGTCTGACATAAATAAATACGAGAAAGGGTATATAATTTTTAGTCATGATTCAGGACTTTAGTAGATAAATGTTTGTCAGCGGGAAACAAAAAAAGGTTTTTGGCTGGGGCCGGTCAACCTACTCCAATTCATCTGTGTATTCATGTACGGCTATAAACGATGTGCATGAGGTAATAAAAATTGCTACAGAACATGGATATAGAATTAGTTGTAGAGGAGCGGGTAGGAGCTATGGAGATAATACCCTAAATGATAATCAAGTAGTATTAGATTTATCACGAATGAGAAAAATATCTTCTTGGGATTCCGCCACTGGAATTATTACTGCAGAAGCGGGTGCAACCATAGAGAAAATTTTATTGCATTGTGTACCTTCTGGTTGGGTATTTCCTGCCATGCCAGGAACCCGATTTGTTACTTTGGCGGGGGCTTTAGGAAATAATATTCATGGAAAAAATGCCCTCCATCGTGGCTGTATTGGTGAGCATGTTCAGTCGTTCAAAGTAATTTTAGCTGATAATAAATTATATAACTGCTCTAGATCAGAAAATATCGAGCTGTTCTATTCGGTGATATCGGGTTTAGGTTTGCTTGGGATAATTGTTGAGGTTTCTTTGCAACTTAAGAAAATTTCTTCTTACTATGTAGATGGAAATGCCTCTGTGCATAATAATTTTTCTGAACTTGTAGAGGCGTATGAAGAAATTAAGGATAAGTATGAATATAGTATTGCATGGGTGGATGCAATCAAAAGAGGAAAAAATATTGGAAGAGGTGAAATAAATTATGCTAATTTTTTGGAAGACGGAGATTACGCAATAAGAGATCATAAAATTCCAAAGAACCTATTTGGTTTTATTCCAAATAACTTGGTTCCATATGTTGCAAGATTATTCTTAAATACCCAAACAATGCGAATTGTTAATTCTCTTCAAGTGAAAACTGGAAATATGTCTTCAGATGTTCAGGGAAAGAAAGTATCTTTGTCAAAATATCATTATTTAATGGATATGAAGTTCCCTAAGTATAATTATTTTTTTAGGCATGGATTTTTTCTATATCAACCAATATTACCAACGGAAAATAGCATCAATGGTTTTCAGGATTTATTGAAAATCACACATAAATATGGTTTCTATTCAGTGATGTCGGCTTTTAAGGCGTATCGGCAACAAAAAGAAGAATTTCTTTTGCCCTTCCCGTTAGATGGTTACTCTATGACGATGGATATTCCAAAGAGCAGCCGGAGGATTAAAGAGCAAGTTAAAATGTTTTATGAAATGAACGATTGCGTTATTAAGTATGGTGGGAGGATATATCTAGGTAAAACACCAGTTTTAAATGCAGATCAATTTTATGCAATGTACCCTAAACTGGATGAATTCTTGTCAGTAAAAAAGATGATTGATCCTACGAGTTTATTTGAATCAAATATGTACAGAAGAATTATGGATATCAGTTATAAAGATCTTCGGGCGCCATCGAAATATTCAATCTGAAGAAATGAGATAAGAATGAGCCAAAAGACACTAAGCCTTAAGGAGTCCTTTGAATTAACTGAAAGGGACTACCAGAGGTTGTACCGAAAACATATAAATCCAGGATTGTTAAGTATCTATAAGATTCTTGGCTTTACTAAGATGGATATAGATTCTGCTCAGGGGCTCGAGATTAAGACAAAGGATGGGAAAACCATTCTTGATTTTACTTCTGGAATTGGAGTACTTGGATTGGGTCATAACCACCCAAAAATCGTTGATGCAGAACGCTTGTGTCATCAGCTTAATGCAATCGATGTGCAAAAATTTGGAATTAATCGATTGCAATCCGCTTTGGCATACAATATTTCGCAGGTTTTACCCTCACCTTTAGATACGTCATTTTTTACGGTCTCAGGGGCAGAGGCCGTGGAAGCCGGGATTAAGCTAATGACAAGAGTGCAGCCTGATTTTAAAGAGCATTTCGTTACATTTAGGGAAGACTATCACGGGAAAACGCATGGAGCGCTTTCGTTTACAGATTCAGAGAATTTTGCTTCAGGGTTCCATACAGGTATCCCAAGAAAAAATGTAATTATTATTGAACCTGGAAATATAGAAGCTTTAAAACATGCAATACACGACAAGATCATTGATAAAAATAAAAATTCTATAGCTGGAATTGTAATTGAGCCAATACAAGGACAGACTCTGGGAATTCATCCTGCAGGTTATTTACGAGATGTAGCAAGCCTGTGCAAAGAGAATGATATTTTGATGCTGATGGATGAAATTAAAGTCGGTATGGGGAGAACCGGGAGACTTTTTTCATTTTTAGAAGAAAAAATTGTGCCAGACATTCTCACAATATCAAAGGCACTGGGTGGAGGAAAGAGAGCTATTGGCGTAATGGTGACCAGTGCCGCTTTGTCTAAGAAGGCCTATGGAAAAAGAAAAGATAGTGCATTGCATTCAACTACTTTTGGTGGCCTAGGTGAATCCTGTGCGGTAGCGATAGAAGCACTGAACATGATCTCGGACGAGAGGTTTTTAGAGAATGTAGAGGAAAAGGGATCTTACTTTTTTGAAAAATTGCAGGATCTGAAGGGAAAATATCCTGAACATATTAAAGAAATCACCGGGAAAGGATTGTATCTAGGTATTGTTTTTGATTTCAGTCGGTATGAGAAGAATCTGAAGTCACTTAAGATTCCATTTGTCAATGACATGCAGGTAGCCCTAATGGGGAGCATCGTGAGGTGCCTGTACAGCCAGCATGATTTGCTCACGCATTTCACGCCCCCAAGGCCTAATATGCTTGTCATAATGCCTCCTTTGATCATCACCAAAAAACAGATTGATTATTTTATAGAATCAATTGATAGTGTTCTTAAGATTGGATTTCCGAAATTATTTGGCAAGTTTGTTGTCGAAAATGCCAAAAACCTAGTAGGATAAATATCCACTCGCACATTCGTTGTTTCTGAATGGAATGGAAGATGAATGTTTCTTTAGTAGTACCCTGTTTTAACGAAGCTGATAATCTTCCTATACTGATAAATAGGTGCGGAAAGCTTGTTGAAAGATACTCAGTAGAAGTGATTCTCGTGGATAATGGGTCAACGGATGATTCATCTAGTCTTATAGCAGAATATCCCCACATAAAATTAGTCAAAATTAGCAAGAACGAAGGTTACGGGAATGGCATACTGCAGGGTCTTCATGATGCGACGGGAGATATTCTTGCATGGACGCATGCAGACCTACAGACAGACCCGAACGACTTGATTAGGGGCCTGCAATATTTTCTGGATTCAGATGATCCACAAAGAATTTTTGTAAAAGGAAAGCGCTATGGTAGGCCATTGCTTGATTGTATGTTTACATATGGAATGTCGATATTTGAGACAATCCTTCTCCGTAAATCGTTGTGGGACATAAATGCCCAACCTACAATTTTCCATAGATCTTTTTTTGAGACTTGGAAGAATCCACCGAAAGATTTTTCACTAGATTTGTTCTCTTACTTTATGGCAAAAAAATCAAAACTTTCAATAAAGAGATTTCCAGTGGAATTTTCTAAACGAATTCATGGGCAATCTAATTGGAATGTCAGTCTCTTGGGTAAGTATAGGTTCGTAAAAAGAACACTACTGTATAGCTTCAATTTGAAGAAAAAACTGTACTAACATGATTAAGATATTGCATCGTATTAACACTAAAAAAGATTTAATAGATACCCCTATCAAGTATGGTGTTGAAGTAGATATTCGTTCCAGTAAAGATAAGCTAATTATCAGTCATGACCCATTTATATCGGGCGAAGATTTTATGGATTGGATCTCAGCTTACAAGCATAAGATTTTAATTCTTAATGTGAAAGAGGAAGGTCTTGAGGAAAAATTAATTTCAATAATGTTTGATTTAGAAATCAGCGATTTTTTCTTTTTGGACCAATCCTTCCCATTTCTATTAAAAACAAGCAGAGGGGGAGAGTCAAGATCTGCAGTGAGGGTGTCAGAATTTGAGGATATTCACACAGCAATGAATTTAGCGGGAACTGTGGATTGGGTGTGGGTAGACTGTTTCTCGTGTTTTCCTTTAGGAAAGAAGGAAGCGGATATTTTACAGAAGGAAGGAAAATTTAGATTATGTTTTGTTTCGCCTGAGCTTCAAAATCGGGAAAACAAAGAAGGTACAATCAATTTTAGAAAAAAAATTGAGAAAGAAGGAATAATAGGAGACGCAGTTTGTACGAAATATCCAAATCTCTGGGAATAATTGCTCATGATCTTTTTTCTGAAAAAAGATTTATTCTTGGTTTATTTGTTAAGTTAATTTTTCTTGTATGTGTGTACCCAGTTATTCAAGACAATTGGTTTGTACCATTTGTAGTTTCTTTTTTAAATGATCCGAGCATTTCCCCCTGGAGTAGTTTTTTTGATTCCGGGGGAGACTTATTGGCATTTCCTTACGGGCCCACAATGTTGCTGGTTTGTCTTCCGGCAACTTATTTGGGAGCGACTCTAGATGCGGTTTTTAACTCGGCCTATTTCGCAGGATTTGGTTTCCGGGTTACTCTTTTCATGGCAGACTTATGCTTACTTCTAGTGCTTCTAGGTCAATTTAGAAAATACTGGAAGCAAATAATTACCTACTATTGGCTGTCTCCACTAGTGCTGTATATCGTTTACTGGCATGGCCAAATTGATCTAATCCCAGTTGTATTGTTGTTTTATTCAATTGGGTGCTTAAAGAAGGGTGATTATAAGATCGGGGGGACTATTTTAGCTCTGTCTGTCACCTCAAAATATAGCATGCTGATCGGGGTACCCATTATCTTTATTTATCTGTGGCTAAATCAGAGCGTCAAGGGTGGTTTTTGGGAGACTTTTGGCACTTTCTTCGGGGTGAGCTCACTGATTATTATTCCATTTTTAATCTCACCTGGTTTTTTAGAAATGGTTATTTTTAATAGTGAAATTAACAGGCTCTATCTACTATCTATAAACTTGGGAGATAACCTAAAGATCTATCTACTACCAACTATTTATTTACTATTTTTATATTACGCTTGGAGAATGCTCAGAATGAATTATGAGTTGCTTCTAGCTACATTGACAGTTGGATTTAGTATTATAATTTTTCTTACTCCCCCTCCCCCTGGATGGCTATTGTGGCTCGTTCCATTGTTCGCCTTGCATCAATCAAAAAATAGCGGAGGAGCAAATTATTTGATTGCCTTTTTTAGCATATTCTTTATTTGTTATCACGTTATTTATAGTTCCGGCGCTAACATTGCAGCATTTAATTATTTGGTCAGTATAAACATTTTGGAATGGGATTACTTATATGACTCTCAAATGCAATCAGTTCTAAATACTCTAATTGTTAGTTTCGGATGTTTGATAGGAATACAAATTTACCGGGAAGGCATACAGGGGAATGATTACTATCATCTGGGTAGAAAGCCATTAGTGATTGGTATAACAGGGGACTCGGGTACAGGTAAATCCACATTTTCTAAGGCAGTAACAAAATTATTTGGAAGTGATGCGACTGTGAATCTTGAGGGTGATGATTATCATAATTGGGACCGAGAGTCGCCCATGTGGAAATCAGTTACACATTTAAATCCCAGGGCCAATAGACTTTTTGATTTAGTTAGAGATCTTAGGACATTATTAGATGGTAGCTCTGTGAATGCTAGATCCTATGATCATCTTACAGGGTTATTTTCTTCTCTTAAGAGAAAGGTAAGCAAGAACCTTATACTCATATCTGGTCTGCACACACTGTATTTAAAGAGCCTTGTAGACGAAATCGATAAGAGTGTTTATTTGATGATGGACGAGAGACTTAGAGTTTCTTTTAAGACAGAAAGAGATCTAAAAAGAGGTAGGAGTGCAGATTATACGTTGAATGAAATTAAAAAAAGGAAACAAGATTCAGAAAAATATATTTTTCCTCAGTCAGAGAGAGCGGATGTTATTTTTAATATCTTGCCCGTTAACCCTGATGACATTGATAACAAGTCACCTGGTGATATTAAACTTAAGTTACAGGTATTGATAAAAAGCTGCCCTTACTACAATGAATTGATCAGGGCGCTTACTGGTGTGTGTAATCTTCATGTCAATCTAAATGATATCAATGAAATAGGTGGTGTTGATATTGAAATACAGGGCGATGTAGAAAAAGAGGATATCCGCCTTGCGACAACCATATTGGCTCCTCACATTGATGAATTAATTGACATGAAGGATGGTTTTAGCGATGGAATTTTAGGCATCATGGAGTTGGTTACGTTAGTTGAAATTAATGACGATTTAACCGTAAAGAGAAGAAGAAATTATGCTTAAGGTACTTTCAAAAAAAACTATTGGTAAGCCTAAAGCCGTCATTTTTGATACAGATAATACTCTTTACCTTTATGATACAGCGCATGTTGCTGCAATTAAGGCAGTTTTTGAAAAAGCAGAGAAAATGCTTGGAATCGATAAGAAGGAATTTGAGCATGCGTATCTAACCTCTAGGGAAGATATTAAATTGAAACTGGGAGCTACTGCGAGCTCGCATAGCAGATTGCTTTATTTTCAAAGAACGATTGAAAGCTTGGGGCTAAAAACTCGTATTTTATTGACTTTGGATTTGGAGCAGACATACTGGAGTACGTTTCTTACGCATGCTGAATTATTTCCTCACGTTAAAGAATTTCTAATGAAGCTAAAAAGTAATGCTATAACTACAGCCAATATCACTGATCTGACAGCTCAGATACAATTCAGAAAGATGGTATATTTTGGGTTAGATGAATACTTTGATTATGTTGTTACTTCAGAGGAGGCTGGGCACGATAAACCGGACCCAAGGCCGTTTCAGTTGGCATTGGATAAATTAAAGATTGAGCCGGATAGAATTTGGATGATTGGTGATTCAGCTTTAGCTGATATGGCTGGAGCTGGATCCTTTGGGATTATAAAGGTGCAAAAAATTCATCAAAATGTAGTACAGGGTAAGGATAGTAGTAAGCCAGATATAATTTTCAAAGAGTATAAGTCACTTGAGGGCTATTTTAGTAAATCTTTTACTAATTAATTTCCCTAAAATTCGATAGAGTTTCGTATGAAAAAAAATATTAGCCATATTGCTCTAATATTTTTAGTGTTCTCTATCTTTATTTTAAATATAACAACCGCTACCCGTTATCCTGTACCTTGGACAGACGAGGTATTGTATATTGATCCGGCGATTAATTTAGCTGAAGGAAACGGTTTTACTTCTACAGCGTGGCCTTCGCAATCGAAAGATGAATTTTGGGCAAGCAATAGTCCGCTTTATTCGCTTCTCGAAGCAGGGTGGATCAAGATTTTAGGATCTGAGTTAATTGTTACTAGAGCCTTGTCCTATATTTTTGGATTTATTGCAGTGATTTTGATATCCGTAGGGTTGAAAAATTTCGATCTTGTCAGGTCTGAGATATTAAGAAAATTCAACATAGTATTCTTGTTGACGCTATTTCCCATTGCTTATGCCTACAAGATCGGAAGGCCTGATGTCGTATGCCTGTTTCTTGCATCTTTAATCTTTGCCGTCGCTTCCTTTCCCGCATCTAAAACAAGGAATACCCTGCTTATTGTTTCGTCAATGCTAACTCCCTTTGCTAATTTATCCGTGATATTTTTTATTACTTCGATTATCGGTATTGGGGTTTTATTTTTTGGTAGAACAATTCTCCGAGATGCTGCTTTAGTTTTGATTGGCATATTCGCAGGCGTTTTTTCCCTGCTAGCATTTTATTGGCTTAATGATTCTCTAAGTCAATTTCTAATGATTACCGTTGGCTCAGGGCATACGCTATTAGGCCAAATTGCACAATATTTTGTTTTTGATGACAATCGTGTCCTAGAAAAATTGAAAGATTTTCCCATAACATATCTTCAATCCTTTTTTTCCTGGCCGTATACAACATGCTTACTTGTATCTTCTTACCTGATCTTACTTTTACCTCGGACCAACAGGGATAGGGTAAATTGTTTTTTTGGTATTTTGACACTTTTTATACCATTTTTTTTACTCCTTATAGGCGAATACACTTGGCTTATGAGCTGGATGCACATTAGCGTATTAACGATTGCAATTTTTTATTCCATTGATCGCTTAGACTGGCAGAAAAATGCCATGATTTATAGGTTTTCTGCTATACCATTAATTCTGTGTGTATTGATAGGATTTCCATGGATGATGGGGGTTGCGTTTTCTGAGTGGGATGATCGATCTCGTGGAAAGATTGAAAATTTTTCTGAAAAACATATCACTTCAAGCGATACTGTAGTTGTAGATTTCTATGTGTATTTAGAAGCTAGAAAGAGAGCAAAGGCGCTGTTTGTTACCAGTTATGGCGGTGGTCACGGTCTTAGAAAGATACCACCGGAGCAAACAAGGTCGGTCAATAAAATGATAATCCAAGAAGGTGATTTTGATCGCATGCAATCAAAATATGGAGGGCAGTGGAAAATTACAGATCAATTTAGCCTTCCCTTAAAAGATTATGGGCTATTTAACTACAGGTTTGGCGATTTTAGGGTCTGGGATAGCTTGGTTGTGTATGAAAGAAGCGAATAAGTATTTTTGTATCGCCTCTACTAGTTTGGTTTGCTATAGAAGGCTACTTATATCTACTGATTAGGCTGCTATTAATCCATAATAATGTTACCTAAAACTGTCAAACTCCTCCGTGATTTCAAGGAAGATAATAGGATCAGTATGGATGTCTATGCTGATTTTCTTTCCAAAGGAATCAAGAAATATTTTTCGGATGAATTTGAGGTTTCAGAATATATTCCTGAGGTACCCAAGCGTTTTAATATTATAGTTAATAATAATCTCAAAATGAGGTTACTAAGGTACGCTTCATATCCATCTCAGATAAAACATTTTGATCAGAATATATTTCATATCATTGAGCACGGATACGCCCATTTACTGACCAACGAAAATATTAAGAATAGAGCTATTGTTACAGTCCATGACCTAATTCCAATGATGCAATGGAAGGGTCTAATTCAGGGCATGGAATCGATCAATAATCCTAGGGGATCGATCTATTCCTTAAATCGGTTGGAAAATGCAAAGAAAATAATAGCTATCAGTGAAAATTCTAAGAGGGATTTGGTTCAATTATTGGGTTTAAATCCAAATAAAATTGAAGTTATTCATTATGGTGTAGGAGAAGAATTTAAGGTTAATAAGACTGAATCAAAGGCAGAGCTAAGAAAAAATTTTAATCTCCCGCATGAAGATACAAAGCTAATTTTAATAACTGGGCAAGAGTTATACAAAAATCATAAAACTTGCCTAAAGGTCATGCGGATTCTAGAAAAAAATTACCACAAGCCTATAAGAATGGTGCGACTCGGTAAAGATTATCCTGAGTGGATAGATTTTGAGAGGACAAGCCAATTGCAAAATAAAGTTATTCAGATAGAAAAGTTAAGTTTGCCAGAAGTAGTTAGATTGTATAACTGTGTAGATTTTCTCTTGTTCCCGTCTTTTTACGAGGGGTTTGGTAGACCCCCAGTTGAGGCAATGGCGTGTGGATTGCCCGTGGTTTGTTCTAATGCAGCGTCGTTACCAGAGGTTGTTGGCGACGCAGCCCTAGTAGCCAATCCGGGTGATGAAGCCAGTCTTGCCAAACATATTCTTAATCTACTAAACAATAGTGAGCTAAGAGACTCTCTTGTTGAAAAGGGTTTTGAAAATATTAAGCGTTTTTCGTGGCATGAAAATATCAATAAGACTATCTCTTTGTACAATAAAATTCTTGATGAGGGCGCCGCTAAAACTAAAAAAATAGTTTTTTTTCATCGAAAAATGCCTTTCTATGGGAGTATTGAGCTCTATTTTTCTGGGGTAAGAAACTTTTTATCGCCTGACTATAATTTGAAGGTCTTTCAGTCTAAATATAATAGTCAGGGAGTTTTCAAGAGGGTTTTTAATATTTTTGAGGCCTTTTTCCACCAAAATGACATTAATCATATTACTGGTGATGTTCATTTCCTTTCCTACCTCATGAATAGGAAAAAAACAATATTAAGCATTATGGATTGTGGCTCTGTTGTTCATTCAAAGGGCCTAAAAAGGAAGCTTTATAAATATTTTTGGTTTACATTGCCTTCAAAAAAAGTAAGCGCAATAACTGTTATTTCAGAGAAAACAAAAAAAGAACTATTGAGTGTGATCAGCTATCCGCATGAGAAAATTCATGTCATACCAGTTTGTCTGAATACACAATTCACCTATGAAAGAAAGAGTTCCTTTAATAAGAATAGACCTAAAATTATGCATATTGGGACAACCCAGAACAAGAATTTATCGAGAGTTTGCTTGGCGCTCAAGGATATCAATTGCCATTTAGAAATTATTGGAAAACTTGACGAAAGTACTGATTTGCCTAGGCTGCAAAAATATAATATTAGCTTCAGCAACTCTTTTGCCCTGGAGCAGGAGCAATTAATTCAAAAATATTTAGAGACTGATATGTTAATTTTTGCTTCCATATATGAAGGTTTTGGTGTTCCTATAATTGAAGCCCAATCAATGGGAATCCCAGTGATTACTAGCAATGTGAGCCCAATGATTGAGGTATCCGGGGGATCGGCGGCATTAGTTAATCCATATGATATCGATGAAATTAAACATGCAATATATAAAATAACAGACGATGACGAGTATCGTGAATCTTTAATTACAAATGGATTGATTAACGCTAAGAAATATCATCCTGAGAAGATAGCTGCGATGTTTGAGAAGCTTTATTCGACACTTTAGGCGCGATTAAAGGACAAGTGCATGTTTTATAAAAAAATCTCAAAGGAGGATTTAATTGCTGTAGATTCAACCAGGTCCGTTACACATGGGGCGAAAAGATTTATGAGAAATGTGTTGGATGGTCTGGTGGCTCATACAGATCTTAGGATAGTCTTATTTTCTGATAACAAAGATTTTGATTCCTATGCAAGTGAAAGGATCCGGATTATCAGGATTAAAGTTAATTATGGGTATGTTATAAGAACTCTAAATGCTATTTTTTTTATTCCAATAAGAGCCCGATGGTATCGTGCCAGTTTATTGTATTCTCCATGGGATATCGGACCTATCATTAATATACTGCCCTTTGTTTTAGGTATTCACAATCCAAATTCAGTTACCCCGAGACAAAACAGGGGAATAAAAGCAAATTTGATTCACGAATTTTTATCTAAAATTTCAGCAAATAAGGCAATTGCAATTGAATTTCCATCAAATTCAGCTGCAAAAGCAATTGGTGATCATATGAACATCAAGCAGGAAAAGAGGAATGTCATTTACCATGGGGCTGAAGTATCTAGATGGAAGAATAGAATAGATAAGTTGAAATTATCTGGGGCAGACAATAATTTTGGAGAGTATTTTATTTTTTGGTCATGGTTTTTTCCGACAAAGAATATTACTGTTTTGATGAAAGCTTTCTCTCAATTTATTGCTATGCGTCAATCTTCAAAAAAGATAAAACTTGTTTGTGTGGGTAATTTTGCCTATACAGGATATAAGAGAGAAGTTATGAATTTAATAAAAACTCTCAAATTATCGGACAAGATTATCTTTATTGAGAATGCGGATGATGATGAATTAGTGAGGCTAATATACCATGCTAAAGTCATGGTGATTCCAGCGTTATATGAAACGTTTGGTTTTATGTATGTTGAGGGAAGAGTGTTTTCTAAACCCTTTATCGTTGCAGATACTGAGGTTGCACGAGAGATTACAGAAGGACAGTGCATATATTTCAAGGGACAAGATCCAAAGGATTTAGCGGCTAAAATGATGGCAGCTATTACCGAGAAGGATTTGCCTCATAATTATCAAATTGCGGGTGTATTTTACGAGGAATACGCTGCTCGGGATTTAGCGTTTTTTTTAAAGAAGTACCTTGATAGGGTCACATTATCTTGATTTTCTTTAGAAGGCCTAATTTTTTATATAATTGATTGATATGAAAAAAATTGTAGTTACGGGCGCCGCCGGCTTTATTGGCAGTAATTTAACCGACTATCTTCTTGGTAGTGGCTATCAGGTGCTAGGACTGGATAATTTTTCAACAGGAAGACCTGAGTTTTTAAAATCAGCAATGGGTCACCCTAATTTTGAGCTTTTGGTTTGCGATTTATCTAATACAGAATCCTTTAGAAATAATATCGCTGGTTATGATTGCATTTTTCATTTTGCAGCTAATGCGGACGTAAGGTTTGGAACGGAGCATCCTAGTAAGGATCTTGAGCAAAATACGATTGTTACCTTTAACGTATTAGAGGCAATGAGAGAAAATGAAATTAAAAAAATTGTTTTTTCTTCTACGGGCGCAATCTATGGTGAGTCTAGGGTAATTCCTACACCTGAAGATTGCCCTATGCCTATACAGACTTCGCTGTATGGCGCCTCTAAGCTTTCTTGTGAGTCTATGATTCAAGCATATTGTGAAGGATTTAATTTTCAGGCATGGATTTTTAGGTTCGTTTCTGTCCTTGGAGAAAGATATACACATGGTCATGTCTATGATTTTTATGAAAAATTATTAATGAATCCTGATTCCCTCGGTATACTTGGGGATGGTCATCAGACAAAATCATATATATATGTTCGTGACTGCATTGAGGCTATGATTCTTGGTATAGAGAAGGCTAATGAAAAAGTTAACGTTATCAATCTAGGTACACGTGAAACGATTGAAGTATTTGATTCTATAAAAGTTATCACGGAATTTATGGGTATAAATCCGAAGATTATTGCGCAAGATTCTATCAGGGGCTGGGTTGGTGATAGCCCTATGATTTACCTGGATACTACGAAAATGAATTCTTATGGCTGGCAGCCAAATGTCAGTATTCGAGATGGGATCGCAAAAACCTTAGAATGGCTGAAAAGCAGTGAATGGGTTTTTAAAGGACGCAAGTAAACGAAATCTATGAAAGTTTGTGTTTTTGGACTTTGGCACCTTGGCTCTGTTACATCTGCATGCCTAGCTTCTCTTGGGCATCAAGTTATCGGAATTGATGATGATGTTAATACTATAAAAAAACTTAAATCTGGTAGAGCACCGATATTTGAGGCAGGTCTTGATAAATTAATTCGCAAGGGTCTTTCAGCGGAGAACCTATTATTTACGAATAACTACGAGGAAATACCAAGTGATATAGATTTTGTTTGGGTAACTATTGATACGCCAATTAACGAAGAAAATGTTGCTGATGAAAATTATGTGATATCTAAAACCTTAAAGTTGTTAGAATCCATTGCATCAGGTACGACCGTAATCATCTCATCACAACTTCCAGTAGGCTCCGTTAGAAAGATTGAAGATTTGGCAAAAGATAGGCTTTCTAAAAAGATATTTAATTTTGTTTCATCTCCTGAGAATTTGCGGTTAGGCGACGCTATTAAAGTGTTTCTAAGGCCTGATCGAATTATTATTGGGCATAGGAAAAACTTTAAATCAAATTCCCTGAATAATTTTTTTCAATCGATATCAGATGATTTAGAGTGGATGTCCATAGAATCAGCTGAGATGACTAAACACGCAATTAATTCTTTTTTGGGAAACTCAGTAGTTTTCATAAATGAACTATCTACTATTTGTGAGTTGGTTGGTGCAGATGCAAAGGCTGTAGAAAGAGGACTAAAGAGTGATTGTAGAATAGGTAAGAATGCCTACCTTTCCCCAGGATCTGCCTTTTCTGGTGGAACTTTAGCAAGGGACTTGAATTACCTCAAAAAAATTTCAAAGTCTTGTGAGCTAGATGCGCCCCTCATTAATTCGGTTCTAGCTAGTAATGAATTGCATAAAAATTGGATAAAAACTAAATTAGAATCTCTATTTTCGGCATTAGATGGAATAACTGTGCTGATATGGGGACTAACGTACAAACCTCAGACTAGCTCGATACGAGGATCGCTCTCTTTGGAGTTATGTGAGTGGCTAATAAGCAAGAAGGCTAAAATTATTGCTCATGACCCTAAAGCAGATAATCTACCTGATCATATAGAAAAAGCCATCAAAAGAAGCAAAGATCCGGTCGCCCCATTAACTGATGTTGATGTTTTGTTAATTGCAACTCCTTGGGATGACTATAAGGCGTTTAGCCATGATTTTTTAGTTAAGAAGAATTCAAAAATAATAGTCATAGATCAGAATGGCTTATTAAGAAAAAATAATAAGATAATTAATAATCATTATTTTTCGGTGGGGTTTCAAAATATAAATGACTACAGTTAAAGAGAATCTTCTCGAAGGGAAGGTAGCCATTATCACTGGTGCTTCTGAAGGTTTGGGTTTTGAGATTGCAAAGCAATTTATTTTACAAGGAGCGTCTTTGTGTATATGTGGCAGGGATAAAAGAAAAATAAGTTTGGCCGAGTCAGAGTTTAAGGGTATGGCTGGAAAGTCACAGTCTATATCTAGTATGGCCGTTGATGTGTCAGATAGTAATAGGTGTGATGAATTTATTGCGGATGTTGTCAACAAACATCAAAAGATTGATATTTTGGTTAACAATGCTGGTATTTATGGGCCATTCGGTGAGGTCAGCCAGGAAAACTGGAATGATTGGATCCAGGCATTACAGATTAATGTTTTTGGATCCGTGTATATGTCAAGTCTGGTGGTGCCCATTATGAAAAAAAATATGAAAGGGAAAATAATACAATTATCTGGAGGAGGAGCAACAAACCCACTTCCTTTCATAAGTGCGTATGCTTGTTCTAAGGCTGCTATTGTGAGGTACGCAGAAACACTTGCCGAGGAATTAAGGGGTTACAATATTGATATAAATTCAATTGCGCCCGGACCTCTAAATACGAGAATGCTGGAAATGGTCCTAGAGGCGGGGCCTGACACCGTTGGTTATGACTTTTATGAAAAATCTAAAAAACAAAAAGTAACAGGAGGGGTGCCCCTAGAAGTGGGAGCAAGGCTCGCTGTATTTTTAGCAAGCGAAAAAAGCAATGGTATCAGTGGCAAGCTAATTAGCGCCGTTTGGGATAATTGGGAAATTTGGCCTGAACATATTGCGGAACTAAATTCCTCAGATATCTACACTCTCAGAAGAATTGTCGGAAAGGATAGACAAAAAAAATGGGGTGATAAATGAAATTCGCATTAATTGGATGCGGTCTAATTGGAAAAAAAAGAATCGAATCTTTGATTGAACTCAATGAAGAAATAGCTGGTATTTATGACTCAGATAAGGAGAGACTCCATAAGATATCAAAAGATTACGATTTAAAAAAATATAAAAATTTTGACGATCTTCTTCAGGATAATCCCGATTGCGTTATAGTAGCTACTGTTCATAGCGAATTGTATGGGATTTGCAAAAAAGTCATTACTTCAGGGATTCATCTATTTGTTGAAAAGCCGGGCGTGACCAACGCAAATCAGGCTAATGATTTACACCAGTTGGCTTCGCATCATAAGGTCGACGTAGGAATTGGTTTTAACCATAGGTTTCATCCGGCAATACTTCGCGCCAAAGAAATCATAAGTCAAAAGATATTAGGGAAAATTTTATATCTGAGAGCCTCATACGGACACGGGGGCAGATTTGGCATGGAAAATGAGTGGCGCTGCAACAGAGAGATTTCTGGGGGTGGAGAATTAATTGATCAGGGCTCTCATCTGATTGACTTATCAAGGTTTTTTTTGGGGGAAGTTACTTGTAAGTATAGCCATATTGATACCTATTTTTGGGATACGGATGTTGAAGATAATGTTTTTTTTGCCTTATCCAATGATTCAGGAGCGTTTGCCTGGCTGCATGCATCGTGGACCGAATGGAAGAATAAATTTTCATTCGAGATTTTCTGCGAGCATGGAAAATTACATATCACCGGTCTCGGTAGGAGTTACGGAAAGGAAAAATTGATACTATACAAAATGAAATCGGAATTAGGGCCACCTGATGTGGAGGAGTTTAGTTTTCCTGAAGAAGATAATTCTTGGAAGGATGAAATCTCAGCATTCATTGACGCTATAAATGGTACAAGGAACGATTTTTCATCTTCAGGCGATCTCATAAAATTACACCAAATTGTAGAAAGCATTTACAGGCAGACAAAATGAAAGATTGCAGAAATGATTATTTCTAGAAGTCCGCTCAGAATTTCATTAGGGGGAGGCGGTACGGATTTAGAATCTTATTATTCTAAAAGAGGCGGTTTTTTGATTTCAGCTGCTATTGATAAGTTTATTTATATAGGCATTCATAGAATTTTCCCAGATGGATTTATAATCAAATATTCTAAATTTGAAAATACCAAAGATGTGGATTCCATAAAGCACCCAATTATTAGGGAAGTATTGAAGAAATATTATCCAGATGGGTCAAACATCGAAATTACCAGTTTTGCAGATATTCCAGCTGGGACCGGACTGGGTTCCTCAGGTTCTTTTACGACGGCTTTAATAAATGGAATATCGTATATGAGTTGCACGAGACTTACTCCTGATCAGATCGCCGAAAAAGCATGTGAGATTGAGATAGATATTCTTAAGGAGCCTATCGGTAAGCAAGACCAGTATATCTCTTCTTGGGGCGGAATAAGAGAATTTACTTTTAAGAAAGACGGCAAGGTTACCAACAAGGTTCTTTATGAGAATGAGGATGATTACGTTGATTTAAAGAATAATTTAGTTCTTGTGTACACAGGGAAGACAAGAAAATCTTCTTCAATTTTATTGGAACAAAAGGAAAAATCAGAAATTAATCATGATGCAATGATAAAAAATTTAGACAAGGTTAAAGCTATGGGAAAAGAATTTTCACTTTTGCTGAAAAATAAAGATTTTGACAGCTATGGAAAACTTTTGCATGAGCACTGGCTCCTAAAAAAAGAAAGATCAGAGGCTATGTCCAATAGTAAAATCGATGATCTATACGAATTCGGCCTGAGCAACGGATCCAATGGAGGTAAAATTATTGGAGCCGGTGGGGGTGGTTTTATTTTGTTTCAATGTGATCACTCAAATACCCTGAGAAGGAGATTTTTGGAACAAGGAATTCGTGTTATAGATTTTAATTTTGTTAATTCAGGAACTGAAATTATCAACGTCTGATGCATCCGCTTGTTATTCTATCTGGTGGTAAAGCAACCCGGCTTGGAGAGTTTTCTGCTAACAGGCCAAAATGTTTGATACCCATTAGTGGCCAGCCATTTATTTTTCACCAATTAAATTTAGTTGAAGAAAAGGGTATCAAATCCGTCACCTTGTGCTTGGGACATTTAGCGTCAGAGGTCGTTAATTTCGTTGAAAAGAAATATTACGGTAATTTAGATATAACTTTTTCATTTGACGGAGATACATTACTTGGTACCGGTGGCGCAGTCAAAAAAGCTTCACAAAAAATAGATACACCATTTTTTGTTATGTATGGAGATTCCTATTTAGATATATCATTTACAAAAGTCAGTGATTCCTATATGTCAAAAAATGGTCCCCTAATGGTTATATATAAAAACAGTGGGCGCTACGATAAAAGTAATGTTTACTTTACAGGTGAAAAATTTATATACAGGAAATTAAACCCAAACCCATTATCAAAATTTGTTGATTATGGCCTTAGTATTTTTGAGAAAAATCATTTTGATAGTTTTCATAGAGCATTTGATTTATCATCAGTTCATGAAAAATATTGTGATCTTGATCAGATTCAGTTTTTCGAAACAAAAAAAAGATTTTATGAAATAGGAAGCATCAGAGGCCTTAAGAGAGCGAGAATTGAGTTACCAAAAAAAATTAGCAAATAGTTACAAAAATATTTTTTTGGATAGAGATGGGGTTGTGAATGAGATGATTATGAGAGGTAATGTGGTTTCCTCTCCTAGAAGCGTAAATGAATTTATTTTTAGGCAAGATTTTTTAGATTTTGTGAAAGGTCTTAGAGATAAGAAAAATTTATTTATAGTCACGAACCAACCAGATATAAGAAGAGGTTTATTGAAGAAGAAAGATTTATCAGATATTCATGAGATTATTAATAGACGCTGCTTCATTGAAAAGATTCTTTTTTGTCCTCATGATGACGATGATAAATGTCTCTGCAGGAAGCCACTGCCAGGCATGATTAATAAGGCAATTAAAGAGTATGACCTTATCAGAAATGAATGTTTTCTCGTGGGTGATTCTCACAAAGATATGCTAGCAGCACGAGCCGCCAAAATTGAGGCGGCACTTCTTAAAACCAACTACAACACGCCTCTCGATGGGTTCCCATCGATAGACTCGCTGGTTGATTTACTGTAAGGTTCCGGCTGTTTTAGCTCCTTGGCATCTAGTATACAAAATATGTCTTTTTCCAAGAGATATATCGACCAGTCGATAGAAATATGTCAGTCAATTGACATTGAGGCCATAGAAACTATAGCTCAGGCATTAGCAGATCTGAGAAATAGAAAAGGCAGATTATTTTTTATAGGCTCAGGTGGTGGTGCGGGGCACTCTAGTCATGCTGTCAATGATTTTAGGAAAATAGCAAATATAGAAGCCTATACGCCTACAGATAATGTTTCTGAGCTTACTGCCAGAATTAATGATGATGGATGGGAGAGCTCGTATCTTAATTGGCTGAAAGTGAGTCGTTTTTCTGAAAAAGATGCTCTTTTCATATTCTCTGTAGGCGGAGGAAATAGAGAAAAAAATATTAGTATTAATTTAGTCCGGTGTGTTGAGTATGCAAATGAACTAGGTGCGGTAACAATGGGGGTTGTTGGAAAAGATGGCGGGTACTCAAAGCAATCAAGTGATCTTGTGTTGGTCGTACCCACGCGAGACGAAGCACTAATTACCCCACACACGGAATCATTTCAAGCAGTTGTTTGGCACTTGCTAGTTTCACACCCTTTGTTACTCCAAAATCAAATGAAATGGGAGTCTGAAACTGAAAAAATTTAGAATAAAAATTTTTGCTGATGGTGCAGATGTGGACGAAATAGTCGCAATGGATAAAATGGATTCTATTGATGGCTTTACAACTAACCCTACACTTATGGCAAAGGCGGGCGTAAAGGATTATCTGGATTTTGCGAAAAATGTGCTGAGTAAGGTTAAGAAAAAGTCTATATCTTTTGAGGTTTTTTCGGATGATTTGGGTGAAATGTACGAGCAGGCTCTCATTCTAAGAGATCTTGGGGAAAACGTTTCTGTGAAGATACCCGTAACTAATACAAAAGGTATACCAACCTATTCATTAATAGAGAGGCTAAGTAATGAAGGGGTAAAATTGAACGTGACGGCAGTTTTCACGGAAACACAAATACAAAGTATCTACGGTTCTCTGAATCCAGAAATAAATTCAATTATATCTATATTTTCTGGAAGGATTGCAAATGCTGGTATTGATCCCGAGCCGATTGTTAAATTTGCAGTTGATTTGTGCATGAAGCACGAAAGAATAGAGATATTGTGGGCAAGTCCAAGAGAGGTATTTAATTTAGTGCAGGCAGAGCGTTGTGGTTGCCATATAATCACTATGACCCCGAGTCTTATTAAATCAACAAAGGATCTCGGTAAGGATCTAGATCAATACTCTCTCGAAACGGTCAAAATGTTTTATGATGATGCAGCTAAATCTGGATTTAAACTTTAATATCCTTCCCATTAAAATTAAATAAAAGACATACAATGAATAGTAATAGTAAATCTGCTCTAGTAGCGGGAGCAGGGGGTTTCATAGGCGGCCACATGGTTGCCAAGTTAATTGAGCAAAATTATTCGACCATTATCGCCGTTGATATAAAACCCATGAAAGAATGGTATCAGTCATTTTCAGGGGTTGATAATAAGGTTTTAGACTTGAAATCGATAGAAGATTGCAAGAAAGCAATCGGAGGGGGAGGGGTTGATG
>CAYXIJ010000011.1:0-15215 GCA_964465375.1 uncultured Gammaproteobacteria bacterium | reverse complement strand
AGCCGCGGATATGGGCGGTATGGGTTTTATTGAGAATAATAAGGCGCTCTGCATGCTTAGTTCTTTAATTAATACTCATTTGCTGATGGCTTCCTGCGACTCGGGGGTGGACCGTTATTTTTATGCGTCCTCAGCCTGCGTATATGCTGCCGATAAGCAGCTTACCCCAGATAATCCTGGCCTAAAGGAGTCAGATGCTTATCCAGCAATGCCTGAAGATGGTTACGGATGGGAGAAGCTTTTTAGCGAAAGGATGTGTAGGCATTTTCTGGAAGATTACGAAATCAAAACAAGGATGGCAAGGTATCACAATGTTTATGGCCCGGAAGGTACGTGGGATGGCGGCCGAGAGAAAGCGCCTGCCGCCATTTGTCGTAAAGTAATTGAGGCAAAACTCAGTGGGAAGCATGAGATAGAAATTTGGGGTGACGGAAAGCAAACAAGAAGCTTCATGTATATAGATGATTGCATTAAGGGAACTCAGATGTTGCTTAACTCTGATATTTCAGACCCGATAAATATCGGAAGTGATGAAATGGTAACGATCAATGAACTTGTTGATATCGTGGAAGAGATAGCAGATATTAGGCTTTCTAGAAAATATAATTTAGATGCCCCTAAGGGTGTGAGAGGAAGGTCGTCTGATAACACCTTAATTGAGAGTCTATTTAACTGGTCACCTAAAATCAGCCTAAAAGAAGGCCTAGAAAAGACCTACAAATGGATTTATGATCAAATAGAAAAATAGTTTTTTGATGAGACGCAAAAGACTATTAGTCATCTCTCAAGTCTATCCCCCAGATCCAGCTTCAGTGGGTCAACATATAGCAGATGTAGCCGAAGAAATGATCCATAGGGATTGGGAGGTTACTGTTTTTACCTCGAACAGGGGATATGACAATTATAGAGAATTGTATGAACGCTCTGAAATTTTAAAAGGGGTGCATATATTAAGACTATTTTTTACTTCATTTGGAAAAAGTAGTATTTTTACCAGAGTAGCTGGACAGCTTTCATTATTAATACAGACCCTATTCAAATGTTTGTTTGTTAGGCGTCCCGATGCAATTTTAGTCTCAACGCAACTAGTTTGTATTGTTGCACCTTTTTTGAAGTTCCTACGAAAAATTCCATATATATACTGGATTATGGATTTGAATCCTGATCAGGCGATAGCTGCCGGAGCTCTCAGAAAGAATTCTCTGAGTGCAAAATTTTATAACGCCTTGCAGAATTTAGTTCTGAGGGATGCAGATACAGTAGTTTCTCTAGATAGGTTTATGTATAAGAGGGTGAGCGAGAAAGCTGACAAAATTTCTAATCACTTCATACTTCCACCTTGGCCCCATGAGGAGCATTTAAATTTTACGCCTGGTACAAAAAATAGCTTCAAAGAAGAAAACAACTGGGGAGATAAGCGCATTTTTATGTATAGCGGAAATCATAGTTTGGTCCATCCACTTGATACATTTTTGCATGCTACAAAGGAATTTAGGGGAGAAGATAAGTTCTTGATGGCATTTATAGGCGGAGGATTGGGAAAAGATTTAATTGAAAGGTGGATTGTAAATAATCCAGATACACCAGTGACATCCTTGCCTTATCAGCCCATGAATAATTTGCATAGATCTTTATCGGCAGCTGATGTTCATCTGGTGTCAATGGGAGACGACATGATTGGGTGCATTCACCCCTGTAAAATCTATGGCGCAATGGCGATAGGTAAACCAATTTTGCTATTAGGTAACACACCCAATCATATTACCGAAATATTGGATAATTATGATGTCGGTTGGTCTATTAAGCACGGAGATATTGAATCGATGACGAAAGTGTTAGCCTACTTACGAGACGTAGATAGAGATTTATTGTTAGATAAAGGAAAAAATGCAAAAAAAATCATTGAGAGAAAATTTTCACAGAAAGTTCTGTTGAGTAAGTTCTGTGATTATATTGAGAAAATATAAATTTATAAATAATTAATATTCTCCTGTATAGAATAATTACTTGTCTTGAATTTTATTACCACATAGCTTTTTCATAACCATATGGCCAAAGACAAAATGGGCGTCTTCACACAATTGCATGTCAAAGGATTTAATGTGCAGAGAATGATGAGCTATTTTTTTTATTTTTCCACCGTCATACCCACATATAGCTAGGGTCGCAATGCTATTTTTGTTGGCGGTATTTATTGCCCTCACAATATTTTCTGAATTACCACTTCCACTAACTGCTATAAGTAGATCTCCTGGGTTCATTATATTTTTTACTTGTTCGGCATATATATCTTCATAGCTAAGATCATTAGCGTAAGCAGTCAGCATTCCTATATTGTCTGACAAACACATTCCTTTGAACTGTTTGCCAGTAGCTAAATTACTCATTTTATTCCAGTCTGTAATGTAGTGGGATGTTGTGTTCGCGCTACCTCCATTGCCGCAGGTTACAATTTGATGATTTGATTTCCACGTTTTTACAATTAGGTTGATCGCAAAATCTACTTCCTCCTGATCTAGGGAGCTCATAACAGAGTTATGCTGCTGGATATAGTTAGCTACCGTAAAATCTAAGCTCATGAAAATAACTAATTTATTTTTTGGTTATTGCAGACTATTTATTCTTCTTTGAAACATGAAGCATGTTAACCCATCACTCCGAAAACTCATTTTCAGGGATGATGTCCCCCGTCGGGGCAGCGAACTGACCAAGACTCAATGTCGAGGTTTCATCTCGGAGAGAAGTATAGTATAGGCTAGCTACTATTTCTTCCGGCTATCCAAGCTCCAACCACCACCACCTGCTGCGGCAAAGAATAGGAATAAGAAGCAATACAATGCAGCAGCTTCACCACCGTTCGCGCGTGTATTAAATAGCGGCTCTGCGTGTACCATCCAGTAGGCGAATGCCATGGATCCGGACAAGACGAATGCCACCGGCCGCGTGAACAGTCCAACAAGCAGCAGAGCACCACCGAACACCTCCAAGACACCGATGAGACCAGGACTTAAGGTTGCGAGTACAAACTCACGGTTTGCTTCAACCGGAAAGCTGAACATTTTCTGTGTGCCGTGCAACATGAACATATAAGCACTGGTTATTCGGAGTATGCCGTGAATCTCTGCCTGCCATTTCGACAGGGTATCTTCCAGGGTGCTAATAATTCCACTCATTGTATTGCTCCTTTTGGTGGGTGAGGCTAATCGTACTTACACTATGAGTATCTGTTTCTAAGAAGTGCTAATTATAGCATCTGCGTTTTTTATTGATGCCTCGATGATTGGTTTTTCGCCTAATTTACGAGAATTATATAGTGAATCAAACTCACTGTCTCTAACGTTTCTCCAGCCGTAATCCTGCCTTAATCTGTCTTTTCTGGTTTTCTCCTCGCATTCCATATAAAAATTGAAACATCCTTTTATCTGTTTATTTTTACAGCATAGCGCAGGTACCCCTTCAATTATAACGGTAGTTGTTGGTTCGATATTGTACCTAATAGATTTTTCCATTTGATTGCCACCATTGCGTTTAAATATAGGGATATCTAGTACTAAGTTTTTTTTCTGATTATCAAGCTTTCTTAGTAAGCTTCCGATGGCATCCATATCGAATCGTTGCAAAATACCCCCTGTTTTTTTGCTTTTATTTTCATCTAGTAACCAGCTATCTAGGCTTATTAAGCTGGAAGATATATTATTTTCTGCTAATAATTCTTTAATTAATTGCCCCCAGATTGATTTTCCGGCTCTAGCTAGCCCGCCAATAAATATAATTTTTTTTCCAGCTACCTTGTTGATGTATTTTTTTGCGTGATTTTTAGCTTGTTGATGTTCTTCTAGAATCCAATCAACTGCTTCATTCAAGTTTAAAAAAATATAATCTGGTTCGACATTGTATTTATGGTCCTGGCCGGCGTGCCCTGTGCGCAGAAGTATATTTTTAATTCCCATTCGTTCCGCAGTTAATATATCTGTTGTCGTGTCTCCAATTAACCACGAGTTCCCCAAGGATATATTCATGTCTTTAGCTGCTTTTTTCAGCAAACCTGGCTCTGGTTTTCTGCAGCTGCACTTGGGTTTTAATTCTTTGGTTTTTCTTTTTTGTCCAAATTTTGGATGATGGGGGCAGTAGTAAATAGCATCCACATATGCCGATTCTTTGCCTAGTAATGTTTCAAGTCTATCATGAATATTTTTTAACTCTTTTTCAGTGCAATTCCCGCGGGCAACGACTGATTGATTGGTGATAACAATGGCCAAAGAGCCAACATCATTTATTTTTTTTATACCTTCAGGAGCCCCCTCGATTATTTTTAATTCACTTGGTTTTGTGATGTAGCCAGCTTCCTGATTAATCACGCCATCCCTGTCAAGAAAAATTGCCTGCTTTTCATTGAAAGATGATAGTCTTTCAGTTCTGTTGTTTTGAGCATTAAGCATAAGCCATTCAATCTATTTGGAGGATAATCAGCCCACAGCTACCATTTTAACATAGCGAGAGGCTTCCAAAATGAGCATAAAATCTAGAATCAGAACAGTACCTAATTTTCCTAAAGAAGGAATAATGTTCAGGGATGTATCGACTTTATTGGGAGATTCCGAGGGATTGCAATTAGTTGTTCGCGGTCTTATAGAAAAATATCAGCATAGACAGGATATTGATCTTGTAGTGGGGATAGAGTCCCGGGGTTTTATTTTAGGATCAGCATTAGCATATGCCTTGAAAAAAGGCTTTGTTATGATCAGAAAGCCCGGAAAATTACCGGGTGAAATAATTGCAGAGGAATACCAATTGGAGTATGGAGTAGATACCTTAGAGATTCATTCTGATGCATTCAAATCCGGAACTAGGATTTTATTAGCGGATGACTTAATAGCTACTGGAGGCACCGTTGTAGCCGCGATAAAATTAATAGAAAAGCTAGGTGGTATAGTTAGCTCAACGGCATTCATTGTGGATCTGCCTGATATTGGTGGAAGTAGCAAACTTAAGAATGATGGTTATGAAATATTTTGTCTCACGGAGTTTGGGGGCCACTAAATATTTATTTTTATTTTAGTTTTAATAAAATTTGGTATTGATCATCTGTCTAGAAATCATTCTTTAGTTAAAATTTTTAGAAACTTATTAAAAGATTATATATGTCTACAATTTTAGGGATTAATGCATTCCACGGAGATTCCTCTGCGTGTCTTTTGGTAGATGGGAAGCTCATTGCTGCAGCTGAGGAAGAGAGGTTTAAGAGGATAAAGCATTGGGCTGGTTTTCCAAAAAATGCAATAAAATACTGCATAAAAGAAGGTAATCTTAATCTTAAAGATTTGAATCATATCGCTATTAATTCTGATCCAAAGGCTCATTTTCTTAAAAAAGTACTCTACATTCTCGCCAATAGGCCCCAACCAAGGTTTATCTTAGAGCGGTATAGGAATAAAAAAAATCGTACAACCCTAGAAAAAGATTTAAATAAGATCTTTCCAAAAGAAAATTTTAATGGGAAAGTGCACCACATTGAGCATCATTTATCTCATTTGGCGTCCTCTTATTTGGTTTCTCCTTTTAATGATGCGGTAGCCATTTCAGTCGATGGTTTTGGGGACTTTACTAGTGCGGCATGGGGAATTTGCGAAGATAATAAAATTAGATTAGACCAAAGAGTCTTCTTCCCAAATTCTCTGGGTATATTTTATCAGGCGATGACCCAATTTCTCGGTTTCCCCCATTATGGTGATGAATATAAAGTAATGGGAATGGCAGCCTATGGGAAATCAGTGTTTCTAGATCAGATGAGGCAGGTTGTGTTCTACGAAAAGAGCGGAATATTTAAATTAAATTTAGATTATTTTGTTCATCATAATACCAAGGTTGATTATCAGTGGTCAGGAGGTTCTCCAGTTGTAGGGAAATTATTCAATGAGAGTAGGTTAGAAGAGTTATTTGGCATCAAAGTACGAAAAAAAGATGAAAAATTGCAACAGCATCATTTTGATTTAGCTCAGTCTACTCAGGCTATGTATGAGGAAGTGTTTTTTAACTTATTGAGAGCTTCTCATTCTGATTATAAAAGTTTCAACCTATCATTGGCGGGTGGATGTGCAATGAATTCTCTTGCAAATGGGAAAATCTTTAGAAGAAGCTCTTATAAAAAAGTGTATATTCAATCTGCTGCTGGAGATGCGGGTGGCGCTATAGGAGCTGCTTACATAGTTGCTTCAAGAAATAACGAAATCAAAAAAAGATTTCATATGAACCATGCATTTTTTGGACCATCTTTTGATAACAATTATCATGAAAATTTGTTGAAAAAAAGATCTAATGAGCTCGACGATCATATCTTTGACCTAAGAAAGATAGATGATGAGGGGGATCTATGTCGGATTGTTGCAAAAGCAATATCAAATGGCCTGGTTATTGGATGGTTTCAAGGAAGAATGGAATGGGGACCACGCGCACTAGGCAATAGATCAATATTGTGTGACCCGAGAAGAGCGGATATAAGGGAAATATTGAATCTTAAAATAAAAAGAAGAGAGTCTTTCAGGCCATTTGCACCTGCAATTCTGGTAGAAAATGTCTCAGATTGGTTTAAAGAAGATCACGAAGTTCCGTTCATGATGCAAGTATTTGAAATAAAGGAAGATAAACAGAAAACTATACCGGCTGTAACGCATGTGGATGGTACCGGAAGGCTTCAAACCGTAGATAAGTCTAGTAATCCTATGTACTACAAGTTGATTTCTGAATTTGGAAAAATTACCGGTGTTCCGATTATTTTAAATACATCCTTTAATGAAAACGAACCCGTGGTATGTATGCCTGAGGAGGCACTTGATACATTTCTCAGGACTAACATGGATTTACTAGTACTTGGTAATTGGACAATATCTAGGCATGTAAATTGATTATGTTAAAAAAGCTTGAAGAAAATATGAACCAATGGTTGTAACCGATAATTTCTTATTAGGATCTTTAATTTTTCTTCCTATACTTTCGTTGATAAGTTATTTCTTGGTCGGTTTGTGGATTAGATTTGCTAACAAGAATAATTTTCTAGATATCCCTAATGCGAGGAGTTCTCATAGCGTACCCACTCCAATAGGTGGGGGAATTCCAGTTTATTTTCTTTTCACTTCTGGTCTTATTTTCTTGTTTTATTTAAGGCATATTGATTCTAGTTATTTTTTTGCTTTGCTTGCCGGCGGATTTCTGGTTGGCTGTATTGGTTTTTTTGACGATTCGTTGAAACTTTCTCCCTGGTTACGCTTGTTAGTCCATTTTTCTGCATCTATTTTCAGCTTATTTATTTTGAATGGCTTGGGTTCAGTTAGTTTGTATAGTTACGTTATAGAGCCGCCGCTATTCAGGAATATTCTCGCTGTCTTTTTTTTAGTTTGGATGATTAATCTTTATAACTTCATGGATGGAATCAATGGTATTGCTAGTATACAAACTATCACAGCCATGTTTAGTGGATCGTTACTTTTTTTTATAGCTGACGCTCCGTTTTATTCTTGGTATATACCTCTGTTTTTAGGATTTTCTGCATTAGGATTTTTGTTCTGGAATTTTCCCATATCTAAAATATTTTTAGGAGACATAGGCAGTGGATTTTTGGGCTTCACCATTGGCGTTATGGCCATTCAGTCGTCATGGATCAATCCTGATATTTTTTGGGCCTGGATAATTTTGTTAGGAGTATTCATTACTGATTCAACATTAACGTTACTTTATAGAATATTAAGTGGTAAAAAATTCTATAGAGCACATAGAGATCATCTTTATCAGGTACTATCTATTCATTTTTCCTCTCAGAGGTTGATTTCAAAAATAGTTGGAATAATAAATATTTTCTGGTTGTTTCCGTTGGCATATCTCGTGAGTAACCAAGCCTTAGAAGGTATCGAGGGAATTATTATTGCTTATACTCCTTTGCTTGCACTGTCCATATATTTTCGGACTAAGTTAAAATGTATCTCCTCGTAAATATTCTCCGCTTTCTTAGGCACTTAATGATTACTTAGTAAGCACAGAAAAAAGGTATTTAAATGATAATATTGGTTACAGGAGGCGCAGGGTATATTGGTAGTCATGCCTGCGTTGAATTACTAGAGCAGGGATACGAGGTTGTAATAGTAGATAATCTTAGCAATAGTAAGTTAGAGTCAGTGAGACGCATAGAAAGAATAACTTCTAAATCTTTAGAATTTATTCAGGCCGATCTCCAGGATTATGAGGCCTTGAGAAAAATATTCTCGAAGTTCAAAATTGATGCAGTATTGCACTTTGCTGGATTTAAATCAGTTCCAGAATCAATAGAAAATCCAATTCGATATTACATGAATAATCTCAATTCATCTTTTACTCTTTGTAGGGTGATGTCTGAGTTTAAAGTAAAGCGTCTCGTATTTAGTTCTTCTTCAACCGTATATGGAATTCCATCTTCGGTTCCTGTAAATGAAGATGTAGAGTTGAATCCTTGCAATCCGTACGGTCAAACTAAATTAATTATTGAGAATTTTCTAAGGGATTTAGGTAGGGCCGATTCTAGCTGGAAAATTATTTTACTTCGTTATTTTAATCCAATAGGAGCCCACCCTTCCGGACTTATTGGGGAAGAGCCAATTGGGACCCCAAACAACTTGTTACCTTACATTTCTCAAGTTGCTGTAAAGAGACTTGATGTGCTTTCTATTTTTGGAAATGATTATTCAACGCCTGATGGTACTTGTATCAGGGACTACATCCATATCGTTGATTTAGCCAAGGGTCATGTGCTTGCATTGGATTACATTCTGGGTGACAGAAAAGAAGGTAGCAATAAAGCAGTGGCTCTCAACTTGGGAACAGGTAGGGGGTATTCGGTTTTGGAGATTCTGCGAGCATTTGAGAATGCTTGTGGCTTTTCGTTGCCGCACAGATTTGAAGACAGAAGGCCAGGCGATATCCAAGAAATTTTTTCTGATCCAACTTTAGCGCTTAGTGTAATCGGCTGGAAGGCTGAATTAGGAATTGACCAAATGTGTGCAGATGCCTGGGCTTGGCAGCATATGAATCCAGAGGGGTATATTGACTAATTAACTAAACTGAACTTAAAGATCCAAAACCAAGGTAATCTATATTTATTCTTCCTCGTATTTTATTACACTCACTGGGCAACTTGCTGCTGCTAGCTTGACTTGATCTGCAAAAATCGATAAATCATCAACATCTTTTATTTCTGCTGTTTCTTTGTCGATATTAATTTCAAATACTTCTGGACAAACTTGCTCTGAATTTCCACAAGTAACACAACCTTCTTCTATCCACACTCGTTTTATCATTTTCTAAACCGCTTTAATTACTACCTTAAATTTGTAAGGGATTATTTTTTTTCTCTCTTTCTTTTAGGAAAATTGTATCTTTTTTTAAGTCATTAATTTTCTTTTCTTCACTCTGAATTTCATCCTGAATTTGACTTACCTCTATTTTTCTAACCTCATGAGAATCGTATACAGAGTGCCCTGGTTTTCTAAATCGCTTTACGATTAACTTCAATTTTTTATTTATATTTCTCATTACTACATTTGATTTATCGGGCTCTACTATTTCCGCGAGTGGCCTCCAGAATAGTTGCGTTATAGAAACAACGACCTCTGAGACAGCTCGCGGAAAATAAAACCGATCACACATAAGCCTGACCGCAAACAGCAAGTTGATCTTTTTAAACCACTTCCTTATTTCTTTATGAGATGCGTGAACTTCCAAGACCGTAGGTGCTTCTAGATAGCCAGTTAGATTTTCTATTTTAGGTCTAAGCAACTTGTATTTTACACTTAAATCATGCAGCCCTGTCCCGGGATAAGGATAGTAATAGAATGCTCTTCCGTATCTTGCTCCTTTTAAGTGATGCCTGTTTAGTTTGTAGGTTTCCTTCATCATTGCAGGAGTTTCAAATGGCATACCTACAATATTGTAAGAAAATCCTCTGATATTATGTTTTTCCAAAAAATTAAAACATTTGATAATTCTTTGATTGTTATGCTTTCTATTAACAATATTATTTCTTAACCACTCACTTCCACTTTCAACTCCAAAATCAATGGATGTGACACCACCACTTTTCAAGGCTTCACAAACGTCATCCCTAATTGTTTCAACCCTAGCGTTGCATTCGAACGGGAGGCCTATTTCTTTTTTATATGCCGCACAAAACTCTTGAATCCAGTCTTTTCTCACTGTAAAAGTATCATCTGCAAAGATGATCGACTTGGTGTCAGGGTACAGCGCTAAATTCCTTTTGATCAGTTCTATTGATCTTTTTACAGATGGAAATCTTACCCAGTTTTCTGGATTTGGGTACTCTTTCCATAGATGAGAAGACGCACAATATGTGCACTGATAGGGGCATCCGCGCCCGAGCATCATTGCAAAAACATTGCCCCCATCTTTTATAATTCTTTTGTAATCAAAAACTGTGTAATCTGGAAACGGAAGATCGTCGATATGCATTAGGGGTGCCACTGGATTCTTTTTGAATTTGAATTTTCCTGTTTCATCTACTTCTTTAAAAATGAAGCTTGGGGTTTCAGAAACATCCTGACCATTATCCAATCGGTTGCATAACTCCAAAAATGCCGTTTCTCCTTCCCCGACACAAATTGCATCAAATTCAGGGAATTCCTTGAACGTATTCTCCTTGTCCAAAGTTGGATGTACGCCACCACCTATAACGAATTGATTACTAACATCAGTTTTTTCAAAAAGATTCCACAAATATTTCCTTTGATTGGTCGTAAAAGAGGATCCCACAAAGTCCCAATCGTTTTTCTCAATCAGATCCTTGGCTTCTAGCAGGTGGTCTTCGCTAAAAATATGCAAAAACCGGATGTCATTATCTTGATTGACCGACCCCATCAGGTAGGCTAAGCCATGATGGAGTCCTGGGTAATACCCAGTCTCGATATCGAAGTACATAAAGAGGCCCTTAGCCATAACTTTTTTATCCGATGAATTTAGGTGAAAAGTTTGATTGACTTAGAAATTAGATATTTAGATTGCATTATAAGTGAAAAAACGGGTATTTTGTACAAGTTTAAAGTCTCGCATCTAGTACGTTTAGGCATCGTAATCATTACCTAAAATAACTTATTTTAAGCCCGTAATGAGGCTTCTAGGAATAAAAAATGGATTTTGGAATGCAGAACAGAATGTCAAGGATATTTCAGGCTGAAACAGGAAAAACTGTGATGCTTGCGGTAGACCATGGTTATTTTCAGGGCCCAACCACAGGCCTAGAAAATTTACAAAAGACTATTAAGCCGCTCGCACCATTGGCCGACTGTCTTTTTATAACTCGCGGAATGCTTAGGAGTTGCGTAGACAAAAACCTAAAAAGTTCAGTATGTTTAAGGGTGTCTGGCGGACCTAGTATCCTCAGGGAACTTTCAAATGAGGACATTGTTGTTTCTATCGAAGAGGCCTTGAGGTTGAATGCCTCAGGAGTTGGAATGTCAATATTTGTTGGTGCAGAGAATGAGGATAGAAGTATTGTTAACCTGGGAAAATTGATCAACGAATCTGAGAAATATGGTATGCCAGTGCTGGCAATTACGGCTGTTGGTAGGGAGATGGTCAGGGATGCCAGATACCTTGGGCTTGCTTGTCGAATTGCCTCAGAGATAGGGGCAAGAATTGTAAAAACCTATTACTGTGAGGATTTTTACCGGGTAGTTGAAAGCTGTCCTGTGCCAATCGTTATGGCAGGAGGAAAAAAAATTGATGAGAAGGACGCATTAATTATGACTGCAAATGCGATTAAGGAGGGTGCATCGGGGGTTGATATGGGTAGAAATATTTTTCAAAGCGAGCATCCAGAAGCAATGATGTTGGCAATTAAGGCAATAGTTCATCAGGGTGCTTCTGCCTCAGAGGCGCATAAGCTTTTTAAGGCCAGTTAGTTTGACCTCAAGAGAGAAAAAAGCAATTTTAATGAATGTGGCTGAATATCACAGTAACCAAGATATCCGAATCAAGAAAATTGAGAAGCCAGGCATTTCTGAAAATGAAATTTTAGTAAAGATGCAGGCTTGTGGGATTTGCGGAACAGATGTGATGGAATGGTATAGAAAAAAAAGTGAGCCTAGAGTATTGGGGCACGAAATGAGTGGTGAGATTGTAGGTATTGGAAAGAAGGTTAAGGCGTTTAGGAAGCATGATAGAGTTTTTGTAAGTCACCATGTCCCATGTTTTGATTGCCATTATTGTAGAGAGGAAAATTTTTCAGCATGTGACAATCTTCATGGTGGAAATTTTTTTCCAGGAGGATTCTCAGAATATATAAGAATTCCTGAAGAAAATGTTAGGCATGGAACATTTCTGTTACCTAGCAAAATGTCTTATGAAGAGGCCACTATGATAGAGCCAATGGCGTGTGCTGTAGCGGGACAAAAGACGATAAAGTTAAAAAAAGATCATACGGTAATAATTTTAGGCTCAGGAATTTCCGGATTGACTCACATTCAGCTGGCAAAAAATATTGGAGCAAAAATTATATCTACTGATGTATCTGAGTATCGTTTGGAGCAATCCAAAAAATTTGGATCAAACTATTCATTTCAGGCAGCAGATCTTAACGCCGACCAAATAAGAAGAATAAATAACGGAAGACTTGCTGATAGGGTTATTGTGTGCACAGTCAATGATTCTGCGATACAGAATTCTTTTAAGTATGTAGATAAAAAGGGAGCAATATTATTTTTTGCAGTCCCCCAAAAAGATATAAACATTCCATCTGTTGCGTTGTGGAGGAATGAGATTTCAATTTATTTTAGCTATGGAGCTGCCCCAGGAGAGATTAAAGAAACAATGAAATTAGCCGATGAGAATAAAATTGACTTAAAAAGCATGATTACCCATATCCTTCCTCTCTCAAAAATTGCAGAAGGATTTAAACTTGTTTCAGATGCAAGAGAATCAATGAAAGTGATAGTAAAATCTGATTTAAATCCATAGATTTGTAATTACAAACTGTGAATTATTGTGAAAGTAAATAACAAAAATTATAGAACTATATGGCAGTCAAAAGGCAACAAAGAAGTTATCAAGATAATTGATCAAAGATATCTTCCGCATAAATTTGTTATCAAAGAGATTTCCTCCTACCTTGAAGCAATAGAAATGATCAATGATATGGCTGTAAGGGGAGCCCCACTCATTGGTGGAATGACGGCATGGGGAATTTTTTTATCTGGATTGGAAGCAAAGTATAAAAATAAAAATAAGAAATTTATTATCAATGCCTGCAATGAGTTCTTAAAAGCTAGACCGACAGCCGTCAATTTGTCCTGGGCGGTTGAGAGAATTCGCAGGGCTATTGATGAATTAAATGATATTGAGGTGATAATCAAGGTATTAGAATCTGAGGCAGAGAGTATTTGTGATGAAGATGTCGAAAATTCGACTCGCATTGGCAATCATGGTCTGGAAATAATCAGAAAAATAGCAAGCCAAAAGGCTGGTAGGGCTGTAAATATATTGACCCACTGCAATGCGGGATGGCTTGCTACTATCGACAAGGGAACGGCCACTGCACCAATATATGCAGCCAGAGATGCTGGCATAGATGTACATGTATGGGTTGATGAGACTAGACCAAGGAACCAGGGATCTAATCTCACGGCATGGGAGCTACTGGAAGAGGACATCAAGCACACTGTAATTGTTGATAATGCCGGCGGGCATCTGATGCAACATGGAAAAGTGGATCTATGCATAGTCGGCTCCGATCGCACAACTAGATCCGGAGATGTAGGAAATAAGATAGGCACCTACCTCAAGGCACTGGCTGCATACGATAATGATGTGCCCTTTTATGTTGCTCTCCCTGAGTCAACTATCGATTGGAAAATAACTGATGGTTTAAAAGATATTCCAATTGAAATTAGGGACCCAAAGGAAGTGGAATATATTTCTGGGCTTTCAGAAGATCAAATAAAGTCTGTTCGGATCATGCCTAGGAATTCTTCATCAATGAACTTTTCTTTTGATGTTACCCCCTCTAAATTTGTTACTGGGCTTATTACCCCAAGGGGAGTATGTAAAGCAAATGAAGCGGATATATTAAAATTGTTTCCAGAATTTAGTTCAGGTGAAAACTCATGAAAATTGGGATAATTGGGGGATCGGGTCTTGATGACCCAAGCATTTTAAAGGAAGCAAGTGAAGTAAGTGCAGAGACTCCCTTTGGCAGGCCTTCGTCCCTAATTAAGGAGGGAAAGATTTGCAATGTGGATATTGCGATTCTGTCAAGACATGGAATAGATCACTCTATAACTCCGTCAAATGTTAACTACAGGGCTAATATTTGGGCATTAAAAAATGCAGGTTGTATTCACATTATTGGAACAACAGCCGTGGGTTCATTGAGAGCTGAAGTTGAGCCTGGTCACTTAGTATTTCCAAGTCAGTTCATTGATTTTACGAAGCGTCGGAAGTCGACTTTTTTTGATGAAAATGAGGTTGTTCATACCCCCATGTCGGACCCGTACTGCGGTTATTTAAATAATCTACTTCAGGATTCAGCAAAGAGATTAGGCATTCCCTTTCATAGCAATAAAACTATTGTCACTATAGAAGGACCAAGATTTTCAACAAGAGCAGAAAGTAATATGTTTAGATCTTGGGGTGCTGATATTATTAACATGAGTTCTTGTCCCGAGGTTCTACTTTCAAGGGAAAAAAATATTCACTACGCATCCGTCGCTATGGCTACTGATTATGATTGCTGGAAAGAAGATGAGGAGGCTGTAAGCTGGGAGATGATTCAGAAAACAATGAAAAAAAATTCAGATAATGTCATCAGGATAGTGGAAGACATTATTCCGAGGATAAAAAATTTTGATGATGCTTGTACAGGCTGAGGGAATCATTATTCTTTTGATACTAGTGACCAAGTTAATGAGTAGTGTGCTCATCTTGGATATGGCGTTTTCTTGGTGGTTATCTTCACAGTCGTTGTTTTTTTGACACCCAGAAGGCCAGTCAGTATGCTCGCTCGGCGTTTAGTGCGGGGCCATAGCTCAGCTGGGAGAGCGCTACAATGGCATTGTAGAGGTCGGCGGTTCGATCCCGCCTGGCTCCACCATTAAAAGGCCGACAATCTAGACAGTCGGCCCACCGGATCAGTCCCCATCGTCTAGAGGCCTAGGACACCGCCCTTTCACGGCGGCAACAGGGGT
>CAYXIJ010000010.1:0-72117 GCA_964465375.1 uncultured Gammaproteobacteria bacterium | reverse complement strand
TGCGCCCGTAGCTCAGCTGGATAGAGCGTTCGCCTCCGGAGCGAAAGGTCAGGGGTTCGAATCCCTTCGGGCGCGCCACCGGTAGCCAATAGATCGAATAGATCGATGATTATTAAAAACGAGAAAGACGTCACGCAGGCCGCTCTTGAAGTCATGGGGCAAACCACAGATCCTCGGCTTCGAAAGATCATGACCTCGCTCATTGAGCACCTGCACGGATTTATCAGGGATGTCGAGCTGACAGAGAAAGAATTCCGAGCTGCGACAGAGTTGCTCAACGATATCGGTCAGCATAAAACTGACACCCACAATGAGATGGTGTTGATGGCGGGCTCCTTGGGAGTTTCTTCTCTGGTGTGCTTGTTGAATAACGGGAATGATGGTCAGTTCGAGACTAAGCAATCCATGCTTGGCCCGTTCTGGAGATTGAATTCACCAAGAACAGCAAATGGAGAGTCCATCGTACGTTCGAAAGCATCAGGCTCCTGCATGTTTGTTGACCTGCACTACGTGGACACGGAGGGGGCTCCGGTTGCGGGCGTTGAGGTTGATGTCTGGCATGCATCCACGGTTGGGCTCTATGAGAGCCAGGATCCTACGCAGGCCGATATGAATCTGCGCGGCAAATTCACTACCGACGAGACCGGCCATGTCTGGTTCAGTTCTATCAAGCCTTCCGGTTATCCTATACCGACGGACGGCGTGGTGGGAAAGTTGCTGGCGGCGCAGAATCGTCATCCTTTTCGCCCGGCACACCTGCACGCGTTGGCTTTCAAGGAAGGGTTTAAGACGCTGATCTCACAGATTTATTCTGAAGATGATGAGAAACTCGAATCAGACGTTCAGTTTGGGGTTACGGAGGCACTCATAGCAAGATACCAACGACACGATGAACCACATCCTGGGGATTCCTCAATCGAGGTGCCCTGGTACGATATGGATTGCACGTTAGTCATGGAGCACGGTGAGTCAGAGCTGCCTGAGCCGCCGATCAAGTAGAACAATTATTATAAATTCGTTTTTTCCTACTCCGCGATTCTTCCCTTTGTCATAACAAAAATCGGGTCCAGCGTGGTATCGATGTTCTCCAGTGGGTTTTCAGCATAAGCAACCATATCGGCCGATTTACCTACCTCGAGCGTTCCGATTTCCTCTGATAATCCTAGCAGATCAGCGCCGTTTACTGTTGCGGCAATGAGTATGTCTTTTTCGGTCATGCCCGCGCTTTTTAGCAAAACCATTTCGCGTTTGCTTGCCATGTGTTTATCACCACTAAAATCTGTGCCCAGCGCTATTTTGACCCCGGCTTTGTATGCTTGGCTTAGGCCCTTAATAGTCTGTGCCCCTACCACGCTTGCCTTGGCAACAACGCTCGGGGGAAATTGGGTGTCTGGTTTTGCTGCTTCTTCTACTGCCCACTCAGCTACAGACAAGGTAGGTACTAAGTATGCTCCGGATTCTTTAAATAGTTTTATACTTTCGTTATCCAGATAGCTGCCGTGTTCAATACTGTCGACCCCTGCACGCAGTGCCGCATTGATACCGTTGGTACCATGTGCATGGGCTGCAACTTTACGCCCCATCGAATGTGCGGTTGCAACGATTGCCCTTTGTTCTTCATCTGAAAATTGTTGGTCGACTCCGGCTGCTATGTTGCTCATGACGCCGCCCGTTGCTACATACTTGATTAAATCTGCCCCGTTCTTGATTTGTTGGCGTACCGCGCGTTGACAGTCACCTATTCCGTCACAGATTGACGAGCCTCTTTCGATTAAACCGGGTTTATAGCCGTTCGTATCTCCATGGCCGCCGGTGGGAGAAATGGAGTCGGTCGCTACTAGCATGCGTGGCCCATGAATTGCGCCACTTTTAATTCCATCTCTCAGCCCGATAACAATATTACGGTCACCCCCGACGTTTCGAATGGTGGTATAGCCGGCAAGTAATTTATTACGGGCGTTGGGAACTGCCAGCACCGCACGTTCTGCCTCTGATTTGTAAATAATGTCGAGGCGGGAGTCCCTTCGATCAGAGTCTCCTGTAATGTGTACATGGGCATCGATTAGCCCTGCCATCACAAAATGTTCGGATAGATCGATTATTGAGACAGTGTCACCATCGGCAATGTTGATATAAGACTTCTCAGAGTAACCAGATTTTATTTCCAGAATTTCGCTGTCTTTGACAATCACCGATTGGGTGTTGAGAGGTTTGTCGCGGGCGTCAAGCAGAAGTGTTCCAGCGTGAATAATTGTATATTCACTCGCAAGGAGGGAAACGCTTAAACCTAGGCACACCGAAAACATTAATGTTTTTAGACATAACTTTTTAATTCTTAACATAGCTCCCCCATCAGTAGCCAAAGCATTAGAATAATTTTTGTCAGTCATTTATTGTAACTCCCGGCTCCCCTTTTGGTCCGGCACGCTCGAGTTCAGACGAACAGCAAGGGCGGCTTTTTCCAGACTCATTCTAAATCTCCGAGCAGGCCCTGCTCACGGTACCGGTTCAGAAGATTATTATCGTGAGACGGTACGATAATGATCCCATGGCGGTTCATGAGCTGCTTGATCCAAATGAGTTGGGCCATAATCGCTTGCCGGTTTTCTCCGATGCGTTCGCTGGTGGCCTTGGGACGAAGGGTGGGCCCGGCCACATTTTCAAGCAGCCAGCCGATATCCCCGATAAAAAGATATTCCTCATTATTATCCAAACGTGTGTAAACCATTTGATGGCCCGGTGTATGGCCGGGTGATTTGACCAGTACCACGCCTGGAGCCACCGGAAGGTAGCGTTCATAGTCGACAACCAGATAGTTATTACTGTCTTCGGGGGGCAAACTGATTTCGGGGAGCTGGGGATTGGTTAAAAGTGTCTCAATCTGTGTCTTGGTCAGCAGGGTTTTTGGCGCAAGCTCGTCACGGTAGTTGGATCGCAAAACGCCAGCAATGTGATCCCCATGTTCATGGGTAACAATGATCAGGCTAGCCCCACGCAGGGATTGCTGGACCAGTTCGTTTTTCTCCGGCCAGAAAGGCTCTTCTCGTCCAAAGCCATAAAAACTATGCACTGTTTCGTCCATTCCAGTATCGATCATGATCGAAGCAGATGGATACAATACCTGAAAGGCGGTGCGCGCAGAAATGAATGGCTCATTGCTGCCACCTTCTATAACCGCGGCATAGGTTCGGTGACTTTCAGCAATTTTCGCGAAATTGATGGAGACTGGTGAATCTCCCGGGGTTATTTTAGCAGCCTCGCGGATCTGCTCGAGCAGATCCTCGTCGTAAGTGATTGCAGGACTCACTGAACTATCCAGTTGGGCTTGTGCTGAAGTGAGCGCAATTACCCAGATTGCAGCTAAGACAGCTACTTTGAGAATATGGTGCCTATATATGCTCCGCCATTTCATATTTTTTTTATTTATGTGCAAAATACCACCTTCCTGAGGCTAGGCCGTGGATTGAAATCTACCCGTCTCCTGATTGATTGTAAGTTCGTCTTGGATCAACACAAGAGGTGCACCGTGAATGCTCATAAGAATAATCTACTCATTGTAGCTGTACTTGTAGTTGCCGGCTGCGGGCTAGAGCCCGGACCTGAGATACAGGCCCCATCCTTGACTACAGTCAGAGATGGACCGCTGGAAGAATCTGTCTCGGAAAGCACATACGTGGAGTGGCCGACCTACAGTGGCAACTTGGCAGCTCAGCGCTATTCCGAGTTGGAGCAAATCAATCACGATAACGTTGGTGATCTGAGAATTGCGTGGCGGTGGTACACGACTAACTTTGGCCCCTATCAAGAGCGTAGAAACCAAAATACGCCGCTCATGATCGACGGCGTGCTGTATGCTACTGCTGGAGCTACACGTAATGTGGTAGCACTCGATCCAATAACGGGCGAAACGCTATGGATGTGGCGTCCTGATGAGGGGGAACGCTTTGATAGCGCACCTCGTAAAACTTCCGGTCGCGGTATCGCATACTGGGACGACGGTAACGGGGATGAGCGCGCATTCGTTATAACACCTGGGTTTCATCTGGTAGCGCTCGATCCGGCGAGCGGTCGCCAGTTGCCCTGGTTTGGCGAGAATGGTGTTGTGGATCTGATGCAGGGCGTGCGAGGGACCGTCAACGAAGATTCCAGCGTTGGTTCAAGCTCGCCTGCTATGGTGATCGGAGATGTGGTAGTCGTAGGGCCCGCCCACGCTGTGGCTATGCGCCCCCCTTCCAAGGAGAACATAAAGGGCGATGTTCGTGGGTATGATGTCCGTACCGGAGAGTTGTTGTGGACCTTTCATACTATTCCCGAGCCGGGCGAGCCGGGCTATGAGACATGGCTGGAGGGGTCTGCGGAGTACACTGGAAATGCAGGCGTGTGGGCGCCGATGTCTGCAGATCCCGAGCTCGGTACCGTATATCTACCTATAGAAGCCCCGCTCAGTGATCGCTATGGGGGTGAACGCCCGGGTGATAACTTGTACGGCAACGCGCTGGTTTGCCTGGATGCTCGCACCGGAGAGATCGTTTGGTACTACCAGCTTATTCATCACGACATTTGGGACTGGGACAATCCGACTGCACCTATTTTAATGGATATCACCGTAGACGGCCGCCTGATTAAAGCTGTGGCACAGGTAACTAAACAGGCATTTGTCTATACGTTTAATCGAGTGACAGGTGAGCCGATTTGGCCCATTGAGGAACGACCCGTGCCCAGCTCTGATGTGCCCGGTGAATGGACATCTCCGACCCAACCGTTTCCAACAAAGCCGCCACCATTTGACCGCCAAGGCTTTTCAGAAAATGACCTAATTGATTTTACGCCTGAGCTTAGAGCTCAGGCTAGGAAGGCTATAGGCCTAGAGGGGGCCGAAGGAGATACAATTTTTCGACTGGGATCTTCCCTTTTCTCGCCGCCCTCGCTAGCAGAAGATCCCGATGGTACGCGAGGCACGCTCCACCTACCAAGTGCAACAGGAGGAGCCAATTGGGAAGCAGCCTCTTTCGATCCCGAAACAGGCATTCTGTACGTAGGCTCGTACACTAGACTAGCCGTTGTGGCCCTGACTCAAGAACCGGATTTTTCCGATATCCGATACATTGCCGGTGGTGGCGCGCCCCTGCCGTTGATCGAAGGGTTGCCTTTGGTGAAGCCGCCTTGGGGTCGGATTGTAGCTATTGATATGAATGCGGGAGAGCATTTGTGGACCATTCCTAACGGGCCAACACCCCAGCGAATTGCGGAGAATCCAGCGCTCGCGGGACTAGACATACCTGCGACTGGCCGCATGACCCGACCAGTCGTTTTGGTAACAAAAACACTTCTGTTTACTGCAGAGGGTTGGGGAGGCAGCCCTGTGTTGCGTGCCCATGACAAGCTGAGCGGCGAGGTGATCGCAGAGATCTCATTGCCTGGTGCCGTGGGTGGGCTTCCCATGACCTATGCAGTGGATGGTAGGCAGTTTATTGTTTTGTCTACTGCCGGCGAAGAGGGCGCGGAATTGGTTGCCCTGAGCCTTCCACAATAATAGTTGCCAGTCTTTTTAAGGGTTGCTTTGCACTAACTAGTTGCTAGTACGCTTTTCGAGTTCTGCCAGACGCTCTTCTAACTGTTGGAGCTTTTCTCGGGTACGCTCTAGTACAGCCACCTGCAGATCAAAATCATCTCGGGTTACTAAGTCCATTCGCTCAAGGCCAGACTGCAAAAGTGCCTTAAAATTGCGCTCGAGATCTTCACCGACAATTCTAAGGTTATCAGGAATAGACTCAGCTAATTGCCGAGCGAGATCATCCAAGCTGGGACGATTGGAATCTTTAGTCATTTTTCCCCTCCTCTGGGATTGGCCAGCGACGATTCTATAAGCGTGGCTAAAAAACGGAGTGATAATACCCTTGATTAGCTTCATAGTAGGCTTTACATCGTTTTAGCCTAGCACCTACTAGGAGTAATATAAATTCACGGTTGCCCGCAGCTAATGAGTACAGGCGAGAATTTTCTTACCTAAATGCATTGGCAATACTGACACAATGCCATAGAGACTAATTTGACCGTGATGTAACTTGGGCCGTGTGGTAAAAGGGCTTATCAATGACTAGATGAAAAGATCATGGGCAACGAAAAACATCCAACTACTAAAGGTGATAAGCAAGCAAGGAGCTTAGATTCAGCCCAGGCAACTGAAGCCCCAACGAGTAAAGAGCATCCAGGTGTGGCGGTTGATAGCCTTGAGAAACAAAAAAAATCTTTTTTTTCTTGGACTTGGTTAATCAAATCGATTTTGTTGGTAGTAGTAGGCGCCATTGGGGCACTTTGGTGGCAGCATCAGTATTTTTCTGTGGTGGTAGCTGAGTTCGAAAATGAGGCAAATCTCGCTCATGCGGAGAACTCAGCGCTTTTGGAACAAGCCAGCAGTAATCTCCAGGCACTTGAGAATCGCCTTAATTCTTTGCGTGATGCCAGCGAATTAAATCAACGGCTCACAGAGGAAAACACAAACCGCACTGAAACCTTGCCAAACCGATTACTAAGTGTCGAAGAACGCCTTGGCGCAATGCAGGGTGTTTCGGAGGATGCCCGTCGCCGTTGGTTGCAGGCTGAGGCAGAATATTATTTAACAGTTGCCAATGGAGAGCTTCAGTTGGCAGGGGACTGGGAAAATGCTGCGGTGGCGCTTGAGTTAGCCGATGAAAAACTTCGGGAACTTGCTAATCCAGTGCTCAGTGTTGTGCGCCAGCGTATACAGAGTGAAATACAGGCCCTTAGGACGGTTGCGCGACCTGATACGGAGGGGATCATTCTAAATTTGGGAGTGCTTACCTTGCGGATCAACGAGTTACCTATACGCTCGAGGTTGCCCGGCAGCATTCCCGCTGAACAGGCGTTGGGACCGGCAACGGAGTCGGGTCTACCGAGATTTTGGCAAACTCTCAGGAATGGACTGTCTGGCATGATTCGAATTGAGCGTTTGGAGGGGCCGGTTGATGAGATAGTGACTTTTGAGCAAAGCAGCTTGGCGCGACAGCGGGCGGTGATAGCACTCAACGTGGCCCAACTGGCACTTCTGAGGGAGCAGCCGGAAGTTTTTCGACAGAGCCTAACTACTGTAAGCGGTATTCTTGGTCAGGATTTTGAGTTGGCAGATCCATCGGTAATCAGTGCGCTAGGTCTGATCGAAGAGATGTTGGGCATAGACGTTGCCCCGGTCCGCCCTGATATCAGTGGCTCGTTGGATTTACTGCGCAGTATTCAATCCGGAGCAGGTTGATGCGACTCGTGCTCCTGTCTCTAATGGCCTTATTCGTAGGTGCCTTGACGGCTCATTTTTTCCTTCAGGACCCGGGTTATGTGGGGGTCAATTTTTGGGGTTACGCTGCGGAAATGTCTGTGCCCGTCTTCATTTTGGCTTTAGGGGTAGCCTATCTTGCGGTCCGTATGCTTGTGATGCTTGTACGTGCACCTCAGCGTCTTGGTCGGGCTGTAGCTGACCGGCGACTCAGGCGAGCCGGAAAAAAATTAACCCGGGGGCTTATCCATCTGGCGGAGGGAGAATGGTCTAAAGGGGAGCAGCTGCTAACCCAAGGGCTAAAAAACACTGATGCCCCTTTAATTAACTACCTCATGGCAGCCTGGGCGGCCCAGTTGCAAGGTTCTGGCGAGAGACGCGACGATTGGTTGAAATTGGCATACGAAGAGTTGCCTGAGGCAGAAATCGCTATCCTGCTGACACAGGCTGAACTTCAGCTAGAGCATAATGAATTAGAGCGTGCCCTCGCTACATTGAGTCGAATTCAGGAAACACGCCCGGAACACCCAGTAGCATTAGCGTTGCTAGCTAGGATCTATAAGGCATTGCAGGACTGGGATCAGCTTGTAATGTTATTACCTAAAATCGGACAGGCACGCCTAGTGCCCGAGATGACCGACAGCTTAGCAGCCGAAGGGTTTCAGGCTACCCTCATGCAGCGGGGTATAAGTAAGGAGGAGCTTGACGCGCTTTGGTCGGGTCTGCCAGCAAAAACCCGCAAATCTCCTAAACTGGTCCGTCTTCGTTCACAGGCGCTAAATATGTTGGGCAGGGGAAATGAGGCGGAAAGGGAAATCCGAGTCGCTCTTAAAAGGCGCTGGGACAAAGAGCTTGTTTTGGGCTACGGCCAGATTAAAACGGAAGAGCCGTTGCGGCAGCTTAAACGGGCCGAAGAATGGCTGAAAGTTCATCCGGAAGATGCGTCCTTACTGGTGACGGCGGCTCGCCTTTGTATGATTAACGAGCTTTGGGGGAAGGCGAAAAGTTATTTGGAATCAAGTATTGCGATTGCGCCTGGAAGTAATGCCTATGCACTGTACGGCCGGCTACTGAACAAACTAGGACAGACAGAGGAAGCTAAGGCGGCTTTTTGCTCGGGCCTTGCGTTAGTGACTGACCCCGTGGCAAACCCGCCGAAGCTGGACCAATTCGAAGGCAAACAATAGTAGCCTAGTTCATGCGTGGGTGTGAGCGTCGAGAATCAAGCCATTCGATCAGGGGGTCCCACTGCTCCCAATCTGGCCAGGCCAGATAGGGGGGCAGTTCGTGAATGCCTAAACCACGTTGATAGGCTCGGACATAATTTTGGGCCTCACGCAAAGCAGCTATGTAGGGCGCCTTAAGTCTTTCAAGGCATTCCTCTAGCTCTCCGAAAATGAGTGTATTCTCTCTCACCCGGTTAGCAACCAAGGCTACTTTTGCTTTTTTTTGGGCTATTTTGCTTAGGCTAAGAAGTTCTTGCAGAAAACTATCAGCTGCATTGATATCGATAACGGATGGCAGGACCGGTACAAGGATCGTTTCAGCTCGGCGCACCAAGTCACCCAGCTCTTTACCGTGGCTGCGTGCGGGGGCATCGATCACGACAACGTCTGCATTACGGGGTGCATGACGTAGTCCAGTGTCAAATCCTTCAATACCTACAATTGGGGCATTTTCTTCGGCTCGCTGATCCAGCCAGTCCAAAGTAGAACCTTGGGGGTCATAATCGGCCAGCGCCGTGTAATAACCCTCAGAGGCATAATAGGCCGCAAGATTAGTAGCAAGGGTACTCTTGCCGCACCCTCCCTTAGGATTTGCAATTAAAATATGACGCATAGAGTCTCCGAGCCGGGTTGCTAAGTGTTATTTTAAGGCTTTAGGACAATCACCTGCAGTCTGGGCACAGTGGTAAAGTATCTGGACCTCGATCAAATGTCCAATAGTCATTCGATACCCAGCTCAGACCATAGTTTGTCCACCTTGGCAATGACATCGCTGCGCATTTCAATAGGCTTTCCCCACTGCCTCTGTGTTTCTCCCGGCCATTTATTGGTTGCATCAATGCCCAGTTTGGAGCCCAGTCCTGCGACGGGAGAAGCAAAGTCTAAATAATCGATGGGAGTATTTTTCACGATCACGGTATCGCGCTCAGGATCCACTCGGGTGCTCAAGGCCCATACCACATCAGGCCAGGACCGGGCATCGATATCTTCATCAACTACGATCACAAGTTTCGTATACATAAATTGCCGCAGATAAGACCAGATGCCAAACATAACCCTCCGAGCATGTCCTGGGTACTCCTTTCGCATGGAAACCACCGCTACGCGATAAGAGCAAGCCTCGCTCGGTAAATAGAAATCCACAATTTCCGGAAACTGGCTTTGGAGGAGAGGCACAAAAACGTCGTTTAGTGCTAGGCCCAATACCGAGGGTTCGTCGGGAGGTCGCCCGGTGTAGGTAGTGTGATAAATAGGATCACGTCGATGTGTTATCCGGTCAATGGTCATAACCGGGAAGTATTCAGTCTCATTGTAGTAGCCTGTGTGATCTCCAAATGGGCCCTCAGAGGCCGTATCTCCAGGCTCAATATGGCCTTCTAGGGTGATTTCTGCATTGGCGGGCACAGCTAGATCAGAGCCCAAGCACCTGACCAGTTGGGTTCGCTCGCCACGTAGTAACCCGGCAAATGCATATTCGGAAAGTGTATTAGGAATCGGTGTCACAGCAGCCAGAAGGGTAGAGGGATCGGCGCCAATACTTACCGCTACCGGAAACGGCTTGTCCGGAAACTTTTTTTGCCAGTCTCGGTAGTCGGTGGCACCGCCTCGGTGCGGCAACCATCTCATGATGACTCGATTTCGGCCGACTACCTGCTGGCGGTAGATTCCGAGATTTTGCCTTTCGGCGTTTGGACTACGGGTGGTGGTCAGTCCCCAGGTGATCAGGGGGCCAGCATCGTCTGGCCAACAGGTTTGTATAGGCCACTCAGAGAGATCCACCCTTTTTCCTTCCACAACGACCTCTTGGCATGCTCCCTTTGTATTGGTTTTGGGAGCCATCTTGAGAAGCTCCTTTACCAAGGGAACCTTTGACCACGCGTCTCTCAAGCTCTTAGGTGGTTCAGGTGTTTTCAGCGAGGCTAGCAGTTGGCCCAGCTCTCTAAAGCTTTCTGGCCCCTCCGCACCCAAAGCAGCAGCAATCCGGGTGGGTGTGCCAAATAAATTTCCCAACACTTTAAAGTTGCTGCCGCGGGGCCTCTTGAACAAGAGGGCCGGACCGGAACGAATCAACGAACGGCGGCAAATTTCCGTGAGTTCCAGCTTCGGGTCAACCGGGGTATGGATCTCATGGATCTCGTTCCGATCTGCCAGCAATTTAAGAAAACCACGCAGATCCTTGAATTTTGAGACAGGTTTTAATCGGGAAGAATCCACTATAATCCCTAGACTGGTTGTCTTCTATAAAAGGTCGGTCGGGCAAATTAACCTTCCTCGCACATTATTACTAGTCAAATGTACCTCCACTTCATCAAAATGCAGGGTCTAGGCAACGATTTTTTAGTTGCGAGATGGCCTGTCGATGTGCCGAGTCCGGATGTAAACACCATTCGGCGCTGGGCAGATCGACGATTGGGGATTGGTTTTGATCAACTGTTAACAGTAGAAAACGATGTAAACTCGGGCGTTGATGCTGCCTACCGGGTTTTTAACGCAGACGGAAGCGAGGTCGAGCAATGCGGGAACGGGGTGCGCTGTGTAGCGCGTTTTCTGGCAGATGAGACAGGAAAAGAAGAACTCAAGCTACAAAGTAAGGCAGGTACGATCATTGCGCGAGTGTTGCCGGATGAAACAATCACTGTAAATCTTGGCGAGCCATCCTTTGATCCCCAGACTTTACCGTTTCAGGTAGGGAGCGAGAGGGATTTTTATCAGCTCGGCATTCAAACTGAAGAGATTGAGTTTGGGGCTGTTAGTTTGGGCAACCCTCATGCTGTCATTGCCGTAGATTCGGTCGATGTTGCTCCTGTAGATATACTAGGTCCGGCGCTTGGGGACCATAGTGTGTTCCCTAGAGGTGTCAATGTTGGTTTTATGGAGATTACGAATCAAACTCAGGTGAACCTTAGGGTATTTGAGAGGGGCGTTGGGGAGACGCCGGGCTGCGGAACAGGCGCCGCAGCCGCCGTCGCTGTGGGCAGGCGCTGGAAGGTCCTTACAGAAAATGTGTTGGTGAACCTTCCGGGTGGCACGTTGAATGTAAATTGGGCGGGAGCTGGCTCACCCCTTTGGCTACAGGGTCCAGCCACAAGGGTGTATGAAGGTCAAATCGAATTATGAGCGGGCGGAAAAAAAGGCAACTAGTAACAGATGGACTTTCTGAGGAGGCAGTTGCCGAGTATCTCAAAAGCCACCCTGATTTTTTTGAGCGCCATTCCTCCCTGTTCGCTGACCTAAGGTTAGCCCATGAAACGGGGGGCCCAGCGACTTCTTTATTAGAACGGCAGATAGCGATTCTGCGTCAGCGTAATCGCGAGACTGAAGAGCAGCTTAAAGAGTTGGTTTCAGTTGCCAAACTTAATAATAGTCTTGTTGAGAAAATTCATCAGTTGTCCTTAGCAATGATTGCAGAAGCTACAGTGGCTGGCCGTCTCAAGGTTCTCAAAAAAAACCTTGACAAGGATTTTGCGGCTGATCGTGCTGTACTGGTGCTTTTCAAGTCAAATCAGGGGATGTCTTATTTTCAAGATGATACGTTTTTGCGGGTCCTGGACCGAAAGGACTCTGGCCTCAGGCATTTTGAGGGTTTTCTTACATCAAAAGCAATCAGGTGTGGCCCCATCAATTCTAAGCAGCGAATCTTTCTTTTTGGTCAGGAGGCAAACGAAGCTGATCCTACTGTAACCTCTGCCGCAATGATGCCGTTGGGCAAGGACTGCAAGCAGGGCTTTCTGGTTATCGGCAGTCATGACGCTAATCATTTTCACCCGGGCCAACGTATCGACTTGTTGAATAGACTGAATGAGTTGGTATCGATGGTGCTTAATCAGCAACCTAACGCAGTTCAGGATTGTGCAAACTGAACAGCATCTCAAGGCATTTCTGAAGCAGCTGAAGGCTGAGCGGCGCCTTTCAAAAAATACCATCGTGGCCTATAAGCGGGACCTGCACGATTTCCTGCGCTTTTGTGATCGTGAGGGGCTTCATGAGTTAGCTACACTTGATTCCCATACCGTGCGGCGATTTGCTGCAGAATCCCATCGGCTCGGACTCAGTCCCCGCAGTATTGCGAGGCGACTGTCTTCTCTAAGAAGTTTTTTGTCGTTTGCAGTACAGGTAGGACTCATAAGCTCAAATGTTGCTATCAATGTACAAGCTCCGAAGCCGTCACGTCGCTTGCCCAACACGCTGGACGTCGATCAGGTTGCAAGCCTACTTGCGCTGGAGGGAGAAAAGCCACTGATTGTGCGTGATCGCGCAATATTGGAGCTGCTGTATTCATCCGGACTAAGGCTTTCAGAGTTGGTATTTTTGGATTTGAATGATCTGGACCTCAATGACAGGACAGTTCGTGTGACCGGTAAGGGGCAAAAAACGCGAGTTGTGCCCGTGGGTAAGTTCGCGGTTGAGGCGATTCAAGCATGGCTGAAGATGCGTTCGGCCCTAGCGGGACCAGACGAGAAGGCATTTTTTGTCAGCCAGAGAGGGAGACGACTTGCAGCCCGAACCGTTCAGGCGCGACTGAAAAAATGGGCGCTGGCGCGGGGAGCCCAAATGGGCGTACACCCACATATGCTTCGGCACTCTTTTGCCTCGCACCTGTTGGAGTCTAGCGGAAATCTGCGGGCGGTACAGGAACTTCTAGGTCACGCCAGTATCTCGACAACACAAGTTTATACACACCTTGATTTTCAACATCTTGCCCGAATATATGATCAGTCACACCCGCGAGCTCGACGCCGGGAAGATTGAGTATTAGATTCTCAGCTTGCAACACATATAGGGTAGAAAATGGACGGTTTTCACGGCACAACTATCATTTGCGTTAGACGTTCTGGCCGAGTAGCTCTTGGCGGTGACGGTCAGGTCACCTTGGGCGATAAAGTAATGAAGGGCAACGCACGTAAGGTTAGGGTTCTTCGCAAAGGAAAAGTCTTGGCGGGTTTTGCTGGCAGTACGGCGGATGCTTTTACCCTGTTTGAATATTTTGAGAAAAAGCTCGATCAACATGGAAAGCTAAATCGTGCTGCGATTGAGTTAGCAAAAGAGTGGCGCACTGACCGGATGCTCAGGCGCTTGGAAGCATTGCTGTGTGTTGCGGACAAAGAACAATCGTTATTGATTTCTGGTACGGGAGACGTGATTGAACCTGAGCGAGATCTGCTCGCAATAGGATCTGGGGGCGCTTACGCTCAGGCAGCCGCGCAAGCCCTTTTGGATAATACGAAATTGGGTGCCCGGAGTATTGTAGAGAAGGCACTAGAGATCGCCGGTGAAATCTGCATCTATACTAACCGGTCAGTTACGATCGAAGAGTTATAAAGGAAACGGGCGCTTCATTTCTATGTCCATGACACCAAGAGAAATTGTCCAAGAACTGGACAAATACATAGTCGGTCAGTTGGATGCGAAGAGGGCAGTTGCAATTGCCTTAAGAAACCGCTGGCGGCGCGTGCAGGTGGATGATCCTTTACGTAGCGAGATCACCCCAAAAAATATACTCATGATCGGGCCGACAGGAGTCGGTAAGACTGAAATTGCCAGGCGCTTGGCGCGGCTTGCTAAGGCGCCTTTCATCAAAGTAGAAGCTACCAAGTTCACAGAAGTTGGTTATGTGGGCAGGGAGGTGGATTCCATCATCAGGGATTTAGCTGACATGGCCGTGAAAATGATGCGTGAGGAGGAAATCATGAAAGTTACTCATCGCGCAGAGGATGCAGCGGAGGAACGGTTGCTGGATGCTCTTTTGCCTGGCGATCAGGATTCCGGGGATGACGGGGAAACACGGCAAATATTTAGAAAAAAGATTCGAGAGGGCACATTGGATGAACGAGAAATAGAAATAGATATTCAATCGCCTTCGATTGGTGTGGAAATTATGGCGCCCCCGGGAATGGAGGACATGACGAATCAACTTCAGGGTATGTTCCAGAATCTTTCTGGTGGGCAGCGTCGAACCCGCAAACTTAGAGCAAAGGAAGCGCTGAAGCTTTTGAGAGACGAAGAGGCAGCCAAACTGATCAATGAAGATGAGATTAAATTGAAAGCACTGGAAGGCGTCGAACAGAATGGGATCGTGTTTATTGATGAAATAGATAAAGTAACCAGCCGTTCTGGCATCGTAGGCGCAGAGGTGTCCAGAGAGGGGGTACAGAGAGATCTGTTACCGTTAGTGGAAGGATGTACGGTGAGCACTCGTTACGGCATGATTCGCACCGATCATATTTTGTTCATCGCTTCCGGGGCCTTTAGTGTTGCAAAACCTTCGGATCTGATCCCGGAACTGCAAGGCAGATTTCCAATCCGCGTAGAACTGGATGCGCTTAAAGCTGAAGAGTTTGAGAGGATCCTCACGGAACCCGATTCTTCTCTAACAGAACAATATCGGGCACTGATGGCTACAGAAAAAGTGGATCTTTCTTTTGAGAAAAATGGAATCCGGCGTATTGCTGAGGTGGCACACCAAGTTAACGAACACACTGAGAATATTGGGGCCAGACGCCTGCACACTGTCATGGAAAGATTACTTGAAGTGATTTCCTTTGAAGCAGCGGATTCAAGTGGTAGGTCTGTTATCGTAAATTCGTTGTATGTGGATGAGCACTTGGGTGCTTTGGTGCAGGACGATGACCTGAGTCGTTACATTCTTTAGGAGCCATCTAGTGCCACTAAAAAAAAACGATTGTTACCCGACTGAGATTAAGCTACACAAGAAATCTCGCCAGCTGGCCATCTCTTTTTCTGATGGTTGCCAGTTCAACCTGGCGGCTGAGTATCTAAGAGTCTACTCACCGTCTGCAGAAGTGACGGGTCACGGTAGTAACAGTGCAATTTTGGTGACCGATAAGGAAAACATCAACATAGAGCAGATCGAGCCCATCGGAAGGTACGCCGTGCGCTTAATATTTGATGATGGGCATGCAACTGGTCTTTATACGTGGCCCGTACTCTATGAACTTGGCAGTGAGTTTGACAATAAATGGGCCCAGTATCTGGCACGGCTAAAGGAAGAAGGCCACACTCGTTTGTAATGACATCATGACGGATCAAAAGGATAACGTAACCCTTACAGATTTCGGTTTTGCGTCCATACCGCAGGATGAAAAAAAATCGCGGGTGCGTGCCGTTTTTGATTCAGTAGCGGAACGGTACGACATCATGAACGATGTGATGTCCTTGGGACTGCACCGGCTATGGAAACGTTTTGCGGTGGCTCAAAGCGGATTGAAAACGGGCCAGAAAGCCTTAGATGTGGCGGCGGGTAGCGGAGACTTAAGTCTCGGTCTTTTAAAACGCGTCGGCCCGACCGGTCGTGTGATAGTTACAGATATTAATGCCGCAATGCTGCGAAGGGGAAGAGACCGGTTGGTGAACGCAGGTATGGCGGGTAATGTTGAGTACGCGGAAGCTGATGCTGAAAATCTTCCCTTCAAGTCAGAGGTTTTTAATTGCGTAACCATTGGTTTCGGCCTTAGAAACCTAACCGATAAGAGTTTAGCGCTGAGGTCCATGTATCGAGTGCTCAGGCCTGGTGGGCGAGTACTCGTGCTTGAATTTTCCAAACCGAATTTCGGGCCGCTAGATCGTTTCTATGACATGTACTCATTTCAAGTGTTACCTAAATTGGGGCAGCTTTTGGTTAACGATGCTGCCAGCTACCAGTACCTTGCGGAATCTATACGCAAGCATCCGGATCAGGAGCAACTGAAGGCCTTGATGATGGAGCAGGGTTTTGAGCGTTGCTGTTATTACAATCTTTCCGGCGGTATTGTCTCAGTTCATGTTGGATTTCGTTTGTAGCAGGTGGAGGCGTGATAGGGGACCTTTTACATTTTACTCAGCGTACGCTTAACCGTTACATCAATGAGTCGAGTGTTGCCCAAGATACGTTAGAAAATCTAAACGGAAACAGCATGTGTATTGAGGTAAAAGGCCTCGGTTTGGCAATTAGCCTGACAGCTGATGGCGGAGAGCTGGTAGTGGCTATTCCCGATTCGGCTGATGCTACCGTTACTATTCGTGGCACTGCACTGAACCTTTTTTCTCTATTGGGTTCAGCCGGAGCCCAGTCGATACCCAAAACACACGTTTCATTAGAAGGCGATGCGGAAGTCGCGTCCGGATTCTGGCGGTTACTGGAGGCTGCGAGACCGGATGCAGAGGAGGAACTTTCCCGTGTTGTCGGTGATGTGTTGGCCCATGAAATTGGAAAGACCATGCACTCTTTGGATAAGTACGGCCGGCGTGTGATGAGTGCATTTCAAATGAATGCGACGGAATACTTGCAAGAGGAAGTAAAGCAATTACCACCACGGGTTGAGATCGATGGGTTTTTCTCTAGCCTCGAACGGCTTCGTGATGACATCGAGCGAACCGGGATCCGAATTAAAAGGCTAGAAACCAAGTTGGGCAAATGACGAAGGTTCGACTAGCGCTGCGTCTTCTGGCTATTCAGAGAACACTAATAAGGCATGGGCTGGAGGAAGTCGTGAGGGCCACGCGTTTGTTTCGGCCCCTCGCCCGTATTGGTCGGCTGGGATTCAAACGTGCTGAGCAGAACGAGCCGCTGGGAGTTCGGATACGGGTCGCTTTGGAAGAGTTAGGCCCCATTTTTGTGAAGTTTGGGCAGGCGCTTTCAACGCGGCGTGATGTGTTACCGGTGGATATCGCTGACGAACTGGCAAAGCTACAGGACCGGGTCCCGCCTTTTTCTCCGGAAGAGGCATTGGAGATTTTAGAGCGTGCATTTGGTGAATCCGTAGAAGTACTTTTTGAGACCTTTGAAAAGGAACCTTTGGCCGCTGCTTCTGTGGCCCAGGTCCACGCTGCAAAATTAAAAACGGGCGAGGATGTTGTGGTGAAGCTGCTCCGTCCAGGTGTGCAAGGGAAAATCAAGCGCGACATAGAAGTACTTTATGCACTGGCTAATATGGCCGAGAGGTTTTGGCAAGCGGCGAGACAGTTGCGCCCGGTTGAGATTGTCGCGGAGTTTGAAAAGACCCTGCTCCATGAATTAGATTTCACGAGAGAAGCTGCTAATGCAGCCCAGCTCAAGCGTAATTTTAACGATTCGGATCTGTTGTATGTCCCAGAAGTTTACTGGGAGTATTGCAGGCCCGAAGTCCTCACGATGGAACGTGTATCAGGCATTTCTATTCGAGATATCGATGCTCTGAGGGCAGCGGGTACCAACTTTCAACGTCTGGCGGAGAACGGGGTAGAGATTTTTTTCACCCAAGTATTTCGTCACAATCTTTTTCATGCGGATATGCATCCGGGAAACATTTTTGTCGATGTTACAGACCCGGAGAAGCCACGTTATATCGCTGTGGATTTTGGGATTGTTGGAACATTAAGCCGTACTGACCAAACATATTTAGCGGGAAATTTTCTCGCGTTTTTTCAAGGAGACTATCGACGTGTTGCAAGGCTTCATGTGGATTCAGGCTGGGTTCCTGGTCACACACGGGTTGATGAACTGGAATCAGCCGTCCGGGCAGTTTGTGAGCCTATATTTGATCGGCCACTGAAAGATATTTCATTTGGGCTCATTTTGTTGAGGCTTTTCCAGACCGCAAGGCAGTTTGAAATGGAGGTCCAGCCCCAGCTGGTTCTACTACAAAAAACACTACTCAACATTGAAGGTTTGGGAAGGCAGTTGTATCCAGAATTAGATCTGTGGGCGACGGCACAGCCAATTCTGGAGGAATGGACCAAGGAACGCACAAGTCCACGCGCTCAGCTGATGAGACTCCTTAGCAGTTGGCCTGAAATCAGCGAAGATATTCTAACCCTTCCTGGCCTTTTCCGTAGGGCGCTGGAAAATGCCGCTCAGGATGCTCCAAACGGGCAGGAGCTGACGGCGCATGCGAGCGAGAATTCAGTGATAGATAATACAGGGATATGGACGATTCGCGGGGCTGCACTGCTGATGGCCGGTGTTTTTTGGGTGGGACTTGAAATTGTACCGGTATGGGTAGGATTTGCTGGAGTGATCTCGGGGATTGTGTTAATGCTATGGCCGCGACACAAGTTAAAAAAAGGCGATGATGCGACTTAGTCTGGGGAGAAGAACAATGGGCAGTAATTCGGGTTTTGCGGGGAGCTTTCCGAAGTCAGCATGGACAGTTGTTTTGACCTGTTTTTTGAGTGTGGTTTTTCTTAATACAACGAGCGCCCAGTTCGGTATTGGTTTCCCTGGGCAAATGAACCTACCACAAAACGACTTTACGTGGACATGGGGCGATCAGCGTTCCGGCAGGCGGGGCATTGACGATTTTTCAATCTTCGGAACCGAAGCGGGGTTCCGTTGTGATCTAAAGGGTAAATTGCGATTTGGTAGTCGCTTGTCGAGGATGGATATAAGGAAGATCGAAAGCGACCTTCGCTCAAGTATGTCTTTTGTCAGTGCTGTTGCAAGGGTGATGAATGACCTTGATGCACGGAGAGAGATTGATTGGGCCACACTGGAGTGTGAAAAGAGGAAACGAGAGGAACGTTAAGAGTAAGCCCCGTTATGTTACGGGGATTTCAAATCACCTACTGGAGAACTCCGTTTTTGTATATTCCCGACTCGGTTAACTGACCGTTTTCATCAAACGTTTCCCACAGGCCTTCCAGCTCACCGTTTTTCCAGTTTCTTCGTCCCGCTAATTGGCCGTTATCGTGGAACAATTCAGCGAGGCCTTCGGGTTTTCCGCCTTTAAAGGTTAGTTGCCTTTCCAGTTGGCCGTTCTCGTAGAATCTCTCCCACAGACCGTCTGCCCGCCCGCTCTTAAAACCTCCCCTCGTAGATAGCTGACCGTTTTCGTGGAACATTTCCCCGAGACCTTCCCGGACCCCGTCCCGGTAGTTTCTCCTTTCTTTCAGTTGGCCGTTTTCGTAGAACTCCTCAACGGTCCCAGTGACAGGCTCATTGGTGGCTTCGTGGTAGATGATATTTTCCCTGATCTCGAAAGGTCCTGTGACAACCTCTTGGGAATCAGCGCAAGGGATCAGGAGTAGGACACCGAAGAAAGGGAATAGGGGTTTCACAAGGATGGAATTTACTTCACTGGGTTCATGTGTACAAATCCCATGGAAAAAGGGAGCTTTATCCGACGTAGACTTGTAAGCAAAAACCCAGTCGGGATTCTGGAAGACTCCACTTCTGGTGGCTACTCCAGTGGACGCAGCTCTCGACCGGCCAACCCGGGGTGGTTCGATGGAATTTTTGTGGCCCGGAATACGGAATAAATATCTGGCCCAGGACTTGGTGCCGTGGAATCATCCGGCGTGGCAATATTGGGCGAGTACGGACTCCAGTAATCCCAAACGATTTCCCCTGCGGGGGTAACTTCCAGAAAGCGCCCGCGTGTACCGGAGGTGATGAAGGTGTTGCCGTTTTGCATGCGGTGTGCGCCGGAAATGAAGGGGGCTCGAAAAGAATCCTCCGTGGTGTAAGCCCAAACCGGCCCATCCGGCCCGAATGGGCGTCCGTTTGCCAGGGCATAACCGCGACCAGTGATGGGTGGGATAATTTCAAAAACTGAGGTACGAAGACCCCATGAACCGAAATCGTTGTTATTAAACACGAGAATATTCCCGGCGCCTGGAGATCCCTCGGGTATCCAGCGTGGGTCATGTTGTTCCCCTAGCAACTGTGCCTCCTGGTCCCCACGTCCATAGTTCTGGGGGTTGCCCCAGCGGTAAAGTAAGCCCCCCCCTTTGTTCCACCGACCGCCCATGTGACCGGACGCCTCTTCAGTAGTGGTGCTGTGATCAATAATCCAAATCTCACTGAAATTTGGCACGCTGAGGAGGATTTGGTCGAGCTCAGCGTTGTACTCAACGGCGTTTGTGTGCATGAGGTTTGGGTTGGGATCTCCGGGCTCGGCGGTTACCGGTGGGCGTCCCCTGTTGATATCGATACGCCCAGGTTGTTCAGCGGGATCCCCATAGTTATCTGCCTCTGGGTCAAAGTCCTGAATCAGGTGATCCCAGGCATGCCACTGCCAGACGATTTGTGCACCGTTTGGTGGTTCGGGTTGAAATTCAAGGATCATGTCGGGCCACAATCCCTGTTGTGGTATCAGCTCCGGGCGGCGTCCCGCTTGCCGGGCCTCCTCGGCGCTTTTGAGTTCCCATGCAATAGCAAGGATATTCCCGTTAGGCAGGACTTCAATATCATGGTGCAACAAATGTGCCTCAGTGTTGAAAGAGAAGTCCCAGATCAGATCACCTTCCCAGCTAAATTCCTGGATATGCCCGCCCTGGCCATTATCGTCAAAATAAACAGGGGAGTTGGGATTCCTCCCGCCTCGCAGCAGGTTCCCGGTATCAAGTAAATAGGTAGCGCTTGCCTCTGCATAATCACTTTCCCAGGTGTGAACGACTTGACCATCCATATTAATGAGGTAAGTCGTGCCGGATAGTATGGGTGAAAAAAGAACGTAGCCTGGGTCCAGCTCATCTGCCTTCAAACGAAGCCCGCGTGGTTCATCGAGATCAAACACCCCTGCTGGGCTCGGTGGTTGACCTAAAGCCGGAGCCGGAAGAACAAAACACCACAGGGTAAATAACATTACGGCCAGTGCTGGAGTGATCCTCATTTATACCTGTACCTTTAAGTGGTGATTAAACAAGCGGTCCAATGGTGAACTCAGCCCCTAAAGCCGCCATTGTATCTACAATTCTAGCCAAGGTTTTTTCAATGCGTTTAGGGTCACGGGAGCGAACGACCAGATTGGCTCCATAACGCCCTTCCCTTGAGAACGGGTAGCTCCCAACTTCGACATCCGGGTTATCTAACGCAATACGCGTTAAAGGTTCCGCTATATCACCTTCGCGAAGAAATATGTCTACGCCCTGAGAGTAGATTCTTTGTCCTTTGCGTAGGCTTTTCACTACGTTTGCAAACATGGCGCGGGCTATACTGGGAACCCCCGCAAGCACGAACACATTCTCTACTTGAAAACCTGGTGCGTTGCTCACAGGGTTATCAATGAGTATTGAATCCTCAGGTACAGTAGACATTTTCTTTCGTGCTTCGTTAAGGCCCCCGGTTCCCTGTTGCATCCTTTTTAGAGCCTTCGGATTGACCTCTAGTTTCCGATCGAAGGCTTTAGCAACGCAACTGGCAGTGATGTCATCATGAGTGGGCCCGATTCCCCCAGTGGTGAATACGTAGCTGTATTTAACCCTGCATTCGTTGATTGCAGTTACGATAGCCGCTTCTTCATCCTGTACAACGCGGGCTTCCTCAAGTTGAATGCCAAGCTTTGAGAGTTCGTTGCCCAAAAACTGCAAATTGGTATCCTGGGTTTTCCCCGAAAGAATTTCATTGCCAATTACCAGTACGCAGGCAGTTAGCGGTCCATCTGTTGTCAACGATCTGCTCCCAAAACTAAAATTTTTTTCTAGCGCTCGTCCGCCGCTCCGCATTTCCAGCAGGCCGCGAATTGTCCCTCATTCATTTCTGAGCAATGCTTACAATCCCATGGGGTGGGGTCCCCTGATTTTTTTAGGACCTCATCGATGAGCAAGCGCGCCCGAGATAGATCTTCAGACTTGAACACCCACAATTCGGGCGAGCATTCCAGAAAAGGGATTTCCCCCAGGCCGCCGAGAAGTTTGTCATTCTTGATTGTACAGGCAACCCCTGCCTGTTCTAGAAGGTTTCTAAAATGAGTGACCTGAGCCAGTGATTCGTGACTGAAGACTCGATCCATGCCCAATCATTCCGGGCGTAGCGCGCTCAAAAATTGGCCAACGCTTTTCCCTTGCTCCAGTACCTCTACTAGTGCAGACCCGACGATCACACCATCGGCATGTTTACCGATTAATTTGACCTGTGCAGCATCCCTGACACCAAAGCCCGCGCAGACCGGAAGTTTCGCCAATGACTTTACTCTCTCTAGGTACTGGGCCAAATCCTCTGGTAGGCCGCTTCCCCCCCCAGTAATGCCGGTCCGGGTTACCGCATACACAAAACCGTCACTGGCTAGACAGAGTTTCTCTAGACGTGGCCTTGGAGTTGCTGGGGTGACCATTTGAACCAACGCTAGGCCCTGAGTATTCAATTCGGATTTGAGGACATCGGATTCCTCATAAGGCAAGTCAGGAACAATAAGCCCGCTCACCCCAGTGTTTTGCATACGCGAAACTAGTGATTCGAGCCCAAACGCCAGCAACGGATTCATGTAACTCATTAACAACATGGGTGAGTTAAGTTCAAAATTGCAGGACTCTAGTTGATCAAAAATCCACTTTAAGGTGACACCTTGTCGCAGTGCCGATTGGCTGGAGCGCTGAATCGTGACTCCGTCCGCCATCGGGTCTGTGAAAGGCACCCCGAGTTCGACTACATCGGCGGCGGCGCTGATTTCCCTCAGTAAGTCCAGGAAAGTCTCAGGTTTCGGATAGCCTGCCGTCAGGAAAGCTACCAGCGCAGTTCCTTGGACGTTTTCCAGCGTTTGGCGGAGCTTTTCAAGAGGCTGCATTCGCTGTCTCCGTCGAAGGGGCGTATTGGCGAAGAATCGGCATATCCTTGTCCCCCCGGCCGGATAAACCGATCACGATTCGCTTGCCCTGGTTTTTTTCAGCCCAGCGTCGCGCGCCGGCTAGAGCATGGGCAGTTTCTAATGCCGGAAGAATTCCCTCCTCTGAGCAACACTCATCAACGGCACTTAGAGCTTCGACGTCATTCGCAGTTATGTAATTGACCCTGCCTACGAGCTTCAGGAACGAATGTTCCGGCCCTACGCCCGGGTAGTCTAGACCGGCGGAGACAGAGTGCGTTTCTTGAATCTGGCCATCTTCATCATAGAGCAGCATGGAGTGGGCCCCATGTAGTACACCTGGGCGCCCGCCCACGAGAGTTGCTGAATTGTTGCCCAGGGTATCGCCTCTGCCGCCCGCTTCCACGCCTACCAGATGGACATCCCGGTCGCCGAGAAATGCATGGAATAATCCGATGGCGTTAGACCCTCCACCCACACACGCAAATGCCGCGTCTGGCAGGGCACCACAATATTCCAGTATTTGAGTGCGTGCTTCACGCCCTATTACCGCTTGCAGTTCTCTTACTAAGTAGGGATACGGGTGAGGACCAACGGCTGAGCCGAGGAGGTAGTACGTACCGGATGGGTCTGACACCCAATCCCTGAGTGCCTCGTCGATTGCCGCCCGTAGGGTGCGATCTCCCGATTTTACAGCTACCACTTCTGCACCAAGCCGCGTCATTCGATCGACGTTCGGTGCCTGACGTTCAATGTCAATCTCACCCATATACACAATGCAGGGTAATCCCAATCTTGCACAGGCTGCAGCTGAAGCAACTCCATGCTGACCTGCGCCGGTTTCTGCGACCACTCTGGATGCACCCAGTGCTTCGGCAAGCAGTCCCTGACCGATTGCATTGTTGATTTTATGGGCTCCCGTATGGGCCAAGTCTTCGCGCTTGAGCCACACTTCTGCAGACCAGCGCTCCGACAACCTGGGTGCGTAGGTCAGTGCGGTGGGTCGGCCCACCCAGCTTTGGAGTTGGTTTTGCAGGCGTTCCTGGAAATCCTCAGTCGGTAGCAGGCCGTAGACGCCCTCTTTTAAGCGATCTAGTGCAGGGATTAAGGTTTCCGGTACGTACTGACCCCCGAATGGTCCAAATCTGCCATTCTCATCAGGCAGCTTTCCGGATAAAAGGGCCCCCAGAAGTTCCGCGTGATTGTCAGTTGATGGTGACGTCATCGGGGTGTCTCCATAGCCCGGGCACGGGCAACAAACTCTCTAATTTTTTCGGGATCTTTTTGTCCTGGTTGACTTTCTACTCCGCTACTTACATCCACCCCCCACGGTCCTACGTGAGAAATGGCATCCGTGACATTGGACACAGTCAATCCTCCAGCTAGGATCAAACGAGTACCGCTTGCGATAGCTTTTGCCTTTTGCCAGTCAGCAGTCTCGCCGCTGCCACTGATTGAACCTTCAAATAATAGCTGACGCGGCCACGCTTGTGGCGGGGATTGCCCGGTTCTATAGACAGGTAGCGGGGCACAGCTGGTCGGCACCGAAAGAATACCGAAGTCAGCTGCATCAGTCTGTAGCCAGTCAGGAGCGAATGCATCTTGGACTGCTGCCCATTCATCTCTGGTGGGGTGCAACATCACGGCTACCCGCAAGATCTCGGACGGCACATTTTGACAAAGTTCAAGTGCTTGGTTCGGTGTGACCTGTCGTATCGAACTCGAGAAGACGAAGCCGATCGCATCAGCACCTGCTGAGGTTGCAGCCTCTACGGCATCCACGCTGCTAAGCCCACAAATCTTAACGAACATGGCCCGAACCTTTAAATGCTGCCGATTTGAGGCCAGTTGCTACGAATTCCGCCGTGGTTTCCGCAGGATTGCCAGATGTCATCAGTGCGGAACCGACCAAGGCTCCTTGGTAGCCCCACTGCACAACCTCAGTTATATTTTGAATGGTGGCAATACCGCTTTCCGCTACGGCCATAGTTTGATCTGATAAGTGTTTTGCCAGTTCCTTGAATCGAGCAAAATCCACCTTCAGGGTTTTTAAATCTCTGCAGTTCACGCCTACCAAGATCATTTGTTTAGAAGCGGCTGGCAAGGTAACAATCAATTTTTTGATTTGCTGCAAATCCTGAACGGTGAAGCCTTCCAGTAGAACGAATAGACCACAGGTTTGTGCACTATCAATCAATGTCAGGGTCTCTTCGTCGTTAAGCATGGAAACAATCAGCAAGATGCCACTGGCACCGGCGGCTCTGGCTTCTAACACTTGGTAGGGATCGGTTATAAAATCCTTACGCATTACAGGTACTCCCAGAGGATTTAAAATGCTGGCAGCCTCTTTAAGATGGGTAAGGCTACCCTTAAATTCCTCGGGCTCGGTCAGGACCGATACTGCTGCTGCTCCACCGGAAGCGTACGCTTTCAGCCGGCTATTTCGATCACAATGGGCCTCAGCAAGGGGGCCATCTGCCGGAGACCGAAGCTTTAATTCTGCAAAGAGATTGAATCGAGACAAGATCAACGGTGGCGGTTCATCCGTAGCGAGCGCTCGATCAAGGAGCATCTCTTCGGGTTCCGTCGACCGGGCTTTGTCTGCCCGTGCTTTACTGGCAAGGGCCATGCGGGCCAAAAAGGATTTCTCAGTCACGGTTCAGGTCCTCACCAAATTCAATCAGCCGATGGAGTAAAGATTTTGCTGAGCCGTCTTCAAGGGCTTTTCTTGCCTTGGCCACAGCAGCAGCAGCGTCGGGACTGGTACCTGTTACCTCCAGTGCAAGTGCGGCACCCATGACTAAAGCATCCCGGTGCGGGCCGGTATCCTCGCCCGATAAGGCTCCCTTGAGTCTGCGGGCGTTTTCTTCGGCCTCTCCTCCCTGGAGATCTTCGGGCGGACATCTAGCGATACCAATGTCCGCGGGATCTCTGACCAGTCGCTCAACATTTCCCGGCGTGACATCTAGGCAGAGATAGGGCCCTACTGGAGTAGCCTCATCCCAACCGGGAGCACCGTGTACCACAAAGGCCCGTTTTATTTTCATACCTGCCATGGCTTCTGCCATCAGTTCGGCCATGGGTTCGGAGTAAGCGCCGATCACATGGAAGGGGGGTGCAGCAGGGTTAGAAAGGGGGCCCAAGATATTGAAAACGGTCCGCACACCTAGAGCGGCCCGGACGGGCGCTATGTTTTTCATTGCCGGGTGATAGGTTGGCGCAAACAGAAACGTGAAGCCAGTTTCATCGAGGCAATGAGCTGCCTCGTGTTCATCGAGGGGGATTGGCAGGCCTAGGGCTTTAAGCACATCGGCGCTCCCCGAGCGGCTTGAAATAGAACGGTTGCCATGCTTGACTACTGACAGTCCGCATGCGGCGGCCAGTAGAGCGCTCCCCGTAGAAAGATTTAGGCTACCTGAGTGGTCACCACCGGTGCCAACGAGGTCAACGTAGTTATCTCCGGCAGGGATCGCGGGCTGTACGGCGAGCAATCGCATGGCTTTAGCCATGCCGCGAATTTCAGGAGCTGCCTCCCCCTTTTTTCTTAAGGCAACCAGCAACCCTCCGGCTAGCGCAGGGGGGATGTCGCCGCCGGCCATACAGTTAATTACCTCCGAGGCCTCAGCCTCGCTCAGATCTGAGCCCCCCAGCAACTTCTCCAGCATGTTTACCGCATTCTGGCTCATGGTTTGAACTCCGTTTAAGTCCCGTTTCTCTGTGGGAGAAGAAAATTCTCAAGTACTGTGGGACCTTGGGGCGTTAGAACACTTTCGGGATGAAACTGAACTCCTTGAACGGGCAGGTCCCTATGCCTCACCCCCATAATCTCACCATCCGCAGTTCTCGCGGTAATTGCCAGTTCGTCGGGCATCTGACTGCGATCAGCGGCAAGTGAATGATAGCGTCCAGCCTTAAAAGGATTTGGAAGTCCCGCATAAATAGTCTCTCCGTCATGTTTCACTTGGGAAGTCTTCCCATGCATCAAAAATTCAGCGGCAATGATCTGACCGCCAAAGTGTTCTACGATGCACTGGTGGCCTAGGCAGACACCTAGGATGGGAATTTGTCCTGCAAATTCTCCAATCATGGCCAAGGAAATGCCCGCATCAACAGGTCGTCCTGGGCCTGGAGAGATGACAAGGTGGGTCGGCTTGAGCGCTCGGGCTTCGCTAGTGTTGATTGCATTGTTACGGTATACAAAAACCTCAGCACCCAGCACGAGAAATGCTTGCACTAGGTTGTAGGTGAAAGAATCAAAATTGTCGATCAGGAGCAGCTGCGTTTTCATAGGCCTGCCTCGGCAATCTGAAGCGCACGGCGAAGGATTGCGCTTTTTGCAAGAACCTCCTCATATTCTTTTTGTGGCACGCTATCTGCCACAATTCCGGCTCCGGCCTGAAAGCTATATTCGTCGCCATGAAAGACGAGTGAGCGAATAGTGATCGCCTGGTCCATGTTACCGTTTTTTGCAAAGTAGCCAACGGTACCCCCGTATAGGCCTCGTGGCACCGGCTCGAAGCCGGCTATAAGTTCCATTGCCTTAACTTTGGGAGCTCCTACTAGGGTTCCTGCTGGAAAAGTAGCGGCAAAAAGATCTAGAGCGTCTTTCCCCTCCTCAAGATTACCGACCACACCGCTCACAATATGCATCACATGACTATAGCGTTCGATTTTTCGGTAAGGGTCTACATACACAGAGCCTGCCTGGGCGACTCGGCCTAGATCGTTACGGGCAAGATCCACAAGCATTACATGTTCAGCGTTCTCCTTTGGGTCTGCTAGCAATTCTTGCTCCAGCGCCAAGTCCTTTTTTGGGTTGGCTGCCCTTGGCCGTGTTCCGGCAATGGGTCTAAGCGAGGCTTTTTTCTGATCTAGGCGGACCAAGGCCTCAGGAGAGGCTCCGGCTACACTTAACTTCCCTTGCTCGAAGAAATACATATAGGGAGATGGGTTGAGCAACCGAAGGGCTCTATAGCACTGAAAAGGGGCCAAGTCAGTTTTGCCGCTAAAGCGCACCGAGAGCACGATCTGGTATATGTCTCCTGCCGCGATATGAGATTTGCATTGATCCACAGCCGCCATGAAATTTTTCTTATCGAAACTTGCCTCCATACCCGAAAATTTTCCAATCTGGGTGCGCACTTCTACAGCACCGCGAAGAGCCTGGATGATATCGGTCCTGAGGCCCCGTCGCTCAGATTCAGTCCCAGAATGTAATAGTGCTAGGCGATGAGTGAGGTGATCAAATATCAGCAGCGATTTCGGCGCCACAAATGCAGCTTGTGGTAAACCTTCAAAATCCGACTGATTGGGAGGCAGGTGCTCGAAATAGCGAACCACATCATAACCAGTAGTGCCCACTAGTCCACCAGTGAATGGTATGCCTTGGATATTGGGGTTGAGCTCTGGACTTTTTACGAGTAGTTCCCGAAGAGATGTCTGCCAGGCTTGCGCATTGTGCGGGCGCCGTGTCTTTTTTCCGTTTACGAGGAGCTTGTCTGGGTGAAGCTCTACAGTCAGGCTGCTTCCAAGGCCGAGAAAGGAATATCGGGCGAGACGCTCGCCACTTTCCACGCTTTCTAGCAGAAACTTCGGGCTGAAAGCCCTAAGTTTCATGTAGGCCGATACGGGAGTGTCCAGGTCGGCAGCAATGTCAAAAGGCGCTTCCATTTTGTACTCGATTTAATCCCCAGAAGTAAAAAAACCTATCCCCCACGAGGCGGAGATAGGCTTGCCCTGGTCGAAACGGAGGTTTCAGTTTAGGCGCGTAATACCCTCTCCACCGGCGAAGATCGCCACCAGTGAACTGTTCGGCTGGAGTAATTACGCATATTCATCACAGGGAGTATGTCGAGGGCACTATCATCGGTCAAGGACTAAGTAACTGTGCCGAGCGTCTACAGGTCGTAAAGCAGGCTTAAAACAACAGAAAATCCTATCCACATAAGCAGAACAAGAGGAATTCCAGCCCGCATGAAATCGGAGAATTTGTAGCCGCCCGCCGAAAGCAGTAGCAGGTTGGTTTGATACCCGAACGGCGTTGCATAGCTCATGTTGACGCCAAAAATTACTGCTAGGACAAAAGGTTCTGGGGGGGTTCCGAGCTGAAGTGCCATTTCGATTGCTATAGGTGTACCAATAATTCCAGCAGCACTATTGGAAACTGTGTTTGTAAGAATTGCCATAACCAGCATAAGGGTGCTTAAAACAATCGGGATCGGGAAATCCTGAACTGAGGCAGTAAGGACCTGAGCGATATATAAAGCGCCACCGGTTTCTGTGAGAGCAAGCCCAAGCGCGAGCGAGGCGACGACCACAATAATAACTTGGGTTGATAATGCACCGGCCGCATCAGTCCAATTCAGGCAGCGTGTTGCGAGCATGAGGCCGACTCCTATCAGGGCGCTGACGGAAATAGGCAAAAAGCCTAGAGCCGCGGCTAGAATCACAAGGGCTATGATGACAAGAGAGCGATCTGCCTGATTTTTTCTAGGAAGGTTGGTAGTTCCGTCTAAAACCAATGCAGAACCTGTTCGTTTTAAGCGCCCTAGCCGAAACGGAGTGCCCTGAACTAGGACCACATCGCCTACTCTCAGCCTGACAGAATCAATGTTACCTCTGATTTCTTCAGAGCCTGGCTCTCTTGCGCGATGCAGCGCAAGGGGCAGAAGTCCTGTACGTGAAGCGAAACGGGTTGTGCCTAGGCTTGCGCGATGTAACAGCGATCCCCGGGTAACTACTATTTCTGCCAGTTGTTGTTCCTCTTCTTCAGTGGTCCACTCTTCTTCCTTTTCTTTTACTATTGCGCCGGGTTGATGCTGGTCGTGCAAGTTTGCGCCGAGCGCCTCTTCAAACACTTTGAGTCGGTCCGGTGTGTCCCTTATAGCCAATTTATCACCAGGCAGGATTGTCACGGAGGGCAATTTGGCCACCGTTAATCCCTCGCTGCGTTCAATATGGTCAACACGCATCTCGTTTTCGGTTAGCGCCAAGCATTCAGAGAACGTCATGCCACAGCAGGTGCTTTCCTCAGAGATACGCAGCATTGCATTGAAGACGCGAGGGGAAGTATCGGATAAAGGTGGCGTACGAGTGGGTAAAAATTTGGGTGCAATTACCCATAAATATAACAACCCGAAAACACCTACTAGTACAACGGGGAAAGCAAAATCGAACATACTGAATTGACGAAGACCCATTTCGGCTGCGATTGCAACCACCAGTAAGTTAGTTGAGGTTCCGATGGTTGTTGCCATGCCACCCAGCAAGGTTGCGAATCCCACCGGCATGAGAATATCCGAGGGTGAAATGTTGCTGCGTGCGGCGACGCCGATAAGCATGGGCAGTAGAATAACCACGATTGGAGTATTGTTTAGGAAGGCGCTGAGTATCGCCGCGCTTATCAAGGTTATCAGACTTGCTAGTTTAGGCGTTGATATCCATGCTTTAGAAAGATAAAGAGCTAAGGGTTGGAGAGCACCGGTCGTTTCTAGTGCCTTACCAATAATCATCAAGGCGCAGATAGTAATCAGTGCCTCATGGCCAAAGCCCGTTAGCAGTTCAGCAGTCTCAAAGTTCCTTCCGTCAACTTCGTAAGGGAAAATCTGGAAGAAAAGAACCAGACTAATCAGAATGATCAAACCGGAGGATTCCAAGGGTAGTTCATCGCGGGTAAAAAGGTACAGCGCCACTGGCGTTAGCAGAAGAACAAAGATAGCGTGAAGGTCTGGTAGCGAAGGCAAAATCAGTTCCCTCATTTTTTTCAAAACCCCTAATACCATGTCTTTAAGAGATGGCCAAGATTTAATAAACAATAAATTCAACCACTGGGCAGAGATTTAATGCAAAAAACCCTTACTAATGAACCAGTAAGCCTAGAAAATTACCTGGGAGTTTTTCAGTACAGTCGAAGGGCAATTGGACTCGTTTGGTCCACTCACAAACAGCTCACCATCGCCTTAGCTTTGTTAACCCTGATCGCTGGGGTTTTGCCAGCAGCGGTTGCTTTTGTTGGGAAATTGATCGTAGACGCTGTTGTATCAGCTATTGCCGTCTATCAGGACACCGAAGTGCTGGTATTTTCGCAGGTCCTTATTTTCGTGATTTTGGAAGGATTATTGGTGGCTGCTGTGGCCGGGGCACAACGTGGTATCGATTTTTGCCAATCCCTACTTCGGGTATTGTTGAGTCAGAAGGTGAACATCTTAATTGTCGAGAAGGCACTCACGCTGGAACTCTCCCAATTCGAAGACTCGGAATTCTATGACAAACTCAATAGGGCACGCAGGCAGGCTTCCAGTCGCCCATTGAGTCTTGTGAACCGAACTTTTGGTTTAGCTCAAAATGGTATTTCATTGGTCAGTTTTGCTGGTTTGCTAGTGCAGTATTCTCCCTGGGCCGTCTTGGTGCTGGTTGCTGCTGGACTGCCTGCATTCCTTGCGGAGACTCGATTTTCTGGTGAGCGCTTCCGGGTTTTTCATTGGCGGTCTGTCGAAAGGCGCATCCTAAATTACTTAGAGATCGTTCTGACCCGCGAGGATCATGCTAAGGAAGTGCAGCTTTTCCGGTTGGGTCCCGAATTGCTTCGCCGTTACCGGGACATATTTAAGCAACTTTATGATGAGGAGCGGCGTCTTACGATTCGTCGTGATGTCTGGGGGTTTGGGCTGGGGCTGCTGGGAAATATTGCCTTCTACGGTACTTATGGATGGATTGCTGTTTCCACAATTGTAGGCCAGATTACACTTGGGCAGATGACCATGTATTTATTAGTGTTCAAGCAGGGTCAGTCTGCCGTATCAGCGATGCTAAGTGCGATAGGGGGTATGTATGAGGACAATCTCTATCTTTCCAACCTTTTTGCATATTTCGAGCAGCCGGTCGCGGCCTGGGAAGGCGGAGCATCAGACGGACCTATTGCGGGGGACGGGCTTCGTTTTGAGCGTGTGAGCTTTACTTACCCGGGCACTGACAGACCCGCGGTCCAAGACATTACGTTGCATATAGAACCGGGAAAAAGCCTAGCGATCGTTGGGCTGAACGGCTCTGGCAAAACAACCCTGATCAAGCTACTCGCTGGGCTATACCAGCCAGACAGCGGGGAGATTCGTTATCAGGGGCTGGAACTCAGTAAATGGGAGCCGGACGCGATTAGACAGCGCATCGGCGTCATTTTTCAAGATTTCATTCGATACCAGCTTCAAGTCGGAGAGAATATTGGGGTGGGAGATGTAGATATGCTGGGCCACAAGGAAAGATGGGAAGAAGCAGCCCGGAAGGGCAAGGCCGCGGATTTTGTGGAAACACTTCCGCATGGTTATGAAACACAATTAGGGCGTTGGTTTCACGATGGTCAGGAATTATCTAACGGGCAATGGCAACGCATCGCACTATCACGGGTGTTCATGCGGAATGATGCGGAAATCTTGGTATTGGATGAGCCAACCGCATCAATGGACGCAGAAACGGAAACGGAAATCTTTGATCATTTTCAGTCGCTCACAGAAGATAAAATGGTAGTGCTGATCTCTCACCGTTTCTCAACGGTGCGCAGAGCCGATACGATCGTGGTATTGAGTAGGGGGTGTGTTATCGAGAAGGGAAGCCACGAAGAACTCATAACGCTTAATGGAGAGTATGCTCGCCTATTCGAACTGCAGGCAAAGGGTTACCGTTAGTCAAACCGCAAGGCGCGGCATCAAAAAATATAAGACCAACCTCGTTTAACTAATCGGGTGACACTTCAACTGCGTTACAATCCACGGTCCGCCTGTGCCATTCTATTTACATACCCATTGAGGGTCAGACATTATAAATGTCCACATCCGAATCAGAAAAAATTCGACGCTCTGACATATTCTTCGCTGAAAAGGATAAAGCGCTCAGAAAAGATGTTCACCGTTTGGGTGAACTTGTGGGGGACCTTGTCAAAGACCAGCTTGGTGAGGCGCTGTTTGATCTTGTTGAAGCGGTGCGCTGTGCGGCTATTGAGAGCCGAGAAGGTGATACCAGTGAGATTGGTCAACTGGATAAGCTATTATCTTCGTTGACGCTGAATAACGCAGGCGATTTTATTCGGGCATTTTCTACTTACTTTCAAGTCGTGAACATGGCGGAAAAGGTTCACCGGATCCGAAGACGTAGGGCCTATTTAAAGGATTCTGACACGCCCCAACCGCTGGGATTTTCGGACACCCTAAGGAGACTGAAAGCCAACGGGGTGAATGGGAAAACTGTAGAAAAAGTACTCGGCACGCTTTCCGTTGAGCCAGTATTTACGGCTCATCCTACCGAGACTACGCGCCGAACACTCTTGCGAAAGCAACAAAGCATCGCCCGTTATCTTATAGGCATGCTGGATCCGTATATGACGTTAGGAGAAGAGCAGGCGGCGTTGGATCGCATCCGCATGTCCATGACCACGGGGTGGCAAACAGAGGAGCAGCCCGGCGAGCGGATGACTGTAGGAGATGAAGTAGAGCAAACGCTTTTTTTCCTTACAGACGTTCTTTACAGAATGATCCCGCGACTTTACGAGGACCTTGATGGTGCGCTCGAAATGAGCTTCAAGGGCGAACGTATTCATGTGCCGATCCTTGTGAGGTTCTCCTCTTGGGTGGGCGGTGACATGGATGGAAACCCCAATGTCACTGCCAAGGATATCCGGGAAACTCTGGCTAGGCAGCACAACTTAATACTGAACAAATATTACAGTGAGTGCCAAGGATTGTTCCAACAACTGAGTCAGAGCGATAGTCAGGTAAATGTTTCGGAAGAGGTACGTCAGCGCAGCACGCTTTATGCTGAGCATTTTCCAAAAGCAGCTCATTCGGTTCCGGCTAGGTATCGTCAAATGCCATATCGTGTTTTTCTGCGTGCAATAGAGGCAAGACTGCAATCAACTTATGATGGTGCGGCCTTCCCATACGAGTCGGCAGAGGAATTCATAGCGGATATTGAACTAATTGCTGACAGCTTGCGTGCTAACAAGGGCAAAAATGCTGGGTTATTTTCGGTACAACGTTTGCTGAGGCGGGCACATACTTTCGGTTTTCATATGGCTACGCTTGACATTCGGCAGAATGCGCTAGCCCATCAGCGGGTCATAGGCGAGGCATTAGGCGAAAAAGATTGGTTAGAGCGCTCTAGCGAAGATCGGACCAAAAGAATCAGGATGGCTTTAGAGCACCTCGAATCTCCATTGGAGCCACTCTCATCGGACGCACGCCGCACCCTGGCAATATTTCAAGCTATTGCCCATTGCCGCAGAAAATATGGGGCTCGGTCAATTGGGTCTTATGTGGTCAGCATGGCTCAGGGGCCAGACGACGTCCTGTCCGTACTGCTGTTGGCAAAATGGGGTGATCTTGCACCAAAAGGAGGAGCTATTCCGCTAGACATTACCCCACTCTTTGAAACGGTGAAGGATTTAGAGAATGCCCCCATGATCATGGAGCGCCTGCTGAAGGATGAAATTTATAAAGAGCACCTAGAAAGTCGGTCAGGTCATCAGACAATCATGGTTGGCTATTCCGACAGCAACAAGGACGGTGGGCTGGCTTCTGCACGCTGGACCCTGCAGAAAACTCAGGCAGAGCTGGTAAGAACATTGAGCACGAACGGAACCAAACTCACTCTTTTTCACGGTCGGGGGGGAACCGTGAGTCGAGGGGGAGGGGGAAGGATCCACGAAGCTGTCAATGCATCACCACCCGGCGCAGTTGCTGGACGGTTGCGAGTAACTGAGCAGGGCGAAATGATTAACGCAAAATTCGGTTTACGAGCTATCGCTATGCGAACTCTGGAGCGTACGGTCAGTTCTGTGTTATGGGTGTCAGCATCCAAACGTGTTCCTCACCCCAAAGAGCCCCGTTGGGCATCCGTTATGGAAACGATTGCTAGCGTTAGCCATGGGGCTTATCAGAAAATAATTTACGATTCCGCCGATTTTAACCGTTACTTTCGGGAAGCAACGCCCATTGATGTAATTGAACGACTAGATATTGGTTCTAGGCCAGTCTCTCGCGCTGAAGATGGCGAGATAAGGAGCCTAAGAGCCATACCTTGGGTTTTCGCGTGGACTCAAAGCCGTTTTTTGCTTCCTGGTTGGTTTGGCATTGGCACAGGTCTCGAAGAGGCACGGAATCAACATGGTAATGCAGTACTGAAGGAAATGTTTGATGCGTGGGATTTTTTTAAGGTGTTGGTATGCGATGTAGAAGTTGTATTGAGCAAGGCAGATATCAATATCGCTGAGCGGTATTCTGAGTTGGCAGGTACGCTACATCGCCAGTATTTTCCAATGATTCGTGACGAGTACGATAGAAGTATTAATTCAGTACTGCAAATACGCGAGCAAAGTAAGCTACTAGAGAACGACGAAACTCTACGTAGATCGATACGTTTGCGGAACCCATATGTGGATCCAATGAGTCTTCTTCAGGTAGATCTTCTAAAGCGCTGGAGATTGGCGGGACGGGAGGATGGTGCTACATTGAAAGCTTTGAAGGCAAGCGTGCACGGCATCGCCTATGGCATGCAGAACACGGGCTAAAATCGCATTGCTTTAATGAATGTTTAGGCTGACGAGCGTGAACTTTGTTTCTCAAGTCGAGTCAACTGAGAGATTAATAATTTTTCCAGCGGATAGTTCGATGACGCGGATGCAGCGTTTTGCTGCGCAAACATCGTGGGTTACCAGTACCAACGTTGTGTCATATCTGGAATTCAATTCGAACAATAGATCCATGATGTTCTGACCGGTTTTATTGTCTAAATTGCCAGTTGGTTCGTCTGCGAACAACAAGGCCGGACGTGTTACGAAGGCTCGCGCAATAGCAACACGCTGCTTTTCTCCACCAGATAGTTGCCGTGGGTAGTGCCTTAGGCGATGGACTAGGCCGACTTGCTCCAGAGCCTTTTGGGCGCTTTCAGCTGCACCAGCAGCGCCACCAAGCTCTAGTGGCAGCAACACATTTTCCAGCGCGGTGAATGCTGGGAGCAGATGAAATGACTGGAATACAAAGCCGACTTGCTGGTTGCGAATTGAAGCGCGGCCATCCTCATCTAATGCAGTCAATTCAGTTCCGTCAATCCAGACCTGCCCGGAGGTGGGTTCATCTAGGCCTGCCAGCAATGCTAGAAGGGTCGATTTTCCGGCCCCAGAAGGACCAACAATAGCGGCTGTTTCTCCAGATTTCACTTGGAGGTTTATGTTATCTAGGATGGTCAAGTCCCCATCTAGGCTGGTAACCTTTTTGGTTAGTGCATTTGCGGTTAGTAGGAATTCTTTTTGGGTCATGCTGTATAAGTATAAGGTCTACGAAGGATGGATCCTTGTCCTGTCCTTGGTTTTTGTTTGTGCTCCAAGGGGCCTATCTGCCCAGGAGACCATTGTTGTAGTGGGCGATTCATTGTCGAGCGGCTACGGCATACCCGTTGAAAAATCATGGGTTGCGGCCTTGGCGAACCGCCTTAGGACAGAAGGGTACGGTTATCAGGTGATCAATGCCAGTATCCCGGGAGACACCAGTGCGGGTGGGTTGGCACGCTTACCACCATTGCTAGAACAACATCGTCCCCGTATTCTGATTATTGAGCTGGGCGGAAACGATGGTTTGCGCGGGCAGTCTGTGGTGAGACTGCATGATAATCTTGCTGCCATGATTGATCTATCCCACGAGATTGGGGCTACTGTAATACTTGCAGGGATGCAAATTCCCCCTAACTATGGAGAAATTTATACTCGCGCTTTCTCAGGGGTCTATTCTAATTTAGCACAGGAATTTGATATCCAATTGATAGATTTTTTGCTAGATGGCGTTGCGCTCGACCCGACTCGGATGCAGAGTGACGGTATCCATCCCAATATTGAAGGTCAGCAGGGTATTTTAGAGAATGTTTGGGCCGTAATTGCAAAGCAGCTTGAGTAATATGTTTGAGAAACCTTGGCTAGACAATTATCCGCCGGGCATTCCAGCAGAGATTGATCTGACTAAATATTCTTCTTTGAAGGATTTGCTGGAATCGAGTTTTCAGAGATTTGGCGATTTGGAGGCATTTTCCAACAGGGGCGTGTCTTTAAGTTTTCGGGACTTAGAGGTACTTAGTGGGTACTTTGCTGCCTATTTGCAGTCGGTTGCAGGCTTGAATGTCGGTGATCGGGTAGCTGTGATGATGCCCAATGTGCTCCAGTATCCCGTCGTCCTGTCTGGGATTTTAAGGGCAGGATTGGTTGCCGTTAATGTTAATCCACTGTACACGGCCCGGGAATTAAAGCATCAGCTGAGTGATAGTGGTGCGCGAGCAATCATTGTGCTTGAAAATTTTGCGAGCACTCTAGAGAAAGTTAAGAATCAGACAGACATTCAAACGGTTATCGTATCTGGCTTGGGTGATCATTTTCCCCCTGTGAAACGCGCACTCACAAATTTTGTTGTGAGGCGAATCAAGAAGCTTGTTCCGAAATGGAACATCCCAGACACGGTTCCCTATCTTCAGGTTCTTCGTAGGGGCTCTGAGTCTGTGTTTGAAGATGTACCGGTCGAGTTGGATCAAACCGCGTTTCTCCAGTACACCGGAGGGACTACGGGGGTTGCTAAGGGTGCAATCCTGACTCACCGCAATATAGTCAGCAATGTACTCCAGTTGGCGGCTTGGACTAGGCCCTTCATTAATAAAAAAAATGAAATTGTGATTACAGCGTTACCGCTTTACCACATATTTTCTCTCACAATCAATTTGTTCGGCTTTCTGGAGCTGGGTGGGTGCAACGTTCTGATCACCAACCCAAGGGATCTGAAGGGTTTCGTCAGAGAATTAAAAAAGATAAGGCCTTTTTCCTTTATTTCGGGAGTTAATACACTATTCAATGGGTTATTGAATACCCCAGGCTTTAGTAGCGTGGATTTTAGCCAACTTAAAGGAAGCATAGGGGGCGGCATGGCAGTGCAAAGATCAGTTGCCGAAAAATGGCAAGAGGTTACTGGCAATGTACTGACTCAGGGTTATGGGTTAACTGAGACTTCCCCAATAGTGACTTCCAATTCGCTGGGTGAGTCATCTTTTAGTGGGTCAGTTGGCCTTCCAATAACAGCTACGGAGGTAGCAATTTTTGACGACGATGGAAACATGGTAGCTGGTGGTGAGATTGGCGAAATATGTGTGCGGGGTCCGCAGGTAATGCCTGGCTATTGGAATCGTCCAGAAGAAACTGCAGCTGCATTTCTCGACGAAGGATGGTTTTGTACTGGAGATATTGGCCGAATAGACGAAAGAGGCTTTGTATACATTGAGGATCGGAAAAAAGATTTAATTATCGTGTCTGGCTTTAACGTGTATCCCAACGAGATTGAAGATGTTGCAGCTAAACATTCTGGCGTTCTCGAAGTAGCTGCAGTCGGTGTCGAAGATAGCCATTCTGGTGAAGTCGTGAAATTATTTGTGGTGAAGAAGGATAAAAGTCTGACTGAAAGTAGTCTGATCGAGCATTGCAGAGAAAGCCTTACTGCTTATAAGCTTCCTAAGCAAGTAGTATTTCTCGATGAACTACCAAAAACCAATGTGGGTAAAGTACTTCGCCGCGCACTAAAAGATCAGTGATGGAAAATAATAGAGAAAGAGTGATAGTTTTAGTTGCTCTGATGATGGTTTAGGCAATTTTTTGGAGTGTGTCAGCAATTTCTTCCTGTATGGTTTCGGCAGCAGCTCGCGGACTATCTGCATCACGTATCGGTCTGCCAACTACAATGTGATCACAACCATTTTCAAAAGCTTGACGCACTGTCACAACGCGTTTCTGATCATCTGCTGCACCATGATTTGCAGGGCGAATACCGGGCGTTACAATTATTATCTGTTTGCCAAGGGCGGATCGCAAAATAGGGGTTTCGAGTCCAGATGCGATCACCCCATCGCAGCCAGACATAAGGGCCTGTTTTGCTCTGGATAAGACCAAGTCACTAACGTCAAGGTTGATGCCCATCTGACGGAGTGCATGCTGATCTAGGCTGGTTAGAATTGTTACCGCTAAAATTTGGAGCCGAGACCCTTTGTGTTCAGCTGCTGCTTCAAGAATAGATTGGTCTCCATGTACCGTCAGGAAAGATATATCCAAATTTGCTAATTGACCAACCGCAGCTCCAACGGTGGCGGGTATATCGTAAAATTTTAGATCTGCAAAAATATACTTATCTTGTTTCCTGAGCCAGGTCAGTAGCTCGAAATAAGCTCCTGACATTGCTAATTCCAAGCCCAACTTATAAAACTGAACGGAATTACCGAGTTCCTGCACCAAAGACTTCGCAGATTCAATGCTGGGAACGTCCAGAGCTACAATTAATCTCTGATTCGCAGGAATAGTTCGTACGGTTTTGGATGGGGTGGCCAACACGTTTTTATATTAACAAAAGAGTTAGTTTAAAGTTTTTCATGGGTCTGCAATGCAAATCGGTCTGTCATGCCGGCTATATAATCAGCCACGATTCTCGCTCCCCCAGCAATGCCTGCTTCTTTTTGACTTTGGCGAGCAAGTTGTGCATGTTCATCAGGCATCCTATCGTATTTTTCCATAAAAGCATCAAAAAGTGTGGCAATCACCTCAGTTGCTTGCTCCGTCATACGCTGTACTCGAGGATGTCGGTATAAAGCCTTACTAAGGAAGTGTTTTATTGCCAATTGACCTTCTATAAAAGGCTCGCTGAAACCAATCAGTGGTTTTTCCAGTGCTCGGACCTCGTCAACACTACTAGGATTTATTCTGTCAACCATTTGTTGGCTAGCGCTAAGCAAGTCTGTGATTGAGGCATTAATCATTCTTCGAACAATTTCATGGTTCGTTTGGGTTTTTGAGATATTTGGATAACTTGATCTCACCAATTCAAGTTGTTCACAAAAAAAAGGAATTTTTGTGAGCTGCTCCAAGTTAATCAAGCCTGATCTCAAACCATCATCTACATCATGGTTGTTATAGGCAATTTCATCGGCAATGTTAGCTAGTTGAGCCTCTAGGCTTGGTTGGCGACTTTTTATGAAACGCATTCCTAATTTTCCCAAAGTGGCCGCATTTTTAAGTGAGCAGTGTTTTAGTATTCCTTCCCTCGTCTCAAATGTCAGATTTAGGCCTTTAAAGTCGGCATACCTATTTTCTAAGACCTCTACTACACGGAGCGATTGCATATTGTGCTCAAATCCACCGTAGTTTTGCATACACGTGTTGAGAGAATCTTGACCAGCATGACCGAAAGGAGTGTGCCCCAAATCGTGAGATAGGCTGATTGCTTCAACAAGATCTTCGTTTAGTCTCATTGCGCGCGCGATAGTACGTGCTATCTGGGCAACCTCCAGCGAATGCGTTAATCGGGTCCGGTACAGATCTCCCTCGTGATTAACAAACACCTGCGTTTTGTAGACTAACCGCCGGAAAGCCGCAGAATGAATTACGCGGTCCCTATCTCTCTGAAACTCACTGCGTCCAGTCGGTGGTGACTCGACGTGTTTACGTCCACGCGTTTGAAGAGGATCAGCAGCATATTGGGAAAGCAGTTGCTCCACACCAGTGTACCGATCTTCAGATTATAGCCTTAGCACCAATCACACTTTTCAGTATGGAATCATTTGGTGCCGCAGTTATTATCCCTTCACCGATTTTTTTTAGAAGAATCAGCTTGAGTCCTTCAGTGCCTGCTTTTTTATCTAGTTGCATAAACTCAAGTAGCTTGTCAGGGTCTAGGTCTTTAAAAGCCACTGGAAGATTGGCGCGGAGCAGTAAGCTATCTACTCGCTCGCAGTCAGTGTCACTGATGAAACCAAGCGAACAAGACGTTCTTGCAGCTATGGACATTCCTATAGATACAGCTTCGCCATGTAACCACTGGTCTAATTGGCCTAGCGATTCCAGGGCATGCCCGAAGGTATGCCCAAAATTAAGCAGGGCCCGCTGGCCAAGGTCTCGTTCGTCTTCCGAAACGATCGCAGCTTTTAGTTCGCAGCTACGACGAATAGCAAACGCAAGTGCCTTTGCGTCTAGTGTTAATAGTGCTTCTAGGTGTTCTTCTAACCACCCAAAAAACCCCTTATCCAATACTAATCCGTATTTGATTATTTCAGCTATGCCCGCAGAATATTGTCGAGGGATTAGTGTTTTGAGAACACTTGTGTCTATGAATACACTTGTAGGCTGATGAAATGCTCCAATCATGTTTTTTAGATGTAAGTGGTTAGCGGCTGTTTTACCACCTACTGACGAGTCTACTTGCGCTAACAAGGTAGTTGGAATCTGAACGTAGTCAATGCCACGTTGATAGCAGGCAGCAGCGAATCCCGCAATATCACCAATGACTCCTCCGCCCAGTGCCACAATACATGAGTCACGATGAAATTCATGGCCAATGAGTTTATCGATAATGTTTGAAAAGCATGAAAGGGTTTTATGCTGTTCGCCATCGGGAAGAATTAGAGAATACTGGTCGCGTTTACTGAGAGCCTTTGTCAATAGTTTAAGGTACAGTGGTGCCACTACTTCATTAGTGATGATCAAGATCTGTTTTGCAGAGATCTCCTGATTTAAAAAAATATCATTTTCCAGTAGCCCCTCTCCAATGTGGATCGGATAGCTTCTTGCACCGAGTCTAACTTCCAGCGTTTCCATGGAAGAAGGTTCGCAGGGCTGCGTCACTTTTGCAACGGCATAAGACCGCGCTCCGTTAGGATATCAAGCACGTTTGTGACTACGGTGTTCATTTGGCACCCATCGGTATCTACTAATATATCGGCAATCTCTTCATATAAGGGCCCCCTAATGATCTGCAAATGTTCCAGTATTTCCTTAGGATTTCTGCGTGTTAGTAGAGGCCTTGTATGGGTATTTTTGATGCGCTTAAATTGTTGATCTACGCTGGTCTTAAGGTAGACTACTGTTCCATTTTTGGAAAGTTTTTGGCGATTTTCTTCATCCATGACTGAACCGCCGCCTGTCGCTAGTACCAATCCTTTTTTCTGAACAAATTCCGCAATAATGTTCTTCTCCCGAGCTCGAAAGCCATTTTCACCTTCTTTCTCAAAGATATATGAAATACTGACGCCCGTACGTTGCTCAATCTCAGCATCGCTATCAACAAATCGCAGACCCAGGTTCCTCGCGAGCTTTTTCCCGACACCACTCTTGCCAGAGCCCATCGGGCCTATTAGAAAAATATTGAGCTTGTTACGCATTTTGGAGGTCTAGTCTCTATAATCTGTATGCGCATAGCAAGGAGTGGTATCCTGCCTTCACCTATGAGACCAATTGTCAGAATCTTGCTGGCCTGTCTCTCAGTCGGGTTAGCTTGCACCCTAGGCCTAGCTGCTCTCGTTTTTGGCGCCTATTATTTTGTTGAACCTGGCCTGCCTGATGCAGAGGAGCTTAGAGACGTTCGGCTGAAGATACCGTTGACTATTTATAGTCGTGACGGACGGCTTATTGCGCAAATTGGCGAGGAGCGGCGTACTCCAGCAGCTTATGATGATATTCCGGAGGTCTTGATAAATGCGTTATTAGCAGCTGAAGACGACCGTTTTTTTGATCACCCCGGATTTGATTATCAGGGACTCGTCCGAGCCGCTTTAAGTAATTCTCTTAGTGGGTCAATAAGTCAGGGTGGAAGTACAATTACACAACAGCTTGCACGAATGTATTTTCTCACCCGAGAAAGGACGTTTGTTAGAAAATTTAAAGAGCTTATTTTGGCAACACGAATCGAAAGGGAATTTTCGAAGCAAGAAATACTGGAACTATATCTAAACACCTATTTTTTTGGAAAGAGCGCTTATGGAGTTACGGCTGCGGCACAGGTTTATTTTGGGAAGGAGCTAAGCGATATTTCACTATCCGATGCAGCAATATTAGCTGGGATACCTCGCGCGCCTTCCGTCCTTAATCCAGTGGCAAATCCTGATCTGGCAGGCCAACGCCGTAGCTATGTACTCCGGAGAATGCGGGAGCTAAATTTTATAACAGACACTGAATACAAGGTTGCAATAGAAGAGCCGATTTCCGGTAATCGCTTCGGTTTGCAGGTTGCATTAGATGCGCCCTACGTCTCTGAATTAGTACGATCAGAGATGATTGAGCGCTTAGGCTTAGCTGCGTACACATCTGGGCTGAAAGTTACTACGACTATTGATAGCCGACTACAAAATGCTGCTACGGATGCTTTGAGGAAAACCTTAATAGAATATGACGAACGTCATGGCTATCGTGGTGCCTTAGCTCATTTGGATATTTCTAGTACAAACATGGCGGAGAGAGGATTCACTGGGGCTGGATTTTCTCAGGAGAGTTGGAAGGCACTGCTTTCTGACTACCCAAATTTGCCGGGGTTTGAGACTGGCCTAGTAGTGAGCATTGATCTTCCAAATGAATCAAAAAAGTATCCGCTCTCCAAAGAGGTCAAAGCAGAAAGTGTTGTGAGGCTGGACGGAGCAGAGGAAGTTGAAGATATTGGCACAGACCAACTTGAAATAGATCAGGGACCCTTACTTAAAGCAACGGTTTATCTCCAAGGGGGCAATCTTGTAGAGGTTGGGCTTGATTCAGTTGAATGGGCAGCCCCCTACATTAATGACAATGCTGTCGAAGGTCGACCGAAGTCAGTAGCTGACGCACTTGAGGTGGGCCATGTTGTCCGATTTCGGAGAACAAAGAATGGCCTACTTAGGCTATCGCAAGTTCCAGAAGTACAGGGGGCAATCGTTGCAATGGATCCCATTGATGGCGGAATTTCTGCAATGGTGGGTGGATTTGATTTTTCCTTGAGTAACTTCAATCGAACAACGCAATCAAAGCGTCAGCCAGGCTCATCCTTCAAGCCATTTGTGTATTCCGCAGCTTTGGAGCAGGGGTATACAGCAGCAACGATAGTGAATGACGCTCCGATCGTGATTGATGATCCTATACTTGAGGATACTTGGAAGCCGGAAAATTACTCCGGTAAATTCAGTGGTGAAACAAGACTTAGGGAAGCGCTTGTTCGGTCACTCAATTTGGTATCTATTCGGGTTATTAGGCAAGCCGGAGTGGGTAACACAGTGCGGCACCTAAGAAAGTTTGGTTTCGACGATACTGCATTGCCTGCTAATTCCACACTGGCACTCGGTGCAGGTGGTGTTGCGCCGGTAGATTTAGCGGCAGGCTATGCTGTTTTCGCGAACGGAGGCTATGCAGTTAACTCCCATCTCATCGAGCGCATTGAAGATGCAGACGGAAAAATATTATACGAAACTTTACACCCGTTCGTTTGCAAGACTTGCGAATTAGCAACAAAAGAGCAGGATTTGGAGCTTGTTCGTAATCCAGCGGAACTTTATCCGAAGGGCCCTCTCCCAGAGCGTGTCATTAGTGCCCAGAATGCATTTTTGATCAGAGACATGATGGGTGATGTTGTACGCCGGGGTACTGGGAGACGCGCATATCGAGAGCTTGGCCGGGAGGACTTAGCTGGAAAAACTGGAACATCTAATGAGCGTCGTGATGCTTGGTTTGCTGGCTTTAATGGGGATTTGGTAGCGGCAGTTTGGGTAGGTTTTGATCAAGAGCGTTCTTTGGGGCGACTGGAAGAAGGGGGGCGTACCGCGTTGCCAATGTGGAACTATTTTATGGCTGAGGCACTGAAGGGCCTGCCGGATCATGTGTTAGAACGTCCCCCTGGAGTAGTAGATGTTCGGATAAATCCAGAAACTGGTTTGGTTAGTCGAGCCGAGACAGCCATTATTGAACAATTTAGACTTGGGCATGTTCCACAAAGGGAAGATGGATCAGCGCTTTTAGCAGATTCTCTGATAGATGCTGAGCGCGGGGAGTCAGAAGATGCAGCGAAAAGGCCAATTTTCTGACACTGATGAGCACGCGCTTCCTAAGTACTGCCTATAAGGATTAATACGTTTTTTCTTTATACATAAAAATTTTTTTTGAATGAACATCTGAGAAAAAGCCTTGCTCAGGAGGCTGCGCGCTTAATAGTTGAGCATGGCATTCGGGATTACGGCCAAGCGAAAAGAAAGGCCGCCGAGCAATTCCGCGTTGGCGGAGCGAGTGCTTTGCCCAGCAATGCTGAGATCGAAAGCCATGTTCTCGAACATCAACGCCTCTTTGAGCCCGAACTACAGGAACGGCGACTGAAAACATTGCGTCTTATAGCCGCCGACATTATGGGCATGCTTTCATTATTTAATCCCCGATTGACTGGATCAGTTCTTCGTGGCATAGCTGCCATCAATTCTGGAATTGAGTTGCATGTGTTTTCTGATACCCCAGAGAGCGTAGCTACAGCTCTAAAAAAAAATGGGTTAGTTTTTCGAGATTATTCTCATCGCTATCGATTTAAAGGCCCGCAGTGGACATTAGTGCCTGGATTTAAATTTCAAATAACTGGAGAAGAAATTTGTACACTCGTTTTTCCAGAAATGGGGATTCGGCAGGCTCCTCTCAGTCCGGTCGATCAGCGCCCCATGAAGAGAATGAATAGAGAGCAACTTCTTGCGCTTCTTGAATAAGATATGTTTTATTTTCTTTTTTTCAAAGTTAAATAATTTCGTTGCTTAGGGCCTCTATAAAGTTGTCGTGGTCGCCCGATGCGCGATTCCGGATCTCTAACCATCTCTCGCCAATGTGTTACCCAACCTACACAGCGGGCAATGGCGAACATGACGGTGAACATCGATTTAGGTATGCCTAGGGCTTGATAAATTATCCCAGAGTAGAAATCAACATTCGGATAAAGATTTTTTTCAATAAAAAATTCATCCCGCAGGGCAATTTCCTCCAAACGGGTTGCCAGTTCAAAGATGGGTGCGTCTTTATCCCCTAACCGTTTAAGTACACGATGACACATTTTCCTAATAATCATTGCTCTAGGGTCATAACTCTTGTAAACCCGATGGCCAAATCCCATCAGCCTAAAAGGATCATTTCTGTCTTTTGCCCTATCTATATATTGCTGGAGTCGGCTAGGGGAACGAATTTCCTCAAGCATATTTATAACTGCCTCGTTGGCCCCACCGTGTGCTGGTCCCCAAAGAGCAGAGATACCTGCCGCAATTGCAGAATAGGGATTTGAGCCTGAGCTTCCTACCATCCTAACCGATGAGGTGCTGCAATTTTGTTCATGGTCTGCATGGAGGATAAATAGCAAATCCAGTGCCTCGGCAGATAATGCATCAACTTCGTAGGTGGCTGGCGGTACTGCAAAAAACATATTCAACAGATTCGTACAGTAGTCCAGGTCGTTCTGTGGATAAACAAATGGTTGCCCCAAAGAATGCTTGTATGCAGCGGCAGCAATGGTAGGAATTTTGGCGATAATTCTATGGGCAAAAATGTCACGATGCCCGGCATCATGAATATCAGTTGTATCATGATAAAAGGCGGACATTGAGGCTACTACACCTGATACCATCGCCATGGGGTGAGCATCATGATGAAATCCATTAAAAAATCGAAGGAATGACTCATTCAGCATTGTATGTGTGCGAATTGAGCGCTCGAATTTTTCAATCTCATCAGACGTGGGTAGCTCCCCGTAAAGCAAAAGATAAGCAACTTCGATGAATGTGGAGGATTTTGCTAGTTGCTCTATAGGATAGCCTCTATAAAGTAGTAATCCCTGCTCGCCATCTATGAAAGTGATGGAGCTGGTGCAACTGGCAGTGGCAGCAAAGCCTGGATCGTAAGTAAATACCTTGCCCTGGCGGTACAACTTGGTGACATCCAGAACATTTGGACCCTGTGTCGGCTTGTGCTGGACCAGCTCCAATTCGTTGTCGGCATCGGGCCCTATTAACTTGTAGTGCTCATTGCTCATATCATAGAAAAATTAAGGTCTGATGAAACTTAGTCACAGTCAGCCTTGGTAGAAGAAGGCAAAAGTTATACTTCACGCCGGCGTCCTGAGCCGCCCATTATAGCAGTGCGTGAAGATCACCACAGAGCGGTTGACTCAATAAAACCGAAAAAAGTTTGATCTATTTGTCTGAATTGAGACCGTAGCGCTTGCGGAACTTCTCCACTCTACCCCCACTATCAAGAATTTTTTGTTTGCCCGTGTAGAAGGGGTGGCAACTTGAGCACACTTCAACCTGAAGATCCTCACCGAGAGTGGACCGAGTGGTAAATTTGCGTCCGCAGCTGCAGGACACATTAATTTCGTTGTATTCTGGATGAATCTCCACTTTCATAGCTTGATCCTCAGAGCTGGCGCGTGAGAATACTGCTCAACGGTCACAAAAACAAGCGCCGAGTGCGTATTATCTTCAGCCCGCGCGCCCACAAAATTTGTGTATACCTTGTGTGTGAGCGCAGTCTAATTCATTCATACTAAAAAAATATCATCTAAATAGTTTTTTCTGAATTGGTGAAAAATGATCAAATTTTTAATAAATAATAAAAACAACTGGTTAGAAATTCTTCGTCATGATATTTACGATTATTTTGCATAAAGATTTTTTTGTCGTGGTCTCCAATGTCCGTGTGAGCAAAAGATGACTGTCCGCATTGCTGATGCCGTAATAGCTACTCCATTTTCAGTTTCTTGAGAAATTTTGCCAATGCAGAGGCACGGTGACTAACCTGGTTTTTTATTTCTAGAGGAAGTTCTGCCGCCGTAGCGCGTAATCGAGGGTCAAAGAATACCGGGTCATAACCGAATCCACCGCTACCATAAGGTTTGTCCGTTATTCGTCCAGCCCATTCGCCCCGGCAGACTAATGGCCTAGAGTCACATTCATGGCGAAGTGCGACAATAACACACCTAAACTGTGCGTTTCGATGGTCTTCTGATACTCCATCAAGGGCCGCGAGCAATTTCTGGACGTTCTTCTCGTCGCTAGCGGGCTGGCCCGCATAACGGGCTGAGTGAACCCCAGGCTTACCTGCTAGCGCGTCTACAGTGAGCCCGGAGTCATCTGCTATAACAGGTAGTCCACTGAATTTGGCTGCATAACGCGCTTTGAGAAGTGCATTTTCGAAAAACGTTTGTCCGGTTTCTTCAGGAGACTCAAGACCCAATTTTTCCTGGGAAATGATTTTGATGGGCAGATTGGCAGTTAGCGCTTCCAGTTCTTTCAGCTTTCCTGGGTTGCTACTAGCAAGGACCCATTGGCCAGCATGAAAGATCATTTTTTTAGCGCTTCAGCTTGTTTTGCAAGTAGAGTTTTGATTCCGGTAGTCGCCATATCCAGTAGTGCTTCTAGCTCACTGCGAAGGAATGCGTGACCTTCTGCCGTTCCCTGGATTTCAATAAAACTGCCAGCTTCGTTCATAACCACGTTCATGTCAGTTTCAGCTTCGCTATCCTCTTCGTAGTCGAGATCCAACACAGGCTTGCCCCTAAAAATTCCCACGGAGATTGCGGCAACTTGGCCATGAATTGGGTTGCGTTCTAATTCACCTTTATTAAGAAGTCTCTCTACCGCCAGTACAAGGGCTATATAACTACCCGAAATTGCTGCAGTTCGAGTACCTCCATCCGCTTGAATTACGTCGCAGTCCAGAGTTATTGTTCGATCACCCAGCGCAGCAAGGTCTACTACAGCCCGCAGACTCCGGCCGATTAACCGCTGAATTTCCAGAGTTCGACCGCTTTGTTTTCCACGAGCGGCTTCGCGCGGATGGCGAGTATGGGTGGCACGGGGCAGCATGCCGTATTCGGCAGTGATCCAACCTTGATTGCGGCCCTTAAGAAACGAAGGGATTCTTGGCTCAACCGATGCCGTGCAAAGAACACGAGTATCACCAAATTCCGTGAGCACAGCTCCTTCAGCGTGCGCGGTATAGTTCGTTGAAAACATTACATTACGCATCTGATTAGGTTTTCGTCCACTAGGGCGCATCTGAATATCTCGTTTGTTCTGCTTATTTATGGTAACGGCGTGGGATTGTCATTTTAGAGTTTGTCGCAATTTTCGAAGAGCCTTACTGCTAATTTCAATAGTTCACTGCAAAGCTCTGTCTAAGAGAGTAGGCTCGGTTTGTAGCTGCGCGTACATAATTTACTAGTTTTTCGAAATAGTATTCGAACTGTGACACTTATATCAGTTAAAGTCACCTATGTTTTTTAGCACTATGTTCAATCCAGTAGACTTAGGCCTTACAGGTGTTGTTCTTTCTGTTAAGGAGATTCTATGCCCAGCAGCATGACAGGGTTCGCTATGGCTGAAATAGAAGAACATGATTTTAGTCTGGTATGGGAGATTCGTAGTGTTAACCATCGTTTTCTGGATACAAGTTTTCGTCTTCCCGAGGAGTTTAGGCAACTAGAGCCAGACTTCAGAATGATTGTTAAGAATGCTCTTGGACGAGGGAAGATTGATTGCAATCTAAAATTTAGGGCCACAGTGGAATTTGTCACAATCAAAATGCTGGAGGAAAAAGCGTTGGAAAGTCTCCGCAAGATAGAAAAGGGGGTGCTCAAGTGTTTTCCGGAAGCTCCGCCCCTGTCAATTGGTGAGATCTTGCGATGGCCTGGAGTGTTGGCGGGGCCTCAGCATGAATTCCCCAAAGAAGCATATGAAGCGGCTAAAGAGTGCCTCGGTCTTGCATTGGTAAAATTATCCACTTCAAGGGGGCGTGAGGGGGAACGAATCAGTGCATTAATGAAGGAACGTACATCACTCATTCGAGGTATTCTGTTAGAGGTCAGATCTAAGCTAGGCGCAGCTGAAGCTTTGTACCGTCGTAAATTATTGGAGCGACTGGAAAAGGTTGATGTGACGGCTAACCCTGAGCGTTTGGAGCAAGAATTGGTTTTGTTGGCACAGAGGCTAGATGTTACAGAAGAATTGGACAGGCTCGAGGGCCACGTGGCGGAGACCGAAGATGTTTTTCATTGCAGTGAGCCCATGGGGAGGCGCATGGATTTTTTCATTCAAGAGCTAAATCGAGAAGCCAATACTTTAGCCTCAAAGTCTCAGGATGAGGATATCGGACGGTTAGCAATCGAACTAAAAGTTTTAATTGAGCAAATGCGTGAACAAGCACAGAATCTTGAGTGACTGAATGCCAACGACTGGAAAAAAAGGAAGCATCCTCGTTTTATCAGCCCCGTCAGGCGCAGGAAAAACGACGTTGGCTCACACGTTACTTGTGCGTGAACCTCGTTTTAAATTTTCTATATCCTCTACTACTCGCCCGCAGCGACCATCAGAAATTGATGGGCAAGATTATTTTTTTGTTAGCGACGAGAAATTCCGGGCAATGCAGAGACAAGATGCGTTCCTAGAATATGCACAGGTTTTTGACCATTGGTATGGAACGGGCAAAGAGCACGTTGAAAGCTTGTTAGCCGATGGGCATTCCGTATTGCTCGAGATTGATTGGCAGGGGGCAAGGCGACTAAGAGAGAAAAATGTCGAAGCGTTGACGATTTTTGTTTTACCACCAAGTATGAAAGAACTGGAAAGACGATTACGAAACCGTGGCAGTGATACAGAGCCCACAATTTTAAGGCGCCTTGCAGACGCATCAGAAGACATGAGTCACTGGCATGAGTTCGATTACGTTGTAATTAACAGTGAAGTAAACAGTACTGTAGAAACTATTCTGAGTATTGTTGCTGGCAGGAATACCAAGAATCGCGCGGATTCCCCGGTAATTTGTGAACAAGCGACTCAAATTTCATCTGGATACAGTCGGTAAATAGTCTGAAATCTGGCCACTTTCTCGGCGTTGAAGTACACTGCCGGCCCGGTGTGATGGAGAATGTGTGATGGCGCGTATAACGGTCGAGGATTGTACTGATAAGATCCCGAATATGTTCGAGTTGGTTTTAGTAGCCTCAAAACGTGCACGGCAACTGGCTAATGGGGCAGAACCCATGGTGGAATGGGAAAATGATAAGCCAACCGTTGTAGCGCTGCGTGAGATTGCTGAGGGACACATCACTCAAAGTATCTTAGGTGAGAAAGATCAGGTTGCGGAAGATATACTCGACTTGGATCAAGTGTCACCAGCACCTCCAGACAATCTGCTTAACGTTCCACCTGCTCTTGCCAGCGAGTGATGTTCAGTTTGGCTGGGTGTTTCCCTTGGGGCATTGCTAAGAGGTAAGCATGGATTACGGCGCTGCCGTACGAGAACGCCTACCCGCTGCGTGGCGGAGCGATGAGGTTGGGAAGCTGGTCTCAGATCTTGAGGGTTATCTACCAGAGAAAGACTTAGCTGGCATTATTGATGCTTACAAGTTTGGCGCAGAAGCGCATGAAGGACAACAGCGGCTAACTGGCGAGCCATATATTACGCATCCACTGGCAGTGGCTAGGATCCTTGCCGGCCTGCACCTAGACAGTAGTTCGATCAAGGCTGCTCTATTGCACGATGTCCTAGAGGATACACAAGCCACTCTGGAGGATATTGAGAATACCTTTGGGGAAGACGTAGCACTGCTGGTAGATGGGGTCAGTAAATTAGACCAGCTGCATTTTGATAGTGCGGTAGAAGCTCAGGCAGAAAGCTTTAGAAAAATGCTGTTAGCTATGGTTAAGGACCTGCGGGTCATCTTAGTCAAACTGGCCGATCGCACTCACAATATGCGCACGCTTACTGCACTGTCTGAGAACAGACAACGGCGAATAGCTCGAGAGACTTTGGATATATATGCGCCCATTGCTAATCGGCTCGGCATCTATAGCCTTAAGGTTGAATTAGAAGAGCTGGGTTTCAAATACCTCTATCCGTTTCGTTATGCGGTTTTGGAACGAACACGCAGTAAAACGACAGGAAAAAAACGCCAGTTTTTTAGGAAAATTGAATCCGAGCTAAAGAAAAACCTGAAGGTGGCTGGCGTAGATGCAAGAATCATGGGACGTGAAAAGCCCCTCTATAGCATTTACCAAAAAATGCAGCGGAAACATGTCCACATGTCTGATATAGCTGATGTATATGGCCTGAGAATAATAGTTGAAGAAATTAACAATTGCTATCAGGTCTTAGGACTTGTTCATCAGCTTTATAAACCTATGCCAGGTCGTTTTAAAGACTATATTGCAATCCCACGGGTAAACGGTTACCAATCTCTACACACCACGCTTTTCGGGCCAAACGGTTTACCGCTGGAGGTTCAAATTCGTACAGAAGAAATGGATCGTGTTGCTGATCGGGGAATTGCGGCTCATTGGCAATATAAGGCAGTTGAAAAGCACACACACGACGCAGAGGAGCGGGCACGCGAATGGCTAGCGAGTCTCATGGAGATGCAGCACGCTTCCAATTCTGAAGAATTTTTAGAGACTGTGCGAGTAGATCTATTCCCCGATACTGTCTATGTATTCACACCTAAGGGAGATATTCTAAGGCTTCCAAAGGGTGCAACCGCAGTTGATTTTGCTTATGCAGTTCATACTCACGTAGGGAATCGTTGCGTTGCAGCGAAAATTGATAACCGTTTGATACCACTAAAAACAAATTTAAAGAATGGAGAAACTGTGCAGATTGTTACTGCTCGTGGGGCTAAACCCAGTCCTAACTGGGTAAATTTTGTGGTTACCGCAAAGGCACGCAATGCTATTAGAGCTTATTTGAAAAACCTAAAACATGACGAGGCAGGTGAGTTGGGTCGAAGGTTATTAAGTCAAGCTTTGAGGCCCTACTCACTCAACCTCAGGCGATTAAAGAAAATTCAGACAGAGAGTCTTCTTAAAGAGTTCGGGTTATCTGATATAAATCAGCTTTATCAGCAACTGGGATTGGGGGAGCGCTTAGCTCCTGTGGTGGCCGGACTTCTTGCACAGCAGGAGCAAAATGATACTGGTGAACATGCTGATCAGCGTAAACCTTTGGCCATTGCTGGTACCGAAAAGTTGATTGTAAGTTATGCGCGCTGCTGTTTTCCGGTGCCTGGAGATGACATCTTAGGATTTATGTCGACTGGAAAAGGAATTGTTATTCATCGCTCTAACTGTCTCAACGTTTCTGAGCATCGAAAGCAGCCCTCAAAATGGATTCCGGTGGATTGGAAACGCAATGTCAGCGGAGAATTTCAGTCGGAGATAAAGGTAAGGAGTTTGAATAGAGTCGGTGTACTTGCAGACGTAGCAGCCCGTATTTCTGGCAATCGGAGCAACATAGAAAATGTGTCAGTGGACACCGATGAAGATGCCTCTACTCAACTTTTTCGCCTCAAGGTACGAGACCGCAAACATCTTCATCAAGTGATGCAAAGCGTGCAGAGCTTGGATGATGTTGTTCGGGTCAGCCGAACCCGTGGCTAGATCAATAAAGAAAGAGATGGTGCATACCAAAAATGCGCCTGAAGCCATTGGTCCATATAGTCAAGGAGTACAAGCACGTGGAGTTATTTATCTTTCGGGTCAAATTGCCTTGGACCCGGAGACCATGGAGTTAGTTAAGGGAGCGCCTGAAGAGCAAGTTCAGCAGTCCCTGAAAAATCTTTCTGCCGTAGCCGAAGCAGCAGGTGCTTCTTTAGGGGATGCTGTGAAGATAACCGTTTATTTAACCGATTTATCTTTTTTCCCGCTTGTAAATGAGGTAATGGAGGAATTTTTTGTTAAGCCTTATCCTGCTCGTGTTGCTATTGGTGTTTCTGAACTTCCACGGGGTGCCTTAGTAGAGGTAGATGCAATTCTTGTTCCCTAACCGAACCAGAAGCTGAAATTTTTTAGGAGTTTCTGTAAAGCTCTAAGCTGGGTCTATCCGGGTGATTAAAAAAAGTACAGTGATGGAGCGCTCGGTTGCAAGTTTGCGGGGTGTAGGCCCAAAAACAGCAGAGCGCCTGACGCGTTTGGGGGTTCAAAAGTGGGGGGATCTAGCTTTTCTTTTTCCGACTCGCTACGAAGACCGGACGCAGGTAAGGGCTTTAGGAAGCTTATCGCCCGGAGAAAAAGTTCTTGTCGAGGGGGTTTTAGAGCTCGCCGAAGTAGCTTTCGGCCGTCGGCGCTCCTTCTTGTGCCGGATGTCCGATGGTACAGGCGCACTCACACTAAGATTTTTCTATTTTTCCCATGTACAGCAAAAAAATTTGAAAAAGGGCATCCGACTAAGATGTTATGGAGAGGTGCGAGTAGGCCCGACGGGGCTTGAGATGATTCATCCGGAGTATCGGATGCTGTCCTTATCAGAAGAATCACCTAGCCTGACCTTAACACCAATATATCCAACCACCCACGGCTTATACCAGCAAAAGTTGAGGGATTTAGTTCAACAGGTCTTGGATGCTCTTCTAGATGATCCTCCGGCGGATTATATATCCAGCCTATTACGCGATAATTGGCCTTCTTTTTTGGAAGCCCTGATATTTTTACATGGGCCACCCCCTGATGCTGATGTAGCGACTTTAGTTAACGGTCGCCATTCTTGTCAAAAGAGAATGGCGCTGGAGGAGTTAGTTGCACAACGACTTAGTTTGAGGCAACTGAAAATAAGTGCCAGCAATGATCGGGCTGAACCCCTAGAAGACCAACACTGTTGGCTGCAGGCCATACAAAAATTACTACCATTCCATTTAACAAAGGCACAAAGTTTGGCGCTGGAGGATATTGTCAATGATTTAAACCGTCCGGTGCCAATGCTTAGATTGTTACATGGCGATGTGGGCTCGGGTAAGACTGTTTTAGCTGTCTTGGCTTCAGCTGTGGCAGCATCAAGTTTTTGTCAGAGTGCTGTGATGGTGCCGACAGAACTGCTTGCTGAACAACATTTTTCTAATTTTTGTCGTTGGCTTGAACCCTTAGGTGTGAATGTAGCGTGCTTAACCGGATCGACTACCGGAAAGGTCCGAAAAGAGGTGCTTACTAGTATTGCTAATGGCAGGGTCCAAGTTGTTGTGGGAACGCACGCACTCTTTTCAGAGGATGTCACGTTTTACAAATTAGGGTTAATTATCGTCGATGAGCAACATCGGTTTGGCGTTGATCAGCGACTTCAGCTCAGGCACAAGGGTACAAGTAGCGGATTTTTCCCGCATCAGCTTGTAATGTCTGCAACGCCAATTCCTCGTACTTTGGCAATGACGGCTTATGCTGACCTTGATTGCTCGGTGATCGCTGAGTTGCCGGCAGGTCGAAAACCAGTTCGTACGGTTGTAGTACCAGATAATAGGCGAGATCAGTTGGTACAGAGAGTTATACAACATTGCAAAGGAGGTCAGCAGGCGTACTGGGTATGCCCGATTATAGAAGAATCCGACACGATGGAACTTCAGGCTGCCGAAGATCTGGAACAGGATCTCATCGAGGGTATGTTTGAGCTGAATGTGGGTCTTTTGCATGGAAAAATGAAGGTTGTAGAAAAAGAGCAAGTCATGCGTGCCTTCAAGGAAAAAAAAGTTGATGTGTTAGTGGCGACTACTGTTGTTGAGGTGGGCGTGGATATTCCAAACGCTACATTGATGGTTGTGGAAAATTCGGACAGGATGGGATTAGGGCAGCTTCATCAACTGCGCGGACGGGTAGGAAGGAGTGATGATGCTTCTAGTTGCGTTTTATTATATAAGCCTCCTCTTTCCAGTATTGCCAGGGAGCGGTTGCAGGTGCTGAGAGAAACAAGCGATGGGTTTCGGATTGCAGAGAAAGATCTTGAGCTTCGGGGTCCTGGCGAAGTTCTCGGGACCCGCCAGGCTGGAATGGTGGAACTCACAATTGCCGACCTTGTGCGAAATGCAGATTTGCTCCCTATGGTCATCAAGGTATCGGAAGAACTTCTAGAAGCTTTTCCGGATCGTGTTGATCCACTTATCGAACGCTGGATAAGCGGGCGCTCGCAGTATGGGTCTGTATGATGGATAAACTTTCCAAATTCAGCAGATATGCGCGGCGATGTGTGGCACGGGCTGGGATTATTTTTTGTCAGTATCCGGCCTACGCTCGCCTGATGCGACTACACCGCCCGATTGGAATTTGGCTTTTACTTTGGCCAACATTGTGGGGTCTTTGGATTGCAGGCCGCGGCCAGCCTATGGAGAAACTTCTTATTATTTTTGTTATCGGAACCATCGTCATGCGTTCTGCTGGATGTATCGTTAATGATTTTGCAGATCGTTCGGTTGACCCATATGTGAAAAGAACAAGCGATAGGCCGCTGGCTACGGGTGAGGTATCTTCCCATGAAGCTTTTATAGTGTTTGTTGGGCTTTTGATTGTGGCCCTAAGTCTAGTCTTGACGCTAAATAGATTCACTCAAATTCTCTCTGTTATTGGTCTAGCAATTACAGTTATTTATCCATTTACCAAGCGCTTTATTTCTACTCCTCAGTTCATGCTAGGAATTGCATTTGCCTGGGGCGTGCCTATGGCTTTTGCGGCCCAACTTGGGGAGGTACCTCGGGTCGGGTGGCTTTTGTTTTTAGGAACAATTGTTTGGGGTGTCATTTATGACACCGAATACGCTATGGCTGACCGAGAAGAAGATCTAAAAATCGGCGTTAGATCGATAGCAATACTTTTTGGTGACCTAGACAAGATGCTTTTGTGGACTTTACAGATGATCTTTTTTGGAACTCTGATATTAGTGGGGAAAAGTGAGGGCTTAGGTTTTTGGTATTTTGGGGGTTTAGGAGCCGCAGGTTTTTGTGCCCTTTATCAGCAGTATCTTATAAAGGATCGTGATTCTGAGCTTTGTTTTCGCGCTTTTATGAGCAATTCTGCTTTAGGGGCATGTATTTTTTTCGGTATGGCACTCGATTATTTATTCCATAATTAGGCTGTCAGCTTAATAGGTGATATAGCTTCTTATGGTTGACAGCCGGATTTCTAAGTTATCTGATATACAGAGTTCTAGGGAATTAGTAGCGTATGCTTTTAGCGAGAAAAGAAATTTCTGTGGGAAGCCTCAAGATAAATGCTATTCCGAGGCAGGATTGGAGCAGGGCAGAAGTAGAGTCGCTCTTTCGTCTTCCTTTTAACGATCTCTTGTATGCTGCTCAATGGGTGCATCGACAGAACTTTGAGCCAAATACAGTACAAATTTCAACCCTAGTATCTATTAAAACGGGTTCGTGCCCAGAAGATTGTGCGTACTGCCCGCAGAGTATTCGCTATAACACTGGTATCCATACTCATGAGCTGATGTCACTTGAGGATATTCGTCAGGCGGCTCAGGAAGCTAAGGCAGCTGGAGCCACTCGTTTTTGTATGGGTGCAGCATACCGGGGCCCCAAAGATACTGAATTGAAAACCATAAAAGAGATGATTCGTGAGGTTGGCGAACTAGGGCTTGAGACCTGCGCAACACTGGGGCTGTTGACTCCAGGCCAAGCTGAATCATTAGCTGACTCAGGGCTTGATTATTACAACCACAACTTGGACACATCAGAGTCCTTCTACCCAAAAATTATCACCACCCGGCACTACCAAGACCGACTCGAGACGCTGAAGAGTGTCCGGTCAGCTGGCATCAAGGTTTGTTGCGGTGGAATTTTAGGAATGGGAGAGAGTCGTGAAGACAGGATTCAGCTCATACATACACTGGCAACGTTGTCTGAACATCCGGAAAGTGTACCGATAAACAACCTTGTTAAAATCCCGGGCACGCCTCTTGCTAGTGCTGAGGTGCTGGATAGCCTGGAGTTCGTTCGTGTTGTAGGTGTTGCGCGTATTTTGATGCCGTGCGCACACGTACGACTATCCGCAGGCCGGACTGATTTTAGTGATGAACTGCAGGCGATGTGTTTTATGGCTGGGGCTAACTCAATTTTTTTTGGAGATCAGCTACTTACAACGGATAACCCAAAGCGCGAAGCGGATCGGATGCTCCTTAAACGCTTGGGGTTAAAACCAGAGCCCTTGGCTGCCCGTGAAGCCTGACTCCTTCATTAGCCTGCCTGATTCAATAGCTGCCACACGGGCATTCGACCGCGTAAGTGCAGACTTTGACGATTTTGATGTAATTCATAGTGAAGCAAGGCGTAGACTGCTAGAGCGATTGACTTTAGTTCAGCAGTTACCCCAAGTCATTGTTGATCTGGGTTCTGCAACTGGGAAAGGCGCGCTCGCATTAGCCCAAAATTATCCTGACTCGCGGGTCATAGCCGTGGATAGAAGCATCAGAATGCTTGAGCATGTGTCGCGCCGCCGCCGAGTGGTCAGGCGCATCTATCCAATGATGGCCGATGCTCAATCCTTACCGATCGCTAGTCAAAGCGTTGACCTGATTTTTGCAAATCTGATTTTGCCTTGGTGTTCAGTGGAAACTGTCCTGACTGAAGCCGCGCGCGTGCTAGTGAATGGCGGGTTACTAGTATTCACTACCTTGGGCCCCGATACATTGCAAGAGGTACGTCGTGCTTGGCGTAATGTTGACGAGGAGATACACGTGCACGGATTTATGGACATGCACGATATAGGGGATTTAATTCTCCGGGCCGGCTTCGTAGAGCCAGTAGTAGATGTAGATCATTTACAAGTAACCCATGGAGATGTGACATCTCTCGTACATGATTTGCGAGCTTGCGGAGCCACGAATGTAGCTGTAGGTAGACGAGCGGGCCTCACCCCGCCTAGTCGCTGGAAGCATTTTGAAAGTGAGCTTCTATGCAGAGGACAAAAAAGAATATCTACGACAGTAGAGCTGATTTTTGGTCAAGCCTGGGGTTCTGAGAAATCCCTCGAAAGAGGATTAGCAGACAGGGCTGTGCATATTTCCGTGAACGAACTCACCCGCACTCTTAAGGGGCGCTGATATACTTCTCAGACCAAGTAAGTGACCGACTGAGAACCAAAATTGCTAATTACCTTTCGTAGATTGTCTCGCATAGGAACGGCCCTTGCGTTTGTCGTAGTTGTTGTAGGAGCTTGGGTGCGCCTCACGGATGCGGGGCTGGGTTGCCCAGATTGGCCGGGTTGTTACGGACGCTTATTAGTACCAAGCGACGAGCAAGTTCAGGTTGAAATTGAGATGCTTTTTCCAGAGCGTCCAATCGATGTGGGTAAAGCCTGGAGAGAAATGTTTCATCGTTACTTGGCATCTGTTCTGGGCCTAGTTTGCGTTGCTTTGGCTGCATTGTCTTGGGTGAACCGCCGGGACCCGATGCAACCCCGGCGGCTACCATTAGTATTGCTTGGATTAGTTATATTTCAGGGTGTATTGGGCATGTGGACCGTGACGATGTTGCTGAAGCCAATCATTGTTTTATTCCACCTTCTTGGGGGGCTAGCAACACTGGGACTGCTCTCTTGGATGAGCGAGTGGCGTACTGGTGCTATTAGGCCTGTGCTTGTCCCTATCAGGCTGGGAACTATTGCAGTTATTGTCCTCTTTATGCAAATTGCGCTTGGAGGTTGGACCAGCACTAATTATGCTGCACTCGCCTGCCCAGATTTTCCTACGTGTCAAACTCAATGGTGGCCTCAGGTGGCGGATTTTCGGGAGGGATTCATTCTTTGGCGGGGTCTTGGCATCGATTATGAGGGTGGTGTTTTGGATCATCCAGCCCGGGTGGCAATCCACTTTACTCACCGTTTGGGCGCGATTTTGGCGGCTTTTTTGGTTGGCTTTTTTGGTTGGCGTTTATTTCGTGAAAAATCGGCAAAACTGGATGGGGCATTGATTGTGCTGGCGCTGGTTGCGCAACTTTTCATCGGTGTCAGTGTAGTTATTTTTAATGTTCCACTGGCTGCAGCTGTAGCGCACAATGGCGGGGCAGCATTACTTTTTGTGGTGGTTCTCAATGGTAACCAGAGAGTTAGACAAAAATAGGAATTCGGTTTTCGCCGTGTTCCGTGATTATTATGTCCTTACCAAGCCGGGCGTAGTTCAGCTTTTGGTGTTTACAGCAATCGTTGGCATGTTTTTGGCATCTCCTCGCATGGCGCCTCTTGGGGCACTTATCTTCGGAAGTCTTGGAATCGGTCTTGCAGCAGCCTCTGGAGCAGTTGTAAACCACATCCTAGATATACGTTTGGATGCAAAGATGGCGCGCACCAAAAGTCGACCAATGCCCTCGGGTAGAATAAAAGAAAAAAATGCAATTGCTTTTGCGGTGTTGCTTGGATTTTTCGGAATATCGGTATTGGTATTTTTTGTTAACTCTCTTACTGCAATTCTGACCTTTGCTTCACTAATTGGTTATGCAATTATTTATACCGTATACCTTAAGCGGGCTACGCCGCAGAACATTGTTATTGGTGGGGCTGCTGGAGCTGCGCCACCGCTGTTAGGCTGGACCGCTGTGACAGATCAAGTGGAGAGTTTTGCCCTCATCTTGTTCCTTATCATATTTACTTGGACACCACCCCATTTCTGGGCTTTGGCTCTAGCGAGGAAGGAAGACTACACAAGGGCAGGTATACCTATGCTACCAGTTACTCATGGCAGCAAACTTACCAAGTCATTCATCCTTTATTACACGATGCTGCTTTTAATTGTTTCACTTCTGCCCTTTCTAACTGGTAATAGTGGTTTTCTATATCTATTTGGCGCTTCATTTCTTGGGGGTGGTTTTCTGTACTATGCCTTAAGGCTTAAATTCGCTGAAACAAGCGGTGCTTCCATGAAGACTTTCAGCTACTCCATTAGTTACCTTATGGCCTTATTTACCTTCTTGCTACTAGATCATTATATTCCCGCTTTCTGGCCCGAATAGGTTCTCTGGATCTCTAAGTTGAAAGGTCAATATGGACGTCACTGACATCATTGATCCTTTAAATGATGCCCAGCGGGACGCAGTCACTGCAGCCCATCGAGCGACCCTGGTGCTGGCTGGTGCCGGCAGTGGAAAAACTCGAGTCCTTGTTCATCGCATTGCGTGGCTAGTTCGTGTAGATGGGATTTCTCCCAAACAATTGCTCGCTGTGACCTTCACCAACAAGGCCGCATCAGAGATGCGTCAACGGATTGAATCGCTTTTGGGATTTCCCACAAGGCATTTTTGGATTGGTACCTTCCATGGCCTTGCCCACCGGCTTTTGCGCATACATTGGAAGGAGGCTGGGCTTGCAGAAGGATTCCAGATAATGGACTCGCAAGATCAGATACGGATGATTCGTCGATTACTAAAAACAATGGGACTTGATGAGAACGAGTGGGTGCCAAAGGAGATCCAGTGGTTCATAAATGCTCAAAAGGATGAGGGGCGTAGGTCTAAGCAAGTTAAAGATGACAAAAAATCAGGACACAAGCAGCTAATCAAAATTTATGCTGGTTACGAGAAGGCTTGCTTGGAAGGTTCTGTGGTAGATTTTGGTGAGCTGTTGCTGAGAGCCCTAGAGTTGCTCAGGGAACAAGAAGATTTGATGTTGTTGTATCGAAATCGATTTCAGCATCTTCTTGTAGACGAATTTCAGGATACCAATGCCATTCAATATAGGTGGCTCAAGTTGCTTGCGGGACAGACGGGCGTTCCCTTCGTGGTAGGTGACGATGACCAGTCTATTTACCGTTGGCGGGGAGCAAGAGTTGAGAATCTACAAAGATTCCAGAAAGATTTTCCCCAGGCAGAAGTAGTTCGGTTAGAGCAGAATTACCGTTCCACCTCAACGATTTTAAGCGCAGCAAACGCGATTATTTCTCACAACGATTCCCGATTAGGAAAAAATTTATGGACTGAAGGGGCGGAAGGGGAACCAATACGTCTTTATGCAGCTTTCAATGAGCGCGAGGAAGTTGAATTTGTCATAAATCGAATAGGGGATTATCTTAAGGAGGGCAACCGGCGGAATGACATAGCAATTCTGTACCGATCTAATGCGCAATCCCGGGTTTTCGAAGAAGGGTTGCTCGCAGCTGGAATCCCGTATCGGGTTTATGGGGGGTTACGTTTTTTCGAACGAGCGGAAATCAAAGATACGCTGGCCTATCTAAGATTAATTGCTAATCGGAATGATGACTCTTCCTTCGAGAGGGTGGTAAATACCCCGCCGCGTGGTGTCGGCGCACGGACTTTGGATGCAGTTCGCAGTCAAGCTCGAAAGGTGGGCGCAAGTCTCTGGAACAGCGCAACCAGCATTATTGCTGATGATCAACTACCCAAACGGACTAGTAGCGCATTACATGGTTTCCTACTTCAGATAGACAAGCTTGATAAAGACACACGTGATCTGCCTCTCTATCAGCAAGTACAAAAGGTTATTGAAGTGAGTGGCTTAATGAATTACCACGGACATGATGGAAAAATGAGCAGCGAGGCGCGAGCAGAGAATCTGAATGAGTTAATTAGTGCAGCTCAGGGAGTGCTCCAAGATGAAGATTCTGAATTTTCGCCTCTTGTGGCGTTTCTTTCATATGCGGTTCTAGAGTCCGGGGAAACTCAGGCCGAGACTTATGAAGATTTTGTTCAACTAATGACACTGCATTCGGCAAAAGGCTTGGAGTTTCCACTGGTATTTATGGTGGGCTTGGAAGACGGACTTTTTCCTCATCAGCGATCAATAACAGATGTCGGTGGGTTGGAAGAAGAGCGACGTCTTTGTTATGTGGGAATAACCCGTGCCCAGCAGTACCTCGTTTTGAGTTATGCCGAACAAAGACGCCTCTACGGAATGGACAGTTTGGGTATACCATCACGTTTCCTTCGTGAGATTCCCCAGGAGTTGTTAGAGGAGATCCGACCCAAACTCTCTTTTTCTGGCCCAAGACACAAGCCAACTTGGCTCGCCAATAATGATTCCGGCGGCGTGGGTCTGGGCCAAAGAGTTCATCACGCTAAGTTTGGGGAAGGGATCGTGGTTAACCGAGAGGGCAGCGGCGATCATGCTCGGGTGCAGGTCAATTTTGAGCAGGAGGGTGCGAAGTGGTTAGTTATTGCGTATGCCAAATTGGAAGTGATGTAAACTACACACCTGAATCGCAATAGATACCATGAGAATTTTAATCGTAGGTGCAGGGCAGGTTGGTACCACGGCTGCCTACAGTTTGGCTCGCGAGGAGGCCAATGAGGTCACTATTGTTGACCATCGGGCCGACGTTCTTCGTGAGCTTCAAGATCGGCTGGATGTTCGGACTGTGGTAGGACATGCAGCGTTTCCGAATGTCTTGGAGAGGGCCGGTGCGAAAGAGGCCGATATGCTGATCGCTTTGACTCACAGCGATGAGGTGAATATGTTGGCTTGCCAAGTTGCATCTTCCTTATTTCAGACACCCACCAAAATTGCTCGAATTCGGGCTGCCGAGTACTCAATTGAGCCAACTCTTTTTGGGGCCGATATGATTCCAGTGGATGTCACTATCAGCCCTGAGGAACTGGTAACCAATCATATTTGCGAGCTAATTCGTTTTCCGGGAGCGTTACAGGTGCTGGAATTTGCCGAGGGTAGGGTTCGGTTAGTTGCTACCCAAGCTCACGAGGGGGGCGCCCTAGTTGGTCATCCATTAAGAGAACTTTCAGAGCACATTCCTAATGTAGAGAGTCGTGTTGTTGCCATCTACCGCGGAGGGCGGGGTATTATCCCTGATGGAGATACCATAGTAGAAGGAGGCGACGAAGTCTTTTTCATTGCAGCGCGCAAAGATATTCGAACGGTGCTCAATGAGATGCGCAAGCAGGATGAGCCCGTGCGGAAAGTAGTCATAGCAGGCGGGGGCAACATTGGTGTACGACTTGCAAAATCTCTCGAAGATACCAACCAGGTTAAAGTGATTGACCGGAATCGGGAGCGGGCCCGACAAATATCTGAATTACTGAGCAAGGCTATGGTGCTACATGGAGATGCTGCTGACGAAGAGCTTTTGCTAGAGGAAAATATTGATAGTGCGGATGTTTTTGTATCCGTGACAAATGCCGAAGAAGCCAACATTCTTTCTGCTATGCTCGCGAAAAAGCTCGGCGCACACAAGGTTATGGCTTTGATTAATAAACCAGTGTATGCAGAGCTTGTTCAGGCTGGCACCATCGATATTGCTATTTCACCTCAGCAGATTACTTTGGGGGTTCTGCTGGCCCACGTTCGGCTCGGAGATGTTGTGAAAGTTCATTCCTTGAGACGGGGTGCTGCAGAAGCTATCGAGGCGGTGGCTCATGGTGATGCAGGAGAGTCAAAGGTGGTTGGGCGAGCTATAGATGAAATTGAGCTTCCCAGTGGAGCAACGATCAGCGCCATCGTGAGGGGGGATCAAGTGCTTATGGATCATCATGACACGGCTATCGAAGCAGATGATCATGTAATTATCTTTATAACGGATAGGCGTCAAATAGGTGAAGTGGAGCGCCTTTTTGAGATCGGTTCGAATACCACCTAACAGAGTGCTATCAATGGCCACCGCATGACGTTTCCTGCAATTCAACGGGTGTTGGGTATCCTGCTGACAATGTTCAGCGTGACCATGCTACCCCCACTTGCCGTGGCGGTGATATTTTCAGATGGGAGCTGGCCGGCTTTTACGGCATCATTTTTTATTATCTTGGTATCCGGGTTGTTGGCATGGCTTCCAGTTCGTAAAGAGAACCGTGATTTGCGGTTGCGAGATGGTTTTTTAGTTGTAGCATTATTTTGGTTTGTTCTGGGATTATTTGGCGCTGCACCCCTGTTGATCAATAACAATCCCAGCATGAGTTTTACTGATGCCGTGTTCGAGTCTATGTCAGGCTTGACGACTACGGGCGCAACTGTTTTAAGTGGCCTAGATCAATTCCCGCCCGCAATTCTTTTTTATCGACAACAACTCCAATGGTTTGGTGGACTGGGGATTATTGTTTTGGCAATAGCGGTTCTACCTATGCTAGGTGTGGGCGGCATGCAACTGTATCGTGCTGAAACACCTATGCTTGTGAAAAACACTAAATTGACACCAAGAATTACTGAAACGGCAAAGGCTCTACTTCGTATTTATGTTGGGATTACTTTTCTTTGCGCTGTTTCCTACTGGGTTGCAGGAATGAGTAAATTTGATGCTATTTGCCATGCGTTTTCTACGGTAGCTATAGGAGGATTCTCGACTCACGACCAAAGCATTGCGTATTTTAACAGTGACCTGATAGAGATGATCGCTGTGGTATTCATGTTTATTGCCGGTATTAATTTTTCCTTACATTTTATTGCATGGCGCGAGAAAAAATTTGGAAGCTACTTTACTGATCCAGAATTCCGTGTTTATTTCAAATATTTGTGTGGACTAATAATTGTTGTACTGACTTATCTGGCATGGACCGGAGAATACGGCACTTTTCGGGAAATATTCACAAAGGGACTTTTTCAGGTTGTTTCTATTGCCACCACGACTGGTTTCACAACAGACAGTTTTTCGTTGTGGTCTGGTGGGCTCCCCGTATTATTAATTCTTGCCAGTTTCGTGGGTGGTTGTGCAGGGTCGACAGCCGGTGGAATTAAAGTTATTCGGTGGGTACTGATGTATAAACAAGGTGCTCGCGAGTTGCAGCGATTATTGCATCCGAGCGCGGAGCTGCCGGTGAAACTCGGAGAAAGGGCCGTTGATCAGCGAGTAGTTGATGCAGTATGGGGATTTTTTGCTGTTTATATCGTCGTTTTTGGGCTTTTGTTGGTGATTTTCTTGAGTAACGGCCTAGATCAGGAAAGTGCCTTTGCGGCAGTAGCTGCTACGCTGAATAATTTAGGCCCGGGTCTGGGTGAAGTTGCGTCCGGCTTTGCCAGTACGAACATAGTCGTTAAATGGTCCGCCGTATGTGCCATGCTCCTCGGACGCTTGGAAATTTTTACGTTGTTGGTGTTGGTAACACCAAGTTTTTGGAGGCGGTAGGATACTTGTATGACTTCAGCAGAAAAGCTCGAGACTATACTGACAGCCGGAGCCGACACAGCGGTATTGCGTTTTACACTTGGCTCAAAATACTTGGAAGCAGGTGAGATTCAACAGGCTCTGGAGCACCTGCTTGTTGCTGTTAGCTTGGACCCGGATTATTCTGCGGCGTGGAAGGTCTTAGGGAAGGCACAAGGAGAAGCAGGACTAGTTGATGAAGCGCTGGAAACTTACCGAAAGGGTATTGAAGTAGCTAATCGCCAAGGGGATTTGCAGGCTGCTAGAGAGATGGAAGTTTTCTGTAAACGCCTCTAATGTGGATCCTCCCCGTGAAAAAAATCACTAAAAAAATTCAAAATAATCTATGTACAGATTGAAACACTGGCTAGACCAACTCAGTGAAGCCGTTGGTATCATGATTGCGTGGTTTACGCTTTTTATGGTGCTTGGCACGCTCATCGTCGTTTTGCTTCGTTACGGATTTGATGTTGGTTGGATATGGATGCAGGAATCCATCACTTGGATGCACGCAGCTGTTTTTATGCTGGGGGCCAGCTATACGCTTAAATGGGATGAGCATGTTCGAGTGGATATTTTTTATCGGAAAATGTCTGAGAGTCAGGCAGCTTGGGTAAATTTTCTGGGAACAATTTTTTTTCTGATACCTCTGTCTATATTCCTGATCCTATCAAGTTGGGATTATGTTGTTGCCTCCTGGGAGGTCCATGAAACATCTCGTGAAGCAGGAGGACTTACTTATCCTTTTGTATCAATCTTGAAGAGCTTTATCCCTATTACAGCTTTGCTGATACTGCTTCAGGGGCTGGCGGGACTCATCGATAATGCTTTTAAGATATCTGGGAAAGCGGCTTCGTACGTAGATTCCCAGTCACAATAAGATAAGGTGATCTGAGTATGGAATGGATCGCTATCATCATGTTTTTTTCCGTGGTTGTTGTGTTGTTGGGAGGATTTCCTGTTGCCTTCTCCCTAGGTGGCGTAGCCCTTATTTTTGCAGCAGCTGGTGCAGTGACGGGAATTTTTGATTCCACATTTCTTGGAGCTATGCCGAATCGTCTGTTTGGCATCATGAGTAACGAGACGCTGATGGCAGTGCCATTATTTGTTTTTATGGGGGTAACACTCGAACGCGCTAAAATAGCGGAAAGTCTTTTAGAAAGTCTTAGCAGCCTGTTCGGTAAGTTGCGTGGTGGGTTGGGGATTTCCGTCACGTTGGTAGGTATGTTGTTGGCCGCAAGTACGGGTATTGTGGGCGCAACGGTCGTAACCATGGGGCTTTTGTCGTTGCCAACAATGTTGCGACAGGGGTATGACCAGGGTGTGGCTACTGGAACCATATGCGCTTCGGGCACACTAGGGCAGATTATTCCACCTTCTATTGTTTTGGTTCTTTTGGGTGATGTCTTGTCATCAGCCTACAGTCAGGCACAAATTGATCAAGGAATTTTTTCACCCGATACGGTTTCTGTGGGAGACCTTTTTGTAGGGGCACTTATTCCCGGTTTAATGCTGGTAGCACTCTACGTGGCCTATCTTGTGGTACTTGCGTTGCTGAGGCCAGACAGCATGCCTTCCTATGAGGCAACTGAAGCCGAAAAGCCAGGAGTGCTGGCTTTGAGCCTCGCTCTTTTTCCTCCCTTGTTCTTAATATTAGCTGTCTTAGGCTCGATTTTAGCGGGCCTCGCGACGCCTACCGAAGCAGCTGGTGTCGGCGCAGTGGGTGCCCTACTGTTGGCAATCTTTAGGGGCCAGTTCTCAATTCCTAGGCTGGTGGAAGTTATGCAGAGCACAGTGCGTGTGAGCAGCATGGTTTTTCTAATTCTAATCGGTGCATCTGTCTTCTCGCTGGTATTCAGGGGTTATGGTGGCGACGAGCTAGTTCAGGATTTTTTGACGAATATGCCAGGTGGTGCAGTAGGAGCTGTGGTCACAGTGATGATTTTGATGTTCCTGTTGGGATTCTTTTTAGATTTTATTGAAATCACTTTTGTTGTCGTTCCGATCGTGGGGCCAATCCTCTTGGCCATGGGGATCGATCCTGTCTGGCTGGGTGTGATGATAGCCATTAATCTACAAACTTCGTTTCTCACGCCGCCCTTCGGGTTTGCATTGTTTTATCTTCGTGGAGTTGCGCCGGAATCGGTAGAAACCGGCGCAATATACCGTGGCGTTATTCCTTTTGTGATCATCCAACTAGTGGCGCTTGCAATTTTATCTCTGTTTCCGGGTCTTGCGACTTGGTTGCCAAAAGTTGTGTATGGTGGCTAATCCATCTGCACTGATACTTGTCTTGCTCGCTTCAGATAATGAAGACTAAAGATTTGATCGATTGTATCGTTAGTTATTTATTATGAATTCTTATAGCAGCTTTGTAGCTAGCATGGCTTGCTCAGAAATTGCCTGCCAGGGCTGAGAGAGCTGCATAAAATCTTGGTATGATTTCCAGACACGTGCGGCGACAGGATCTCTAGCAGCGAGTTCTTCAACTACTTCCAAAGTCAGTGCTTTTATACCCGCTAGAACATCTTCGGGAAAGGCACGAATTTCTACGGACTCATCAACGGTTAATTGCTCCAGGGAGCTGGCATTGCGTGCCATGAATTCTGAAACCATGTCCAGGTTGGTGGCCTGGCAGGCAATACGCACAATGGCTTGGAGATCCGGAGGCAGAGAATTCCAGGCATCCATGTTAACAATGCACTCAAGCGTAGGGCCTGGTTCCTGCCAACCGGGATAATAATAGTATCGCGCAGCTTGGTGCAGGCCCATGGCGACATCGTTGTAAGGACTGACCCACTCCGTCGCATCAATACTGCCAGTCTGAAGTGCCGTGAAGATCTCCGAAGCAGGTAGATTCACTGGTGTTCCGCCAGCCCTTTGAAGAACCTCCCCACCTATGCCTGGAATGCGCATTTTCAAGCCTCTTAAATCGTCCATGGATTCAATAGGTCGGTTAAACCAGCCTCCCATTTGGCAGCCAGTGTTACCGCAGGGGAAAGGCATTAAATTAAATGGCTCATAGACTTCACGCCAAAGCTCAAGGCCCCCTCCATAGTAAAGCCAAGCATTCATCTCGTGAGCATTCAAGCCAAATGGGATTGCAGCAAAAAATTGGGCCGCTTCTGTTTTTCCGCGCCAATAGTAAGCAGCCCCATGGCCCAGTTCTGCCGTGCCCTGCTGGACTGCGTCAAAAACCTCAAAGGCAGGAACCAATTCGCCTCCGGCGTAGACACGAACTTCTATTCGTCCTGCACTGAGTTCCTCAATATAGCGTGCAAGAGTGTTCACCCCTGTGCCAAGCCCCGGAAAATTAGGTGGCCAAGTAGTAACTAGCTTCCAGGAGAAGCGTTGTCCAGGGTCGGAGCGAGTTTCTTCTTGGGTTTGTGGCGAGCAGGCGGCAAGCGCTGCTCCGCTGCCGAGCCCTGCTATGAAACGGCGGCGCTTCATAATTAGCCTCCTTGTTGATAACGTAGTAATAACAGACTAGGAAGCTTAGGCCTAGTTATTTATTAAATTCCACAAATATTAGAAAAACATCAAAAAATATCCTATATATCCCACTTTCATAAAATTATATAAAAGTGGGAAAATATAATCATAAAATTGGGAAATTTGCATGGTGAAGAGAAAAATAAGATCAAAATCCTGTTTATTTAGAGCTTTTATTTATTTTTCGGGATTGGGCTATGGCGAAATATACTCGGCTAAACTAGCCTTAAATTGATATGGTCTACGCATGATTGGTTTACTCCAAAGAGTCAGTCAGGCGAACGTGGTTGTGCAGAGGCGCGTCATAGCGGAGATTGCTAGGGGAATCGTGGTATTTGTAGCAGTTGAGCATGAGGATACCGAAGCGCATGCTACGCAATTATTAGGGCGCCTGACGGGAATCCGGGTTTTTCCTGATAGGGACGGAAGAATGAACTTAAATATTTTAGAGGCTAAGGGGAGTATGCTGTTAGTGCCGCAATTTACCTTGGCTGCAGACACTAGAAAAGGGAATCGTCCCGGTTTCTCGGGTGCCGCGGTCCGCGAAAAGGGAAGTCGGTTATTTGAGTATTTAGTGGCTCAGGCCAAGAACTCAGAAACGCCGGTCTACGCGGGTAAATTTGGCGCAGAAATGCAGGTTAATATCAGCAATGAAGGCCCAGTTACCCTATGGTTACGGGCGGCAGGTTATCATTAGCGGTCAATAGGCTGCTTGGAGGATGTATATGGGATTCGGTGGGATTAGCATCTGGCAGTTGGTGATTGTGCTAATCATCGTTGTGCTAATTTTTGGTACGAAGCGTTTGGGTTCGCTCGGGGGAGACCTAGGCGGTGCCTTAAAAAGTTTCCGCAAGGCCATGGATAGCGAAGAAGATGAAAGCGCGAACAATCAAGAGCGACTTGAGGAGGGAGCAGAAATAAAAGCCGACGCTGAGTTTGCGGAACAAAAGGAAGAGAGCCAAGAAAGCTAGGCTCAAATGTTTGACATCGGTTTTTGGGAACTTGCCCTCATTTTTGGACTGGGCCTGATTATTTTGGGACCGGAGCGGCTTCCCCGTGTTGCGGCACAATTGGCGCGCTGGGTAAATAAAGCTCGGCGTACCGCTATGCATTTGCGTCGCCAACTTGAGCGCGAATTGGAGCTAGAGGAACTTATTAATCCTCGGTCGCGTTCGAGACCCACACCACCCGCAGGGCCTCAACGAGGAGCTGACGGGAGGTTTCCAGACGAGCAAACCAGCAAAGGTCAGTCGTCTGAAAAGAAATCAAAAGATGAACAGCCCGCTGATGACGTTGGGGAAATCACAGAAAAAAACATGCACCAGGATGATTCAGAGGATGCATCTAGTTCATGAGTGAGCAAGAGCCGGCAGTCGAAGGGCAAGAAGAACTTTCAGAAGGGACACTGATTTCCCATCTTGTGGAACTTCGCGGACGGTTTATTAAGGCTGCGATCGGCATTTTGGCAGTCTTTATATGTCTGGTGCCCTTTTCAGAACGCGTATTCACTTTGGTAGCGACTCCGCTGATGGATCAGCTTCCAGAAGAGGCAACTATGATTGCCACCGAAGTCGCCGCGCCATTCCTGACACCATTCAAAATGACGCTTTTTGTTGCACTTTTTTTAGCGATGCCTGTAGTGCTATATCAGGCATGGGGGTTTATTGCGCCTGGGCTGTACAGGCGAGAAAAACGTTTTGCATTTCCGATGTTGGCCTCCAGCATATTGCTTTTTTATTTGGGTATTGGTTTTGCCTACTATGTTGTTTTTCCATTGATGTTTGGGTTTTTTTCCGCCGTAACACCCGAGGGTGTGACAATGATGACCGACATCAGTGCTTATTTGAATTTTATTCTCACCTTATTTTTAGCTTTTGGTATTGCCTTTGAGGTGCCTATTGCTACGGTCCTTTTGGTAGGGAGTGGCCTTGTTACACTAGAAACGCTGTCACGGGCTCGTCCTTATATATTTTTGGGAGCTTTCATTAGTGGCATGCTGCTAACACCGCCGGATGCTATCTCACAAACATTGCTCGCGGTTCCAGTTTATCTGTTATATGAAAGTGGCTTGTTACTGTGTCGCTTTATGCTAAGGAGTCGCAACTCGGAAAAAGAAGGGAAATCTTAAGAAAAAATTCTTCGATAATTACCACGTGAGTACCTAATCATTGTCAGGTACTTTGAGCATCAGCAACACTGGGTAAAAAGAAAGCATTAGGGAGAAAGCTGTGGATGACAAGCCCCCCCTCCCTCAGTTGACCGTTAAGGCGATTTTGCTGGGGATTGTACTGTCCATGATACTGGCGGGTGCTAATGCCTATTTGGGCCTGTTCGCCGGATTAACGGTATCGGCCTCCATTCCAGCGGCAGTAATTTCCATGGCGATCCTTAAACTTTTTAAAGAATCCAATATCCTCGAAAACAATATTGTCCAAACCGCTGCTTCGGCTGGCGAGTCTCTTGCGGCCGGCGTAATTTTTACGCTTCCTGCTCTAATCATTTTAGGGTATTGGGATGTGTTTGATTATCTTTGGGTGAGCGTCATAGCAGGCTTGGGGGGATTGCTGGGTGTAATCTTTACTATTCCATTGCGGCGCTCCTTGGTTGTAGAGCAGCAATTACCATATCCAGAGGGCACAGCGACTGCCGAGGTCCTTAAGGTGGGAGAAGCACCCAGTCATGGTGCAAGGCTACTGGTTTGGGCGACTCTGATCGGCGCCCTAACCAAGTTAGCTGAAACCGGCCTAAAACTTTGGAATGGTAGTATTCAAGCGGCTACCTATTTGGGTGGATCAACAATTGTCTACGTAGGGACGAATCTGTCTCCCGCTTTGATAAGTGTGGGCTACATTGCAGGACTCAACATTGCGGCGCTAGTTTTTCTGGGGGGCGCGATTTCTTGGTATATAGCTATTCCGATATATTTCTGTTTTTTTCTTGAGTCAGATGCTAGGCTTGCCGTTCAATATGCTG
>CAYXIJ010000009.1:6889-75638 GCA_964465375.1 uncultured Gammaproteobacteria bacterium | reverse complement strand
TCGCCCAGACAATTGCGCCGGGCATCAAGGAAAACGATCTTCAGGCTGCAGCCTCCCATGAAATGCATCGATTGGGGGCACAGTGGGTACATAATGTCCAGGTCACTACAGGCAATCGAACCCACCCGCACCCGCATCTGAGTTCAGACCGCCTCATACAGCCAGGGGATATGATTTTTATGGATGTAGTGTGCATGTTCAATGGATACCATACTTGCGTCTATCGTTGTTTCTCGTGTGGCAAGCCCAGCAAAAAACAAAAAGATATTCATGCGCGATGTTTGGAATACCAGCTTGCTGGTATAGAAGCCACAAAGCCGGGGGTTACTACTGCAGATATCGCTACAGTGTGGCCTGATGCTAAAGCAATGGGGGCTAAATCAGAGCATGAAATTTTTGGACTTCAATACGGACACGGTCTAGGCGTAGGGCTCTGGGAGTTTCCCATCATATCTAGGGCATACAGTATCGAGCACCCTGTAGAAATTGAGCCAGGAATGGTATTCGCATTAGAAACCTACGCAGGCCAGGGGCAAGACGGGGTGCGCCTAGAAGATGAGGTTGTCGTCACAAATGATGGTATCGAAGTAATTACCAAATTCCCCACCGATGAGTTAATCGGGTGTGGGATGAACTATTAATGAAGAACATACCTTGAAAATTGCTGTAATTCCTGGTGATGGTATTGGCAAGGAAGTGATGCCTGAAGGGCTTCGGGTGTTGGAAGCGGCTGGAAAAAAACATGGTATTGACTTCCAGTGGACAGAATTCGATTGGTCCTGCGAAACCTACTTGAAAACCGGTCGGATGATGCCGGAGGATGGGATTGAACAACTTCGGGCCTTCGATGCTATCTATCTTGGTGCTGTAGGTTTTCCCACAGTTGCAGATCATGTTTCGCTGTGGGGCCTGCTGATCCCGATCCGAAGAGCCTTTGATCAATACATCAATCTGAGGCCGGTTCGTTTATTTGAGGGTGTACCATGTCCACTGGTCGGAAAGAATGCTGGTGACATAGATTTCTATGTAGTACGGGAAAATACCGAAGGAGAATACTCTGCAATCGGCGGCATACAGTATGAAGGAACAGAACATGAAGTCGTTGCTCAGCAAAGCGTCTTTACTCGACGAGGCGTGGATCGGGTGGTCAAGTATGCCTATGAATTAGCCCAATCTCGCGATGCCAAACATCTGACCTCAGCCACAAAATCTAATGGCATTATCCATTCCATGCCTTACTGGGATCAGCGTGTTGCCGAGATGGCGAAATCCTACCCGGACATCAAGACTGACCAATTTCATATAGATATCCTAACGGCCAACTTCGTACGCATGCCTGAATACTTTGATGTTGTAGTCGGCAGTAATCTTTTCGGAGATATTCTCTCTGACCTAGGTCCCGCCTGCACCGGAACGATTGCCATTGCACCTTCAGCAAATATGAACCCAGAAAAAACCTACCCCTCAATGTTCGAGCCAGTCCATGGATCGGCACCCGATATTGCTGGCCAGGGCATAGCAAACCCCATTGGTACCATTTGGGTTGGCGCCATGATGCTTCAACATTTAGGGCACCCTGAAGCCCATGATACTATCATGATGGCAATAGAAAATGTGCTCCGTGAGGGAAAACACCTAACGCCTGATATGGGCGGTAAAGCTAACACTACAGAACTCGGGGCGGCCATTGAGGGGGCAATCTAAGCAATGCGAAATCTTGCAACCATACTATCCGTGTTGCTGATTACCGGCCCTGCCCCATTGGTTGCACAGGATCCAACGCGCCCAGACATTCTGTTTATTTCGATAGATGATTTAAATGATTGGGTTGGTCCCCTGGGAGGGCATCCGCAGGCTCACACGCCCAACATGGACCGGCTCGCAGAGCAAGGCATGGTGTTCACGAACGCCCAGGCCCCTGCACTCCTATGTAACCCATCACGCACAGCCCTGTTCACGGGCCTACGGCCTTCCACTACTGGTATCTACCTGAACCAGCCGGACTGGCGAAACATGGATAGACTCGAAGGTATTCGTACCATCCCCAGGTACTTTCGCGAAGAAGGCTACAGCACCAATGGTGCCGGCAAACTATTCCATAGCTCGACTTTCAATACTCAGGCTTATTTTGGTTTCAACGATACTACGGCCTGGGACACCTACTATCCTTCTCTAGACCGACAGCTACCGGATGAAATCCGGCCCCACGATCGGCCAGCTAACGGCAATCCACACTCACCAAATTTTGACTGGTCTGCTGTCGTTGCTGATGACCGGGCTATGGGTGATGGGCAGGTCATTACTTGGTCGGAACAACAACTCGCAAAATCGGATGGTCCTCCACGGTTTTCAGGAGTGGGTATCTACAGACCCCACTTACCCTGGTATCTACCCCAAGAATATTTTGATCTGTTCCCGCTCGATACAATTCAGCTGCCACCAGTCATTGACAATGACTTGGAAGATATTCCTGATATTGCAATTCAGTCATTCTCGGGTGGTGCAAATATGCCAGCAATAGGTTTGCACAAGTGGGTCCTTGAGGCGGGCATGTGGGAAGAAGGTGTACGGGCATATCTGGCCAGCATAGCCTTCGCCGATGCAATGCTAGGGCGGTTACTGGATGCACTTGAGCAGAGTGGGCGCGACGAACATACGGTTATTGTCCTGTGGTCAGACCACGGTTGGCACTTGGGCGAAAAAGAGCGCTGGAGAAAACAAACCCTATGGAGGGAATCAACTCGAGTGCCCTTAATTATTGTTGCCCCTGGAGTCAGTCAGGCAGGAACGCATACCAACGCTCCCGTATCTCTAATGGATCTCTACCCAACATTGATTGAACTTGCTGGCCTAGAGGAACCGCACGATCTGGAAGGTGTGAGTTTAGTGCCTTTATTAAAAAATCCAGATGCACCATGGGACCGGGCGGTAGTAACCACGAATGGCTTTCGTAATCACGCCGTGGCAAACGAACGCTATCGTTATATCAGGTACTCGGATGGCGCTGAAGAACTTTATGATTTGTTTTCTGATCCAAATGAGTGGAGAAACCTCGCAGGAACACCCGCGCTATCTGCGGTGCAGCGCGAGCTTGCTGCCTGGCTGCCTGAGCACGATGAACCCGACGCACGCCGCCAAGCTAATAGGTAACCCAATCAAATTGGCAAATCTCAACCCTCGTCATTCGAGACTAAAATTTCATAGGTACCCGCTACATTACCGGCGCGTGAAAAATCATACTCAATAAGATGGCTGTAATCCTCTAGTAAAATACTTTCAACCAATTCATCTTTAGTTTTACCCTCTCTGATCCCCTGCATCACAGCCGAAAGCAAATCCTCCATGTAACGTACCTGTTCAGATACGTCTGCCTTTGTGCCAGGTGCTTCATGCCCAGGCACAATGATATCGAAATCTAATTGCTCTACTCTTCTCAGGGAGTGCAGCCACTCCGGCAAATATCCGCCATCCAAGTCTGTTCTCGGTGGACGACCTGGAGTCAAAAAATCTACCGTATAAATAGCCCTTTCCGCTGGAAAATACACCACCGTCATATCATCAGTGTGATTTAATCCGGTGTAATGCAACTCCACCCGTTTCCCGCCCAGGGTAATAATTGAACGGTCGCTATACACCATATCAGGCGGGCGTGTTTCGCCCTTCCAGCGAGCTACCCAAATCTCTGAGCGGGTCAAGCCACCATCTCCATTGCTATCGAGAAAAGAAAAATTCTGGGCTAACGTAGGATTAGCTTCTGACTCTTCTATTCGGCCATTGTCATTAATATCCCAAAGTGCTTCTCGGGGTAGTAGTTCGGCATCCTCATCAGGCCGAACCAAATTATTTAGCATGTTTTCATGAGCGACAAAAGTTGCTGTATCGGCAAAAACATTACCACCAGCTGCGTGATCATTATGTCCATGACTATAAACAACATATTTTACCGGCAAATCAAACCGGTCTTTCAGTTCTTCCTTTACCCAAGCTGCTTGATCCGGGTTCGTCGGATCCACCAGAATAATCCCCTCCGGGGTCACTAAAAAAACTCCAATGTGCCTGCCCGTGCGCATCCGGTATAAATCACCGGTGACATGATCAATCTCACGATCAGAAATATCTGCATCCGAGCTGGTGACTATCTGTACCTGATCACTAGAAGTGCACCCGTAGATAAGTATTGAGCCAATAACTATTAGTAAACCCTTTAAATGCATCTATGCTTCCAGATTTTTCCCTTATTTACCTCAACTTTACTGCCACAATTTTTTTGCTACACAAGGATCAAGCTAATAGCTGGGAAGGCAATCAATAAAATTAAAACTAGCAACATAATTACAGCGAAAGGAAAAGCACCAGCAAAAATGTCATAAAGAGAAATTCTCTCCTCAGCCGCAAGACTTGCCTTAATCACATAACATGCTATTCCCAAGGGCGGCGTAAGAAGGCCAATTTCCGCTCCAACGATTGTTACAATACCAAACCAGACCAGATTGATGTTGTACGGGTCCATCACAGGCAGAAAAAGTGGAACCATGATTAGAATAATTGAGGTCGTATCAAGAATGGTACCCATTAAAATAAGCAACACCACGTAGATTGCCAAAATTCCATAGAGCCCGATCTCAGACTGACTAATCCATTCTCCTAGATCGCTGGGTAATCCAGACAGGGCCAACATACGACTGTACATGGTTGCGGCCACTATCAGCATCAATATGGAGGCCGCGATGTGACCAGTTTCAACCAAAACAGTCCAAAGCCCGCTTCGACTTAATTTTCTTTTTACAAGGGCAGTAACAAGTGCACCCAAGGCACCAACAGCACCTGCCTCAGTCGGTGTAAAAAGTCCACCATAAATCCCCCCAAGCACCAGAAGAATCAATACAACGAACGGCCCTATTTTAGCTAGCAGCTCCCTTGGGGGCATATCGCGCTCACCAGCTACCCTATCGCTGTGCTCCTGTCCGCCCACATAACGAGGCGCAAAACGCGCCATAGCAACAATTGCAACAGCGTATGAAATCGACAGCAGTAGGCCAGGCACAATTCCGGCTGTAAAAAGATCGGCCACTGACTGCTCAGTAATCAACGCGTAGATAATTAACATGACACTAGGAGGGATCAGCATGCCAAGCACTGAGCTTCCGGCTACTACACCCACCGCAAAGCGTGGCTGGTACCCAAAACGCATCATTTCTGGAACTGAAACGCGGGTAAAAACTGCCGCTGATGCGATACTGACCCCTGTAATCGCAGCAAAAGCGGCATTTGCTGCGACCGTAGCAACCCCAAGCCCACCTCGAAGCCTGCGTAACAGGTGGTTAGCCACTTCATAAATATCCCGACCTAATTCGCATTGACTGACGAGCAAGCCCATCAAAACGAATAACGGAATTACACCAAAGATATAATCTTCAAGACTATTAGAAGCAGCCAAGGTAAGAAGATATACAGGCGCTTCCAATGTACCACGTAATAACCAAACACTAACAAATGACACTAGCCCCAGTGCCACAGGTACATACATTCCTGAGTAGATCAAAATGAGTATCGCAAGAACCGAAAATAGGCCAATTTCGAAACCAGTCATTCTTTTTGACCGCCATCATTCTGTAGAGCTATAACATGATGCCACGCAAGCGCAACAAACTGCAGTGCCACCACTACGCACCCAGCTACCAATATGAATCGTATGGGCCAGACAGGCACAACAAATAGGCCTTCGTTTCCAGCAAAATAACCGCGTTCATAAGCCTCAATGAGCCTTGGAATAGCCCCAAGCAAAATGGCTATAAAGAAAAAAGCTCCCAATAAATCAAATGCTGCGCCCAAGAAATGACCAAGTTTTGGCCGCCGCTCGAGAATCCTCCTGTAGAGCCCATCAGAACGAGTTAGACGCCCCGCTCTAACGGCATCACTAATCTGCAGAAATACAATGCCCACAATCGAAAGCTCAACTACCTCTGCAACACCCTGGATGGGAAAATTAAAAATAAAGCGTGAGAGTACATCCACATTAACCAAAACCATCAATGCAAAAATCCAACCCGTTCCAACGCTGTTCATTCCAGCTACAAGAGTTGAAAAATACCCCGCCAATGCTTTTCCGATAGTGGCACCGGAAGTATTGAGCTTACCTGTCATAATTCGCGATCCCAGTGACGCACGATAGGCTGATTCTCCCGCATGATATCCATATAGTCGGTCAGGATTTGCCGACCAGGTAATCCTCTTCGCTCAAGATCCTCTGCCCACTCTCGGGCCATATTGGGCAGACTCTCAGCCCAGGCTTGTCGTTGCTCCAGCGTTAATGGAACTATCTCCCCACCCTGAGCCTCAAACTCCTCCCGGCTATGCTCTGCACGCCGATCCGTCTCCGTAGCCAATTCATCTCGGTACTCGATAGCTACCCCCGCAAGAACATCTTGAACTTCCTCTGGCAGCCGCTCCCAAGTACGAGCATTAGCGCTGATAACCTTTGAGGTCACCGCACCCAATCGTATATCCATCATATAGGGTGCAACTTCGTACAACTTATAGGACACAGCAGATTCTGCCCAAGCAATGGTGCCATCAGTAAGTCCCGTGGCAATATTATTATAGAAATCACCTAAATTGCTGCTAACCGCTGCCGCGCCTAAGCCCTCTAAATAGCGGAGATTTAGGCCTACCCCGGAAATTTTACGGCCACGATAGTCTCCCAAGGAAAAATGAGGCTCAGACATAAACACTTGGTAAGTATTGATGGCGCCTGCTGTTGTCAAATAAATTTGCCGATAATCTGACCATCCGCTACGTAATTCTGGGTAACGATCGACCAGTTCATCAACGGTACGAGCCACAAGCCCAATATCTGCTGTTACTAATGGTGTTACATAGCTGATGTTGTAGAACGGCACCTTGTCGGGGTGGAACGGAGTTGTGATGATCCCTATATCTGCAAGACCGTATTGAAGTGCTTCCAATACTCCACCAGTCTTTGCAACGGTTCCACCAAAAGCTTTATTCCAATCAATTTCAAAATTCCCAGTTTCCGCCAACCGACGATCAACTTCCGGAATATAGTGATCGAGAAAAACCCTAACCCACAGCGCCGTCGGTGCATAGGCGTCAATAACTGTTAAAGAAATAATCTCCTGGGACCGTACAGTCCCACCAGAGAGTAAACATCCAAAACAAATTACTGCCACTAAGGCTCGACTACTTGCACTCAAACGCTTAAAAAAATTCAAAAAAACCATTAACTAATTGTATCCTAAATATTTTCTATTCATTGAATGATGCATGTAAATAACTAGAGAAGCTCGCACATCACAGAACATATTAATTATTGTGGGCACTAGAGTACACCTACCTTACGTGATACGCCCACATAGCTTAAAAAATCAGGGGCGCAGCGCAGACGAATGACCAACCAATCTGGACACAAGTAGCTACTCCATGGTTCGCAAGAGTAAGGTGGTCGTGACCAAGCAGCAAGTAGTAATCCAGAAAGTGCTTCACGTTCACAATAGTGAAAGCTATACTCCAGCATGGTCCGGTTTCACGAATATTCCTATAACTATTTGATTATAAAAATATTTAAAAATTTTCTAGACGAAATATAGGACTCGGAAGCACTGAAAAACAAGAAGAACGGGAGTAATAAATAATGAGAGTTGGATTCATTGGTCTGGGGCGCATGGGTCATGGGATGGCTGAGCGCATCCTTCAAACAGGCCACGACCTCAGGGTCTACGATCAGGTGGCTGAAGCGACCACGCGGTTTAAAAAATCAGGTGTATCAGTGGCCACATCGCTCAGTGAGGTAAGTAAAGACAGGGACGTGGTAATCACAATGCTACCCACAGATGAAGCCCTGGAAGAAGTCGTTTCAGGAAACGGCGGACTAACAGAAACAATGTCAAAAAAAACAATCCATATGTCAATGGGTACTCATGGTGTCGAATGCATCTGTTCAGTTACTCAGGCCCATCAAGACATAAGTCAAACTTTCGTTGCTGGTCATGTCTTGGGTCGCCCGGACATGGCAGCAAATGGAACGCTTACAATAGTCCCAGGTGGTCCCGGGAAAGCACTGAAACGCTTACATCCCCTCTTCGAAGTGCTGGGCCAACGCACATTTGAAATTGATGGTGAGCCGCAGTCTGCAACAGCAGTCAAAATTGCCCACAACTTTGTACTGGGAAGTGCTATTGAGGCACTGGGAGAAAGTATGGCGCTAGTCCGAAAGCTTGGAGTAGAACCATCGCTCTTTTACAAGGTCCTCACAGAAGGCCTTTTTTCAGGGACTGCTTATCAAGTATATGGAAAGATTATTGCCGAAGAGACATACGAATCAGTAGGGGCATCAGTCGATATTGGGCTTAAGGATGTAAACCTAGCATTGCAAGCAGGAGAAATCGCCAACGTGCCGCTGCCAAGTGCAAATGTTTGGCGCGACCGGTTACTGGGTGCTGTGGCACACGGTGATGGTGAATGCGACTGGGCTGTAATGGCAAGAGAACAGGCGCGCGCAAGCGGTCTCGAATAAATTAATTCTCACTTGATAATACCCTAGAAACCAATGGTAACGACTGAGCTCATAACCGACCCATTATTTTATGCGGTCGCTATCCCTGCTTTGGTAGTTACTGGTATCTCTAAAGCAGGATTTGGTGGTATCACGATGCTATCAGTGCCGCTAATGGCACTTGTAATTTCGCCGGTTCAGGCAGCCGGCATTATGCTCCCTATACTAATCGCGATGGATTTTTTTAGTATCTGGGTGTATCGAAAGTCTTGGGACAAAAGAAATCTCCTGGTACTCATTCCAGGATCCATTTTAGGTATCACCATCGGTGGTCTCACTGCTGGATCCGTTGATGATAATATCGTACGACTAATCGTCGGTCTCATTGCGGTCAGTTTTGTTGTTTATCGATTAATTGTCGAGGCGAAACTGGCAAAAGAAAACCAAAAACAAGAACCTTTATCTGCCATTAGGCCATCGGGATTACTCTGGGGCGCATTATCTGGTTTTACCAGCTTTGTGGCCCATGCAGGCTCACCTCCCTTTCAGGTATACGTTCTACCTCAACGCCTTGATAAGGAGATTTTTGCGGGCACAGGTGTAATGTTTTTTGCTTTCGGTAATGCACTCAAACTTATTCCCTACGGAATGCTTGGACAACTTTCTTCTACTAATTTAGTTGCTTCCGCAGTTTTATTACCGTTAGTGCCCGTAGGTGTACTCTTGGGTTTTTGGATTAACCGAAAAATGACCCAAAAAATGTTCTACCAAGTTGTTTTGATCATTATCTTTCTGGTTGGACTTAAGCTGATCTGGGATGGGCTGAGTGGCACGCTGAGCCAATGATCATCTCTCCTGGAATCAGGCGACCTCCTCTTGGTCAACGATGGTGGTGGCCGGCTGGTGCATTATTACTTGTACAATCATTTGCAGTAAGCTCAGAAACGATCCGATTAACCATCGCTGGACCTCAATCAGCCAATCTACCTTGGATCGGCGTACAACAAACTCTGATTGTGCCAGAATCAAACCGAAGACTCCGCGCCATGGGGAGTAACTACGAGATCCAATGGAGGGAAGCCTATGGGGGTTCGCTCTATAAAATTGGAAATACATTAGAGGCAATTGAAATTGGACTAACGGATCTCGGCTGGGTAGGTACGCTCTGGGAACCCTCAAAGATGCCCTTACAAAATGTGACTTATTACACGCCTTTTGTAAGCGACGACCTGCCATCGATGGTTGAAATCTTTAACGAATTGCATGATCGCATACCCGCACTAGCTGAGGCCTGGCACAAGCAAAATCAGGTCCTACTTGGTGCAAGCGGAGTAGAAACTTATCACCTCATGACAACCTTTCCGGTTAGGACCATGGAAGACCTGAGGGGTAGAAAAATCCTTGCTCCTGGCCCTTCGGCCACTTGGCTCGGTGGGACTGGAGCTGTTGCAGTCAATGGAGGGCTATCTACCTACTATACGCAGATCAGGACGGGGGTTGCCGATGGCGCCCTCACTATTCTAAGTGGTGCCTATCCGTATCGAATTCACGAAGTAGCACCCTACGTAACATTGGTTGGAATTGGTGCGCAGCTCAATGGAGGTATTGCCGCGAACAAAGACACCTGGGAAAAACTACCGCAAGAGGTAAGACGGGTCCTAGCAGAATTAGGCCGCGAGTATAGCCATACCATGACTACAGAGGTTATGGAACGCTACGAACAAGCTTTGATTGCTATAAGAGCTGAAGGAGCCATCATTACCGATTTTAATCCCAGAGAGAAAAAAAGATGGATCGATAACCTCCCCAATATTGGAGGACAATGGGTCGAGGCTACCGAAAAACGCGGGCACCCAGCTCGTGAAATTCTTGATGCCTACATGGAGGCCGTCCGAGCACGAGGCCATCAACCGCTTAAAAACTGGGGGAAACCTAACCTAGGTACGTCCTCACCAAGCGGAGACCAATAATCAAAAATGCGTTATTTTCACCAAAAAACTTTCACCCGCCTCATTCAGTGGCTGAACGGAGCTGGAGTGATATGGGTATTCATGTTGATGTTTTTTATTTGCGCAGACATTACAGGTCGTACTCTTTTTGATTTTCCACTTCAGGGTGTGCCCGAAATCGTTTCTTTTTCCCTAACTGCCTGTGTTTTTTTGCAATTGGCCTTTGCAGTACAAAATTCACGATTGACTCAAGTCGAATTTTTGTTTGATCTGGTCCAGAAAAATAAGCCACGGAGCGCACAAGGTCTGCAGCTATTTTTTTCTACTGCAGGCTGCCTTATATTTGCTGTAATCGCACTCGGAGCATGGCCAGATTTCTTTAGGGCATTTCGCACAAGTGAATTCGCAGGTGTCGAGGGTATTTATACCTTCCCAGTATGGCCTATTAAGTTGGTTGTTTTTTTGGGAGCAGTAATTGCGGCCTTGGGCTACCTACACCAACTGACATGGAAGGCTCGTAAAGGTAAAAACGAAAATTCCCCTAATATCGAGAAGTGGGTCATTGTTTTTAGCGTTATCGGACTCTGCGCCCTGACCACTGCCACAATCTGGGAAGCGGATTTTCATGATCGCACTATTGGAATTATTGCCATCACTGCAGTATTGGTACTAATTCTACTAGGGATGCCAATAGCGATTGCGCTGCTTTTAATTGGATTTGCAGGGCTTGGGCTATTGAAAAAAGACTTCGGCATCGCTACCGATACCCTATCCCTAGCCTCACAAGGCACTGTGTCAGAATATGTTTTCGCTACTGTTCCATTATTCGTGCTCATGGGGCTTTTTGTTAGTGTCTCAGAAATAGGACAAGATGCCTTCAAGGCAGCGCAGCGGGCCTTCGGCAAAATTCGCGGCGGACTTGGTGTGGCTACTGTGGCAGCAAATGCGATCTTCGCGGCTATAACAGGTATTTCAATTGCCTCGGCTGCCATTTTTTCAAAGATTGCGGTACCTGAAATGGTGCGGCGAGGTTACACACCCAGGTTTTCAGTGGGCCTCACGGCCGGTTCCTCTGTCCTGGGTATGCTTATTCCTCCAAGCCTGCTTTTGATCATTTATGGCGTTATTGCGGAAGTCTCTATTGGAGCACTCTTTATTGCAGCAATTGTGCCCGGAATCTTACTTGCTCTTGCTTTTGCTTTCGGGACAGTACTCATGGCTTGGTTATGGCCAGGGTTTGTTGGAAGTGTCATACCTGAAGAACACAGCAATATATCTCCCAATCATCCGAGCGCCCCCTTTTCTGTATTACCGGTGTTCCTTCTGATTGTTCTGGTACTAGGAGGTATCTATGGAGGAATCTTCACACCTACCGAAGCGGGGGCAGCGGGCGCATTCGGGGCTATGTGTATTGCACTTGCCAAGCAGCATCTAACCTGGAAAAAATTGTGGGTAGTTATCGGTGAAACTGGTCAAGTTACGGTAACAATACTTTTTCTGATCATTAGCGCAAGCACGTTCAGCCGGATGCTGACATTGACTGGATTGCCTAGCGATATGGCCGCCTATTTAGGAGGAATAGGACTTGGTCTCGGAGGTTTTCTGGTCGGCTACCTGTTACTGCTGGTGCTTTTAGGAACGGTATTGGATTCAACGTCAATTCTCTTGATATTGCTACCCTTGGTACTACCAGCGGTAGCCGAGCTCGGTGGAAATCTGGTCTGGTTTGGAATCGTAACAGTCATTGGTGTTGAAATTGGACTCTTAACACCGCCATTGGGGTTAAGTGTTTATGTTATCAAGACAAGCCTGGATGACAAAGATATCAGCCTCGGCACAATATTTTCCGGTTCATTCCCATTTGTACTGATCACGCTGACCGTAACTATTATACTGATGGCCTTTCCTGAGCTCAGTTTGCTTTTTCTTTAATTTGCATCAATAGGGGCAGAACAATGTTTGGTCAGAAACATTTCAAGTTATTCGGATGGCTAGGTCTTGTAATCGTTGGTGTTTTTCTAGCTCCAAATTTTGGGGCGGCGCAAAATGTCTTTACGCACGTACATTTACGAGTTCCCGATACGGCAGAAGCGGGTAACTGGTATCACGCTGTTTTTGGTGGCGAACTACGTGACATCGGGCCTGGGGCCGCGATCCGCTATCACAATGGGTTTATAGGGACCATGGATAATGAAGGTGGTGCACTACCGAGCACCGGTGGTGTCTTCAATCATATTGGCATTGGTGTTGCAGATGTACGGACTACAGTCGAAACAGCCCGAAAGATGGGCGCTACGATCGAGGAGGAGCCACGGCGGGGCACAACAGCCCAGACCATTGCCTTTATCGTGGACCCATGGGGAATACGCTTCGAGTTGCTTGAGGATCCCCAATATCTAGGCATCAATCACGTGCACATGATGACAACTGAGCCCGATGAGATGCGGGACTGGTTCCTTGATGTTTTTGGTGGCCAGGATATCCCGGAACGAGGAAGGGGCAACTTTCACACGATTCTTTACGGTAATGTTTGGGTACATATCTCGAGATCAGAAGAGCCAACAGCTCCCAGCAGGTACCGCACAGCAGATCACATAGGCTTTCGGGTTGCCGATCTTGATGAATTTACTGTGTTACTGGAAGCCTCAGGATATGAAGCCTATCTACGGCGACCAAATCCGCCGGGCTCGGACCTTATATTCCTTGAAGGCGCAGGCGGAATCCACGTCGAAATCGCCGAGGCACGATAGAAGGGATCGCGCCTGACCTTAAAGCGGCCCTCTACGGGGCAAATTCTTTTCCATTGGCCGTTTTAATGCTCTGATAGTGAAGTGAATTGGATTCATTCCGGGCAGGATTACCCGAAATTGTAAGAAAGGTGCCAACCTTGATTGTCTCCTTCGTCCAGCCACGCCGGGCTAAGACATTTGGGCCACTTCCTTCGGCCATCCATTCCGTAATCTCACCTTCATCATTAATTACATCAAGATAGATTCGGGTATGTGGGTTCTGAAACCACCATTCCTTGACAACCCCTTCTATAATAACTGTCTCTTCAACTACAAAGTGAGCAGCAAAAGAATGATGTGCGCAAGCTATACCAGCCATTAAAAATAATCCGGTAATCCCAAATACCACAATATTTTTTTGCATCATAAAAAATCCCTCAGCGATTAGCTCTTTCCGGGGTACAGCCGTATACATCTACCCTGTAAGGCGCCGGCCCATAAAAACTTGCCCCAGTCAAAACACTCTTAAAGTACTTGGCATCTTCTGCTACCCACTCAAGTTCAAGCATTTTTTCCTCCCGGTTCAGTGTTAAGCGCTCCACGGTGTGTAACGCATCACTGTGAAGTATCCCGGGGTGGGGAGTCAGAACGCCAGGAATAAAGCCTATGGTATCAATTACTAATGTAGAGTCCTCATACCACCCTACCGAGTGGCCATACATACGCGGCACTAAACCCTCTGGATGCTCGCGCGCCAAATACACTTCCCTGGCCGTATCCATGTACTCATGCCGGATTACAATACGATCTTCAAATTGATCAATCTCTGTGGGCGTGCCTGGCTCACTCCAAGCACGTGTGATGCTGGCTGCGCTGCATTCAAAGGATGGATCATTAAATCGATCATCGTAGGTTGCCTGCGCTTCAAGCCCTGCCACAGTTAAAAGCTCTGTCCCGGGCAGTCGGGATCCGGGGCCAGGGCCCCGCTGTCCCCGGCTCCTATCTCTAACCCAAGGGCCCGCAAGATTCGGAGTACCATCAGCTAAAATAGCAAATCGCTGATCAAGGTCATCAATGAAAGGCTCTGCGATCCTTCCTCTCCGATCAATGACAGTCCCATCAGCTAATACGCCAGAATCAAAAGAACAGCCCAGGGGGTCTCGCCGTGCTGCAATCCCCATCACGGAAATATCCTGACCCACGGTGAAAGTGCTTTCGGTCCACCCCAAACGCCGTAAAGTGTTTGCTGTTTGCATCTCACACGACCAAACTGCTGATTTACCATCCCCCTCCGTCACTTGAATGTGAAGAAACGCATGGGGATTCACAAACTCGAATTCTGTAACTATACCTTCGATCATAATCGGCTTGTCCCGATCATAGTGCGGAGCATTGGAATGGTGCGCACTTGTTGTATCGATCACCAAAACAAGGCCAACCGCTAAAATCTTATAGCTAAAAACCTTCATAACTTTATTTTTTCCTTAAGGGCGCTCACGGAGGATGCATTCGAAGCCCAGTAACTGACCATCGTATGGATTCCAAATTTTTTGTACAACCCATGGCTTGGACAGCATTACTGGATCTGTAACAATCAAGTCCATCACCAACTGGCTTCTTGTATTGAGATAGTAATACTCGATCGTACTAGCAGACTCGCTAGTCCAAAAAAACTGCCGAGACATATTGAGTCCCTCTGAAAGATGGGTGGTTTCGACCACTAGCTTCGAATCCTCAACATAAGCTAAGGGATAACCCATAGGCGTCAGTGGAGTAGCTATTGATGTATTTTCGCCATTCAATAAAAACCTTCTGGTGATAGCCCACTCTTCATACACAATCACTACCTGACCTTCATCCTGCTCAATCCGGATGGGGTAGGGACTCAAGATTTGCCTTACAAGCCCAGGCTGTTCACAGCGCACAGCTGGGTCATCAGCAGGGTCAAAATTAGCCATTCGTTCCTGTCCAAAATTCGTCAGAAAAAGAGACTCTGCAGAGATACCCATGCCCCCTCCACTTCCTGGCCCGATATCTATTCCACTCACAAACGGGGGCTGGGCGGCGTCCGGTAACGGCGGAACTGGCGCCCCATGCCACCAAACGCCTGCGAGGTCCGGCACCTGACTAAAGGCTACCTGAACAAAAAAAACTGACTGAACCGCGGCCCAGATCCAACCAATATTTCTAATAATTTTCTGATTCATAAATTAAGGCGCGCCTTGTGCATTTTTCCATGATCGGCTAACAAATACCACAAAAAATCCTACGAGTAGACCTATTAGATCTGTGATAAGACCCTGACTTAACAGCAAGATTCCTGCAACCGCAACTAACAGCCTGGCCCACAGAGACAAGGGCACAGCAAGGTAACCTACAATGGTTGTCGCGAGAAAATATACCCCTACTATCCCTGTACCAACACTCAAACTGACCTCCCAAGCCGAACCCTGAGCAAGCAATCCTGGGCCAAAAAAGAACGCGAATGGCAAAAGATAACAAACCGATCCGTAACGGAACGCCGTCCACCCAACCTGATTAATATCTGCACGCGCCACACCGGCCGCTACGTAGGAAGCTAATGCAACCGGGGGTGTAATGGTTGAAACACATCCGAAAAAAAACACAAACATATGAGCTGTCAGCAAGGGAACCCCAAGATCTGCAAGAGCTGGGGCTACCACTGTTGCCAGAATTAAGTAAGCGGCGGTAGTGGGCAAGCCCATGCCAAGCACGATGGCCGTCAACATGGTCAATAACAACGCAATGATTGGCACACCGCCTGAAAGAGAAATGATGGATGCTGATAATTTAGAGCCGAGGCCAGTCATGGATAATATTGCCGAAATGACACCGGCAGCTGCACATGCAGCAGAAATCGGAATTGCTGCCCTTACCCCATTAGTGATAGCCCTCGCTGTCTTGTCTAAAAATGCTCTGGAAAATTCACGGGTAATGCAGAGATGGATAATGACAAGAATAACAATAGCGTAAAAAGAAGCCTTCACCGGTGAATAGCCCATAATCATGAGTGCTACTAGCGTAAAAAAGGGAACAAAAAATGGTGCGCCCTCACGCAAATTATTATTAAGGGAATTTCCCTTTTCCGCAGATTTCGCGCGCGGCTCTATCCCACTTTTGATTGCCTGTAAGTGCACCACAAACAAAAGGGAACAGAAAAAAAGCAGGGCGGGCACCACCGCAGCCTTCATAACACTCACATACGGTATGCCAACAATCTCTGCCATAATGAAGGCAGCAGCTCCCATCACCGGTGGCATAATCTGCCCTCCTGTAGAAACTACAGCCTCAATGGCTCCAGCTTGATGGGATTGGTAACCTTCGCGTCTCATCAGTGGAATTGTGAAAGAGCCGGTTACAGCCACATTACCCGCAGCTGACCCAGATATCATTCCCAGTAAGGTACTGAAAAGCACTGCTGTCTTTGCAGAGGCAGCACGAAAACCTTGCATAATAGAGCTCGAAAATTTAAAGAAAAAATCTCCCGCTCCAAATTCCCTTAAAAAAGCCCCAAAGATCGTAAACAAAATAATGTAGGTTGAAGCAACACCTACCGGTATACCAAAAATTCCCTGGCCTGAAAAAGATAAAAAGGACACTAAGTTTTCAAAACGAACCCCCCTTCCAAAAAATAACCCCGGAAGAACTGGACTAATAAATGGGTACGCAAGAAAAATTAGCGCAATTAGAGCGAGAGCTTTTCCTACACTGCGCCGAGTGGCTTCAAACACCAATAATAAAATCAATGAGCCAACAACGATGTCAAGCCAGGTCGTAACCCCTCCGCTAAGTGCTACTGCTTCCCATCGAATCAGTAAATAGGTGCCAGTACAAAATGCAAGAAGGCACAAACCAACTGCCACAATAAAGCGTAAATTCCAATACTTGGAATCATGGCTGATAGGAGCCAAAAAAATCAATCCCAATATCAGCGTAAGATGAAAAACTCGCACAACCATTGTCGATAATACCAAGACTCCCGATACGCTTAGAAGATGAAAGAGACCCAAAATAAAGGCCAGAATACTTATCAGGCGCTCCCTTGCCTTGTCGGAAAAAAATTTAATCATTGGTGAGTTGGCTACTGCCTGAAGTAGCGTGCAGCGCCATCATGCAGGGGGATCTGCAGCTCACTTGTCTGGGAAATGTCAATCTGTTTAGCGATTGCGATATCTTGAGCGAATTCCGAAAGATTTCCATAGATTGCCTCAACAAGACGATATACGAGTTCTTCGGGCTCGTCGTCACGGACAATCAATACATTGTTTACTGCCAACATAGTTGCCTGCATCCCATAAGTATCTTCCGGAATGTCTACCGCATAGTAATACGGATTGGCTCCGATAATTTCTTCTAATACCTCAGGGTGGATCTCAATAAATGAAATACGCTGGGTTGCACGGGTCTGGAGGACTGCGCCTGCCGGATAACCTGATAACGCAAAAGCAGCGTCAACGTTCCTGTCACCCAATTGACTGAAGCTGTCCGTATAGGACAAGAAACTCGGGACAATGTCATTGATAGACATACCGTAAGCCTGGAGCAACAACTGGGCAAGCGCCACAGTTGGCCCCCCGGCTGGCCCCAAAGCAACACGCTTTCCTCTAAGTTGATCAAACGATTCAATACTGGACTCAGCTAAGGCAACCAAATGAAGTACACTCGGATGCAAAACACCCGCCACAACCACATTCAATGGTTCGCTGTATGGATCCGTCCCCTGGTAAGCAAAGTATGCTAAGTCAGCATTCGTAAGCCCCATCTCAATATCATGAGTAGCCAGAAGACGGGGGTTCGCAATTGCCCCTCGGGTTACTACTGGCACCATGGATACACCCTCAGCATACTGCGTTACCAAGCTGGAAATACCTTGGCCGATAGGGTAATACGCGCCACCCAAGCTTGCTGTGCCAATCCGTAATTCATTCTGAGTTTCAGTTACATCACAGGACACTGATAGAAACACAGAGAAAATAACAAGAAAACGAACCATAACAATGGACTGCATCTAAAATTAATCTCAGTTCTTGGATCCCAATCTTGTTTTATTCAATCTTCGCAATTATAAAACTCAGTTTCTTCCAAACGAAGGGATGTTTATACTCATTATTATATGCTCCTATCAAGCACTTTAGTAATTGTTAAATGAGGGGTGGGTAGCGTTTTTTCATATTTGATTTTAATTATTTTTCCGCTCAGCTCATTTGGCTGCCATTCTTAAAATGATCCGAGAAAGGTTCGGCTATCTAACACTAACGGTACTTATTGTGCTATCAGGCTGTGGTGGCGGATCCTCCCCTGCCCCAACACCTCTGACTCCGACACCGCCTGCCCAACCTACCAGAGCAGAAGCGTTTCAATTTCTCGAACAAACCACTTTTGGTCCCACAGAAAGTGAAATTAGTGATGTTATCAGTCTTGGCTTCGAAGGATGGATCGATAAGCAGGTAGAGCATCCACCTTCTCTTCAGTTACCTTACTTAGAATCCTTAGAGCGCCCAAATAATCTGCGTCAACTGCAAGATGAACGCGTTGGAATTTGGTTTCGTAATGCCATCCAAGAACCGGATCAACTTCGGCAACGTGTTGCTTTTTCGCTATCAGAAATAATGGTCGTGTCTGAGATCGGGGCACTCAGGGATGCTACCTATTCACTCGCGGATTACTACGACATGCTCTCCAGGAATGCCTTCGGAAATTTTCGCGACTTGATAGAGGATGTCACGCTGCACCCCGCCATGGGTGTGTATTTAAGTATGCTGGGCAACGAAAAACCAAATCCTAAAAAAAATATTCGCCCAGATGAAAATTATGCAAGAGAAATGATGCAACTCTTTACGATTGGGCTGGTGCAACTCAATATTGACGGAACGGAGAAGCTCGACTCTGAGGGCAATCCTATTCCTACCTTTAGCCAGGAAACTGTAGAAGGTTTTGCCCACGTTTACACTGGCTGGAACTATGCTGATGCAACGAGCTTCGGCAAAGCAAAACGCGATGATGCTAACCAAGTTAAAGCCATGCAACTCTACAGCAGCAAGCATGACCAAGAACCCAAAATATTACTGAACGGCGTTACCCTACCAGCTGGTCAAAGTGGTACCCAAGACCTCAAAAGTGCACTTGATAATGTTTTTCAGCATTCGAATATTGGGCCATTTATAGCAAAACAACTCATACAGCGACTCATTACAAGCAACCCATCGCCTGCCTACGTGGCCCGGATAGCGAGTATTTTCAATGATAATGGTCAAGGCATCAGGGGCGATCTTGGGGCAGTAATTAAAAAAATACTACTAGACGTCGAGGCGCGTCCCTTGTCGGAAACTAATGTCTCAGGAAAGCTAAAGGAACCACTCTTACGCGTAACTCAACTTTGGCGTGCCTACAACGCAGAAACACCTAATGATGATTACAGATTTTACTATTGCTACAGTGGCGGCAGCTGTGCGAATTCTTTGAGCGCAAGGGAGCCTTACATTGTTTTCGGCCAAGGGCCCCTGCAGTCTCCATCGGTTTTTAATTTTTTTAGCCCCTTCTATGCACCTTCTGGCACAATTCAGAACTCTGAATTTGTAGCTCCTGAATTCCAAATTGCTACCGAATATCAGAATACACACCTCACAAATTTTCTTTTTTCGCAAATTTTCCTGTTAAATTCCCAAACTCCAGGCCTTAAAAATCGTGATGTTTATATCAATATTGATGAAGAAATCTTATTGGCTGGAAACACAACAACCCTTATCAGTAAAGTTGCAGATAAACTCTTAGCGGGGAATATCTCCAACACACTTAGATCCCAGATTGGGATACTACTTGAGCAAATTCCTGAATCAAATGCCGAAGAGCGGGCAGCTACAGCAATCTACTTGATCGCATCTTCTCCCGAGTTCGCGCGATAGCATCATGACAAGCAAACCTATGAAAAAAATTAGCCGCAGAAAGTTTATAAAATCTACTGGTGCAGGTGCGGCTCTGATGACATTTCCTGGAAGCACATTCAGTCAGATGATTCAGCAGCCTGGAAAATTTACAGACTTTCGTGCTCTAGTCTGTGTTTTTTTATTTGGCGGCAATGACTCCTTTAACATGCTGGTGCCGCGCAGCAATGCAGAATACAACGTTTACGCAGATTCACGTCAAAATCTAGCCATTTCCCGAGAGGACCTATTACCCCTCCAGTCTCTCAACCCAGATGGCTCTCTCTACGGATTACACCCATCAATGAATGCAATGCATAATCTTTTTGAAAGCCAACGTACAGCCTTTGTTGCTAACGTTGGTCCCCTGATAGAACCTACAACCAAAGAACAGTACCGTAACAAATCAGTAAAATTGCCTCCGCAGCTTTTCTCTCATAATGACCAACAGGCCCAGTGGCAAACATTGCGTGGCCAGAAACCTAGCAAAACTGGCTGGGCCGGCCGTGTGGCTGATCTTCTCCGACTTAATATTTCAAGCCAGCGCCTTGCAATTAATGTTTCCCTTTCCGGAAACCAACTTATGCAGGAATCTGAAGCTGCTGGAAGCTATGTCATTGGACCAAACGGACCCTTAGCTTTTCTGGGATTCGATACGGAAAGACCATCATCAATGAACTATTTTCCCGAGAAACAGCGTATTGCTTTTAATCAAATCATTGATGCAAATTACACTAATTTGTATGAACAAGCCTTTGCTAAAATTCAAGGGCGTGCAATGGCCAATGTTGACAGTGTTAATTCCGCCTTTAATAGCGCGCCCCCCTTAACAACTTCCTTCCCCGCATCTTCTCTCTCTCAGCAACTCAAAACAGTTGCACACCTCATCAGTGTAAGAGAACAACTTCAAATGAAACGACAGATCTTTTTCGTCTCGACTGGTGGATTTGATTCGCATGATGATCAAATCCAAAACCAACCAGGTCTACTAAGTAATGTGAGTGAATCGATCAATGCCTTCTATAACGCAACGGTAGAACTTGGTGTTTCCTCGGAAGTTACTACCTTCACTCAGTCTGACTTCGGACGAACATTGACATCTAACGGCGACGGGACAGATCACGGCTGGGGCGGCGTCCAAATGATCGTAGGAGATTCAGTGCTTGGCCGAAACATCTATGGAGTGTATCCGAGGCTGGAGATTGACGGGCCGGACGATGTGCGTGGCGGAAGAATGATCCCAACAACATCAGCCGACCAATACGCAGCGACCCTAGCCAAATGGATTGGTATACCTGACTCTGACCTCGTGCAGGTAGCACCCAATATCAACAATTTTTTTCAGCGGGATCTTGGTTTTCTTATTTAGAAACAGGATTTACATTACAGCACGAGAAAAACTACCAAAACCCCAAAATCAAGAATACTACTATTACCTTTTTTCCGATTGATCAGGCACGCTGATTACCCGGGCCTTCGATAAATGACGAACGCTGGCGTACATCAAAGATGCAACTACAATTGAATCAAGCGCCGCTATTCCCGTAAGAGTAAAAAATGCATTCGTGGAAAAAAACCCAGCGAATGAACCTGCTGCCCACGCCGCAAATGCAGAATAATTGAAGGATTCTACATGCTCAACCGCTCTCCAATCATATTCTCCGCGCGCGAACACAAAAAAGTCGGTCACCAGTATCCCTGCAATCGGGGGTATGGCAATACCCAGTAGGAGCAGAAACGGTACCAGTGATTCATCAATATTGAATGTCGCAAGTGTCGTTCCGATAATTGCAGCGACTATGACGAGCTTCCACTTTTCAGTTTCCCTGAATAAAGCAGTAAATGCTAGGGATGATGAATACAAATTGCTCGCATTAGTCGTCCAGGTTGCCAAAATTAATAGAATGAGTCCTCCGGTACCCAGCCCTAAGCTGAGCAAAACTTGGATAAAGTCTCGTTGTCCGCTACTTATTCCAACAATGGCGAAAAGGCAGAGTATTGCTGGATAGCCAATCAAAAAGCCGATGGACGCCCCAATGACAGCATCGATTTGCCTTCTCACGTATCTACAGATATCAGGAAATAGGATTGCACCTACGATGAAGCCACCGACCACGGCAGAAATTGCGTTTCCAAATGTCATTCCTTGCGAAGAGTAACTTAAAATATTTTCCCAGCTCGCATTTTCAATCGACTTCGTAAGAACAACAAAAAGAAATGCCAACATTAAAGGCACAAAGAACAGTGAAATTTTGTCTAGTGCCTTGAATCCAAATATTGTGGTTGATGCCATCAAAATTGACCCGGCAATCAAATAAAGCTGTGTACCATGGTCAACACCAAAAAGGGCGGCGACACCGGACTGCACGCCCTTAGCAAAAAGAATCGCTGAAACACTAAACCAGCAGAGTAACGTGATACCTACCAGAAAGCTGATCATTGATGCACCTTTTCTTCCGAATGCGTACTGCAGAAGTACGTAGGTAGACAGGTGGGTTCTGGCAGCTACAATGCCAGTTGCTGAGGCTACCAGAAGAAGCAAGAGCCCACCGATTTGGGCTGCTCCAGCAGTCCTAAGGATACCCAATGTGTGACCGAGTTCGATGCCCACCAGAAAAGCCGGTATGGCAATGTTAATACCTACAATGATAAGTCCAACCCTCAACCCGCTCACTGTTTTCTCAGTTGGTACCGGGCGCCTTGAGTAATCCTCAAAAAGTCTTCGGATTCCGGTTGCCGTACTTTTCATAATAGATAGCCTGTAGACGCTAAATACCGTCGTGAAGATCCTCCAAGCAACAAAATTCTTCGTCAATCCCAAATTCCCTTGGCCCGACAACCTTGAGTGCTTCTGATGTTCTTAGGATTGGAGCAGCACTAACACCTATTATTTTTATTCTTTGCCCATATCGAAGATGCTCCACTGTAATCGGTTGGCCTGTTTCTCTGTCAACCATACAAATGAGATCTGGCACAATAGCTACCGTCTTACCATTTTGCCGTGCCACTAAATTTTCATTTTGAAAAATAACCTGCATCTGATCACCTGAACCATCAATATCATCGAGATCGCAACGACCAATCGCAAAACCTTTCGTGGTCTGTCGATGAAGATCTGTCACCTTTCCATCAAATAATACCTTGCAGTGCTTGTAATACTCAGTGGAACGAAGAAAATTCATCAAAGCTGAAATGGGATCACCCTTGGCTCGACCTTCTCGCATGGAGCGTCCCAATTCAAGTGCAATACGCAAAGTTCCTTTAACGCTGAAATTCTTAACTTGTTTTCCTGTCATTGGGTAACAAGACATCATAACGGTTAAGCCCATCTGTATTGCTATCGAACGAATGATCCCCTCCGCACGCTTTGGGTCCTGAGTCTCAATAATTGCCGTTTCCAGATGCTCATTAACAACAACAGCTGGGGTAGCCGATACTCCAAATGCGCTAAAGGTGGTCATTTGAAGTTCGGGAAAGGCTCTCCCCATGCCATCACAGTTTACTAAGGGCAAATTGTTTCGCGCCGCAGCAATGATTGGTATGACAGAATTCAGCCCCCCTATTTCGGCAGAACAGATACCATCCGGTTTTTTGTCCAGAAACTCTGATAACCGCGTTATGGCCAGATCTATATCCTCACCGGAAGCGGCTTTTTCCACCAAAACGGTTGGTGCTCCTAACATAGCAACTGGCAGTATCATGGCATCATCGTCTAAATCTTCCGGCTCAATGATGGCCGGGATCCCAAATTGCTCGATCGCATGCATCGCCATCAGTCGCCCGATATAAGGATCCCCGCCCCCTCCAGATCCCAAAAAAGCTGCACCGTCTGCGAGATCCTCTAGATCCCTTGTGCCTAGGAGCAAACAGTTATCTGCCTTTACCTTTTCATTTATCATGCACGTAGCTCTCCTGCTGCCTTGACGCGCAGGCGTACCGCATTACCCGGCATATAGGCCAAGTGCACTTCTTCAAAATCAATTATCTCTACTGAGGACTCGTTTGCTCCGGCTTCAATAGCATTTTTTATTGCCTCTTTTTTTGCACAATCAATAGCGGTCTCGCGTCCCACCTCTTCATACGAATAGACTTTATCAACCTCCCCGCCGATTTGCGTTATTGACGCGCCAATGGCATTCGCTACACCTGCGTGATCTGGAACGATAATTTCGGATACACCAGCAATATCCCTGTTAACCAGAATTGAGCCGCCACCTACTAATATCAGTGGAACTTCATTGCTACTGGTCTTCATTCGGTCTACCAAATTTTCAAGCATTCGATGAATAACACCAAGAGATTCGTCGATAAATGTAGGGGGCAAATCTGAAAGTCTGGAGCGATCACCGATATCTGCATGGCCTGCGGCAACAGCGATATCAGTCGCAGTCAGTATGTCGCCACCAAATATCCGCGCTGCATCTTTTATCCGAAAACCCACCGATTTAGGACCTATTTTTATATTGCTATTCAGTTTTACCAAGCTTCCACCACCAAGACCCAATGCCAAAATATCCGGCATCCGAAAATTCGTACGTACACCACCGATGTCGACTGTTACCGTAGATTCCCTTGGAAAGCCATTAACCAACATGCCTACATCTGTTGTAGTCCCGCCGATGTCTGCTACCAAAGCATTTTTAATACCGGAAAGATAGGCAGCTCCTCGCATGCTATTGGTCGGACCTGATGCAAAAGTAAGCACCGGATATTTTTCGGCAAAATCTGCGGTCATCAACGTACCGTCATTCTGACTGATGTAAAACGGAGCAGAAACGTCCAATCTTGCCAGCGCATCACGAAAAGAAGCAATGAGGCTTATTGAGAGATCTGAAAGACTGGCATTCATGATTGTCGCATTTTCCCTTTCCAATAAACCTATACGACCAATGCGCGAAGAAAGAGAAACGCTCACGTCAGGAATCTCGCATCGTACAATTTCTTCTGCCAGTTTCTCCATGCTATCGTTTAGTGGTGAAAATACGCTCGTAATAGCCACGCTGCGTATTCCTTTTCTATTCAAATCCTTAGCTGCGTTAGCAATAGCACTTTTATCTAAAGGAGCTATCGGGCGACCATCGAATTCATAGCCACCACCAACTAGGTATTGATGTTGTCCAATTACATGAGCAATATCGTCCGGCCAATCAATCATTGGAGGTAAGCTGCGGGTTGCCGGCAAGGCCAGCCGAATAATACCAACCGGCAGCAAAAATCGGCGCTCAACAAAAGCATTAGTGAATTGGGTCGTGCCAACCATGACGCTCTGCACCTGCTCTGGTCGGATGGACGAGTTTCTCAGCACGCTCTCAACAGCGGTAACAATTCCATCGCTGACATTTTCACTCGTGGGCGCTTTGTGGAAAACCTTTACTTCACTGCCACACATAAGCACTGCATCTGTATTTGTTCCACCAACATCAACACCTATTCGCATGGCTTCCATATATTATTTCCTCTCTTCAGAGTCCACATATCAAAAAGACATAATGCAGTCTCTATCCATGCATTTGCACAGGAGATGATGGGTATTCAACTACAAATTGCGATCGATGCCGTGGACGAAGGATTTTTTTTCTTCCTATAGCCCCTGAGTCCCGACAGTTTGGTTCGGACCCCCTAGGCCTCGATTAGTGATGTCGTAACTGAAACCATCTGCAAGGCGGTAAATTCTAGTCGTTCGTAACCTTTTCGCACCCGTGCGTGCAGGATTGCCAGAAAACTCAAGTACATCACCAACACTAAAGGTATTAGCGGTCCACCCCACATTGGTTGCCAGAATCGTGTTGAGCAGCTCCAACATCCAGGTCACTTGCTCTCCGTCATCAGTCATTACTTCCATGTAGAGAAAACAATGAGGGTTGCGCCAAACAAAACTACTCACCCGGCCTTCCATCTCTACCAATTGATCAAGCTGGTAATTTGCAGAAAAAGAGTGGTGAGCATCGGCCCCGGTTGAGAGCCCCCAAAAAAACACCAAGAAGAATTGAGCTAATTTGCTGTTCATGCGTCACCCGCCACATGGATAAGGCCGAAGAGCTGTAACATCTGGACGGTGTCGAAAAGCAATGACACGCATAAACGGAGCACTAAAATAGACTGGGTCCTCCACGGTCATCATCAGCAAAAGATAATCTCCATCTCGGGTATAACGCTCCTCTAGCTGGACCTTTTCACTATGAGCTACCCCATTTCGGCGTACATAATTTTCTATGATGTGGGTCGTGTGCACTACTAAGGTCTGACCTTCCCAATGCCCAATAGAGTGCCCCATAAAAGTATGCGGCGTTTCCTCTGGTGGATGGCTAGCTCCGCCCATATGCACCTTGCGCACCTGCTCACAAGACTCCATCTTCAACGTAATCATGTCCGGTTCCTGAATAATCTGAAACGGAAAAGAACTTCGCATGATATTGGTAGGGGAATGAGGTTTGCTCAAATTCTCCGGTAGATAATCATCATCGGGATTCCAAGACTTAGCCTTGGCCAGCCCAGCCTCGCTCAGCGGTAAACCCCTAAAGTCACCGAAATCCGGACCAGGCCCCCGATATTGCTGGTCTTCTGGCTCAAACATACCGGCCCAGAAACCAGAGAAATCCGGCACATCACCCTCAGCCCCCCACACCTTGGGTAAACTAGCTACTAGCCCCACGCAAGCGACCAAAATTAGAAAATACTGGCGATCCACCAGTTTAATATATGGCAGAAAACAGGTGTTTGCCACATATATGTGGACTAGAGTACGCCCTTTCGGGTGATTCTGTGGAACCTCTCGCACGAAAATCATGGCTAAAGCGTCGCCCTAATCAAAAATATCCAAGGGCAGAATTGCCGTGACACCCACATTAGGTACATCCACTAGCTGACCTATCCGTAAATCCACTGCAACGCTCGTAACAATGTAAGCCTGCTCCGGGGTAAGGCCACGGGTCTCTACAAGGTAATCGATCATTTCCAGGAGGGCATTTCGGGCCGCAAGCGAAATGTCCTTCGATAAATTTTCTAGTTCAGCTACTTTACTAGAGCCCAAATAATCCAGATCTGGCGGAACTTCGCCTCGATCCTTTAAGGGAAAGCCCGTAGTGGCGTAGAAACGACGCGAAGGAATATCAAGAAGGCCAGCGGGTCCTTCATAGTGTGGCCCCCGGGTTAGCTCTGGACCGTCCTTAATTACGCGCGTGGTTACCATAACGTCCGCGTCCATTTCAATAGCGGTTCCAGACACTTCTCCATCACCTTGAGCAAAATGCAAGTCTCCTAATGCCAGGCCACAACCCTCAACGTAGCAAGGAAGGTAAACTGTCACGCCGACACCGAGATAACGTATATCCATGTTGCCCCCGTGCTCTCGGGGTGGCCCAGTTCGTAAGCATTCTTGAGCTTTGGTACCTTCAGGACCACAAATTTTCTGAGGAACGGCATGTGTAACCGAGGGAAGGCTCACATCACCACCCTGCACAGCAAGTGCCGCCTCCCTAGCCAGCATCACAGAATGCTGGTCGGGTCCCGGCAAAACGGTAACAATTCCCGGAAAACTCGCATTAGGAATACGAACTCCAGGTATATCAGCGCTAGTCGCCTCTAGTCGGTTAAGATGCCATAAAGCACCAGTAGACCCCTGGATCCGGTCGGATACAAAACCACTTCCTGTAACCCGCGTAAACCCAAACTCACCAGGATCAATATCAAGTATGGTGACACCGAGCACGTCACCTGATTTCGCACCATTGATATAAATGGGACCAGTAAGAGGGTGTACGGCACCAATATAAGGTGGCTCACCACGATCATCCCGATAGGCACTATTGGGGTCTAAGTGGGAATCCCCTGCATTACGCGTCCTGAAAACAATTACCTGTCCAGGCTCCGCCCGAGCAGCCATCGGAATATCAGGATGCATCCGATTAAAGCAAGCCATGTCCTCAGCGCAACGGTCACCCTCGCGACCTACAACCAATACGTCATCTTGGGCAAACCCGCTATCAGACAGAAGGCTCGCACCTAGCACAGAGATCAAACACAAATTCATTAAAATACCCTTCACTTTGCCTCCCAAAATAGCCCGCTAACTAATAGGCTGAATGATCATCGCATAAAATACCTTAGCACTCTTCAGTGTTGACTCCCTCCTCCCTAAAAAATTCCTACTCACCAAGTTTTTGGGGTTCGTGTTTGCTCTATATTTAAAATGATAATATCTTTGTAACTGTTTATTTTATATAATACTTTTTTGATTTTTTTCCTCAACATACCTAATTTTTATCACAATGAACGCCGCTACAAGTCAGCGTGAACACCTGCACTCAATCAGTGCTTCGCTGACCTTCTTGGTAAATACCGGCAAAAAACCAGTGATCTACCCCTCCGAAGGGGGTGGGCGTGATGAGAAACGTACCGGGCAATCAGTTGATTGCAACGTAACCATAGAAAATGGTTGGGCACAGACTGAGGGATTCAGTCTGAATATACAGGGCTTTCAACTCATGTCTCATATCAGTCAAGTACAGAGTTTTTATAACCCCATAGAAGTTGAAGAAATTTATAATCGCGAACTTGAGGACTTACTGAAAGATATTACGGGTGCTTCGCGCGTAGTAATTTTTGATCATACGCTTCGAGCTGATTCCAAATCAGTGCGAGAAAAAAGAAAAATCCGTGAGCCGTCTGGAACGGTCCATAATGATTATACAGAGGCTTCAGCCACCCAGCGCGTCCGTGATTTATTTTCATCCAGTGAGTCTCAGTGCCTTCTGAATAAACGGTTTGCAATAATCAATGCGTGGAGGTCTATTAATGGGCCAGTAGAAACGGCGCCACTAACAGTGTGTGATGCACGTAGCCTTGCGCCAAAAGATCTTATTACGACAGAGCGCAGGGGTCGAGATCGAATTGGCGAAACATACCGGATTGCATACAACCCAAAACAACGCTGGCTGTATTTTCCAAGCATGCGGCCCGAAGAAGTTCTGCTGATTAAATGCTGGGATTCCGATGAAAATGTTGGAGCGCGCTTTTCAGCCCATACATCGTTCCAGGACTCAAGAAGTCCAGTCCACGCTAAGCCGCGGGAGAGTATCGAATCACGCGCCTTCGCTTTTTTCGCTTGAAATCATATTATTAGGTAACAAATTTATATAAAAAAGTAATTTCTTAAATATACTAGAAGAAACTACACTGTATGGTTCTAAAAAATTTCTATCAGGAGAAAAGCCTTGAAACTTGAAACTCAATGCCTGCACGAAGGTGCAGCCCCAGACCCAAGCACTAATTCACGGGCTATGCCCATTCATCGAACCGCTTCTTATGTGTTCAGGGACACTGAGCACGCTGCCAATCTTTTCGGACTGAAAGAACTGGGTAATATTTACACACGATTAATGAATCCCACTCAAGATGCCCTGGAACAGCGTGTGGCAGCCTTAGAGGGAGGTGCAGCAGCGCTGGCCCTAGCATCGGGTACAGCTGCCACGTTCAATGCTATTAATAACATCTGCCAAGCGGGGGATGAAATTGTATCCGCCGACAATTTATATGGCGGAACCTTTACTATGTTTAATGATATTTTTCCACAGTTTGGGTACAAGGTATCTTTTGTGGATCCCAACGTACCTGAAAACTTTGCCGCTGCTATCACACCAAATACAAAGGCACTTTTTTGTGAAACTCTTTCAAATCCTGCCTGCGACGTAGCCGATATAGAGGCTATTTCTAGTATTGCTCATGCACATGGGATCCCGTTAATCGTAGATGCAACCTTCACAACACCTGTATTGCAACGCTCCATCGAATTTGGTGCCGATATAGTAATCAACTCACTCACCAAATGGATGGGAGGGCATGGTACGGGAATCGGTGGAATTGTTATTGATGCGGGAAAATTTAACTGGCAGAGCGATAAATTTCCCTTGATGGTCGAACCCGAATCCTCTTATCACGGTGTTCGCTGGGCCTATGACTTACCCCCGGAGCTTCTGCCCGTTGCATATATCCTTCGAATGCGTGTTGTGCCACTTCGTAACTTGGGTGCATGCATTTCACCTGATAATGCATGGATCTTTGCTCAGGGCATCGAGACCCTTTCGTTACGAATGGAGAGGCACTGTCAGAATGCCAAGGGAGTTGCCGAATATCTGCAGAAACACTCACAGGTGGAATGGGTTCGATATCCTGGACTAAAAGAAGACTCATCGTATGCTTTAAATGAAAAGTACCTGAACGGAATGGGTGGCTCTATGGTCGTATTTGGAATAAAGGGAGGACTAGAGGCTGGAAAAAAATTTATTGAGACCCTGGAGATGTTTAGTCATCTGGCAAATGTTGGAGACTCAAAAAGCCTAGCTATCCATCCGGCCACGACGACACATTCACAGCTGACCCCAGAACAGCAGGGTGACGCAGGCATTTCCCCAGAACTCGTAAGGCTATCGATCGGGATAGAGCATATTGACGATATCATTGAGGATATAGATAAAGGACTTGCAGCGTCCAAATAAATCAGTACAAAAGCTTACTGGCATTGGTAGTTGTAAAGTGTGCCCGCAATGACACATAGCGTAATGACTTTCTCCGAATTTACCTTGGAAAGCGGCAGAACCCTGAAGGATGTGCCCGTAGCATATAAAACCTGGGGTAAGCTCAATGAGGCCGCTGACAATGTCATCGTGGTATGTCATTCCCTGACCAGTAATTGTGATGTGGAAAGTTGGTGGGCACCCTTAATTGGCTCCGGTAAAGCGTTAGATACGGAACAATATTTTGTTCTGTGCGCTAACGCTATGGGCTCACCCTACGGAACTATCTCTCCACTATCTGTGGATCCCCTAACAGAAACTCATTACGGGCTGAATTTTCCAGTACCCACGATCCGCGATACCGTCAACTTGCACAAAAAACTCCTGGATAAACTTGGAGTCAAACGAATTGCATTTCCGATCGGTGGCTCCATGGGAGGAATGCAGGTCCTTGAGTGGGGTTTTTATGGTGACTTTGTACTTGCTCTAGCACCTATTGGTGTTGGTGGGCGTCACTCAGCCTGGTGTATAGGGTGGAGTGAAGCCCAAAGACAAGCGATCTACCAAGACCCTGCCTGGAACAATGGTAATTACCTTCTAGGAGAAGGTCCATCTGGGGGGCTCTCCATCGCAAGAATGATTGCCATGATTTCTTATCGGTCGTTTCATTCGTTTCAGGAAAAATTTGGGCGCACAACAGTCGATAAAGAAAAAGAGGAGCGTTTTTCCGTCGAATCATATCTCCATCACCAGGGGGGGAAATTGGTTGACCGTTTCGATGCCAACTGTTATTTGCGGTTAACTGAATCTATGGACAGCCACGATGTATCCAGAGGGCGTGGAAATTATTCTGAGGTTATCTCAAAAATCAAGCAACCTACCCTCGTCATTGGAATTGATAGCGATATACTCTATCCACTGAATGAACAAAAAGAACTATCTACATATTTACCAAATGCAACACTAGAGGTTTTGGTATCCAGTCATGGACACGACTCATTCCTCATTGAGACTGAAACTGTAAATAGAATTGTAGCTGAGTGGAGACAAACAACCGTTGAGCCACTACTCCGCAAAAACAAATAAACTATTTAACCGAACAAACGCCTAAAACCTACCTAGTACTCCAAAGTTGCTGTGGAGGAGCATCATACACTTGAGTTTGGTGGCTAATACCATTCGCGAGCGAAACGAAAATTGCTGCCAAAGAAACGGCCAAGACAAGAACAAAGAAAGATGATTTATCCATCAAAAATCCCTCGAATCATGTACGAATTCTAACATAGGTCACTCACCGTTCTGTCCCTTTTGCGGCTGAATGCTCTAGCCTTCTATTTACAACGCGAAGTATCGCTTATCTTTAATTTGTATTTAAAATGCGTGAACGGATATAGACGTGATAAAAGTCAAGTGGATCGCAACTATGGTAGATTATTCTTTAGCATTAAAAACATTCGACGGCGAACGTAGAACCACACGAAAACCCCAGTGATCGTTACCTCTGAAGGGGTACATCGCGGCACGAAAAGCCGATTCGGTTGTCGTTTCATGATATTGATAACTACCGCCGCGAGTTACGCGAGCGTCAGGAGAGCCTATTCCACCAGATGCTTGCCCAGCTCGTCCAGTTACAATCACGCCCGCGGGCGGCTCGACTCCAACCAAATTGACAGGATTGCGGATGATTTCATTATCCACGATGTGCTGGTAGAAATCTTGGTCATACCAGTCAAGGCACCACTCCCAGACGTTTCCCGCTAAATCGAATATGCCGAACGGATTTGCAGCATAGCTACCTACATTAATTCTATGACCCACGTATTGGTTAGGCGTATCGACCCCTGTATAAACCTCCCGCAGCATTCCGTTGTAGCACTTGTAATTAGCAACACCACAGCCAATCGTTCCATCACTAGTAGCAAATCTGAACTGCTGACCGCCGCGCGCAACATACTCCCACTCAGCCTCAGTAGGGAGCGAAAGACCGTAGTATTCAGCAAATGCCATCGCGCCATACCATCTGATGAATGCCGCTGGCCAGTCCTCAAAGCCTAAGGCAACGGTAAATAGCTCTAATTCAGGAATATAGGTAATCCAAGATTGATTCAGTGGGTGCTCAGGTATTAGGTGTGGGTGGCCCTGTGCCCTAATGTGTGACAGACCGGCCACGGGGCTAATGGCGTTGTAGAGCTTTCTTTCATATTTAGTCCCTGGAGCGCCGTAGACAGACCAGATCGGAAGTGGATAAACGATACGGGCAGGACCAGAGTTTGCCCTTTCGACGGTTATCTCCTCTGCTTGAAGAGCAGAGTTTAGAAAGAGAGCATATTGCGCAGTGGTTATTTCAGTGTGAGCCATCTGAAACCCGTCAATTGAGACAGTATGCTCCGGACTGGCATCCTGAACAGGTACGACAGTTGACTCAGTGCCTGCTGTGCCCATCGTAAAGCTACCTGAGGGAATATCAGCAAACGTGATCATGTACTTTGCTTCGTCCTGACTGAGCCTCCTATCACCATCGGTATCCATAGACTCGAACAACTGCTGTGTTCCGTTGTACTCGGCTGTTGATAGAAACGCGTCCCTATCAGCGTCAAGGTTGGAAAAATCAATTCTACGGTTGTAGATCTGCTCGGTTAGCTCTGCTGAGTGGGCAATCCCACAATAGAGTAGCGTCCATAAACACAGTTGTGCGTATTTAAAGGTTCGCTCTCTAATCATCATTTCTTTCCTTTGCTGCTTTAACGGCATAATCTAGGCTTAAAATGCTACGGGCCCTCGGGCTTGCGGAGATCGAAAGCATAAGCTCGAACACCTCATCGCTCGGTCTGAGCACAAGACTAATCGATATTCTTGGCGTCTTTATACATCACCCGGTGCCGCTCATTCTTAACCCAGTCTTCGATCTGTTCGAGACTCATGTAATGGGTTGAATTAAATTTATTCCAATTGATGATCTGATCCAGCTTCTTCTTCCAGCGCTTATATGGTTCCTTCCTAGGTAGACCAAAACACATGATATCGAGGACCGACAAATCTTCCGGAATTCCAAGTAATGGCTTCATCTCACGCTGAGCTTCTTCCTGCCCGATAGCAGTCACCCACCAGACGTTATAACCCAAGGCAGCGGCAGCGAGATGAGCAGACATGGTTGAAGCAGCAACACTTTGCAGCAAAATACGTTCTGCATTTTCGATATACATCTCGTTTAATTCCGAGCTCACCAAATTCCTGTTGTCATCCTTTAAAACCGGGAATGCTCTTACCATCCTAAAATCTGAAACAACTACGATAAGACCTGGCGCTGCAGCTAAGCCCTTATAATTTGGCGTTGGAAATTTCATTTTAAGCTGAGCGCGTAGCTTTTGTTCACCTACGAAATAATTGGATATTTCTTCCTTCACCTTCTTATCCGTTACTACAATATACTGCCAAGGCTGAGCGTTTGCCCCAGAAGGGCCATGCCTTGCAGCATCTAGGATTAGCTCATAATGATCCCGGGGTACCTGGTAATTTGGGTCAAAATCTCTTGTAGTAATTCGGCCGCTAATTACATTCATGAAAGCTTTATACTGCTCCAAATTGGGCTTAAAAGTAGTCACTCCTGATCTCCTTCAGTAGGCTAGGATGAGCGCAGCGAAAGTAGTCTATTCCTGCGCCAGCGTATCACCATACGCTTCGAAAAAATGTGTATCAAGTGTCCATTTTTTTGTGAAAGTAGGAATTCTAAAATTATTCCCACACGAGCATATATTAGGTAGCATTGCGCCCTGAATGAAACCTCTATCTCTCTTGTCGGTCCCACTGCCGACAATCCATATCTTTCTCTTAACATTTGTCCTTCTAGTGTCCCAAGAAACCAATGCGCAGAATGCAAGCCTCCCTCTGGGGACTGAAAAATCCATCACAATCGCGCGAACCGAGACACCACCAACTATTGACGGAATACTTGACGATGAGGTGTGGTCCCAAGCGACGGTTATCAGTGATTTTTTGCAATCGAAGCCCCTAGAAGGAGCAGAGCCTACTGAGCGTACCGAGATATATCTCCTTTATGACAACAATATGCTCTATATCGCTGGTCGCTTCTGGGATAGTGAACCGGAACGAATTGCGGCGGGTACGCTTCGACATCGATGGAATCGACTTGGCGACGATGACCGCATCGCGGTCGTATTATCTCCCTACAATGACCAGCGTAGTGGCTACAAATTTGAAACTAATGCCAATGGCGTGAAACATGAGGCAATCTATCAAAATGTAAGTCAAAACTTGCCGGCTTGGGACACGATTTGGGATGCCGCCTCTTCTATCAATGAAGAGGGATGGGTAACTGAAATAGCAATACCCTTTAAGTCAATCTCATTTGATTCAAATAATAATGCATGGGGAATGAATTTTTCCCGTGCAATACGAAGAAAAAATGAGGAAATCACCTGGATATCGAGAAACCGTACCTACAATCCAAGCATCACTGGCCAAGTGAACGGTTTTACTGACCTAAACCAAGGGGTTGGCCTAGACATCGTGCCATCCATATCTTTCAAGAAACGACAAAATTTCAAGACATATAATAGTACATCAGAAGCTATCCCATCCCTTGATTTGTTTTACAAAATTACCCCCTCCCTGAATAGCGCCATTACATTAAATACAGATTTCTCTTCAGCAGAAGTTGATTCGAGACAAGTTAATCTCACCCGTTTTGGTCTCTTTTTTCCTGAGAAGAGAAGGTTTTTCCTTCAGGATACTGATATTTTTGAGTTTGGTCGTATCGGCGGCAATACTTGGGATAATAATCCAGCCACCACACAAGCAACCAGGCAGAATGCCCGTCCATTTTTTTCCCGCAGGCTAGGCCTGAGCAGTAATGGGCAGCCAGTGGACCTGAAATTTGGGGGAAAGCTAAGTGGCCGTATCGGCCGGTGGAGCCTTGGCAGTCTCCTCATTCGGCAAGACGCATTCGAAAATATTGATACCAGCAATATTTTTGTGGGCAGAGCATCAGTCAGTGTATTAGATGAATCAGCCGTTGGTATCATCGTGACTAACGGAGATCCACGTACTAATTTAAGCAATTCGTTAGTAGGTTTGGATTTTCGTTATCTTAATACACGCTTGCCTGGTGGGCGAACACTGGAAGCTGACGTCTGGCTTCAACAGTCAAATACTGAAGGAGTCGATGGTGACGAACACGCATTTGGGATTAACATCCAGATCCCCAGCAAGTCTGGTCTGCGCGGCGGAATAACCCTAAAAGAAATCGGCCGTAACTTTAATCCAGCGCTGGGGTATATCAACAGAAAAAATGTTACCGAAAAAAATGCAGCCATTGGCTACACACACATCGTAACTGGAGGATTCCTCGACAATGTGTTTACGGGCATCGGGGCCCAACAATTTGACTCTCTCGAAGGAGGCATTGAAACACGAGTGGTGGTGCTAAGGCCGTTAGAAATCCAAAGCCGATCACGGGATAAGCTCGCTATCCGCTATTACTCGACCGATGAGTCCCTCGCAAAATTCTTTCAAATTTATACTGACCCCTCAGATTTGTCCCGCAAAATTGTAATACCGAAGGGACGCTACTCCTGGAACGAGGCCAGAATAGATTTTTCTACAGGAGGACACAGGAAATTAGCTGGAGGACTCACCTATCGAGCGGGTAGTTTTTACAATGGAGAACGGGAGCAGATATCCAGCAGCATCACTTGGAAACCCACGAAACACTTCGCGCTCAAACTAGCATACACATATAACGAAATTGAACTGCCTCAGGGAAATTTTGAGACCCGCCTGACAAGCCTGACGACGGAAATACCTTTCTCTACGAATTTATCTTGGTTCAATTTATTCCAGTACGATAATATTTCAGAAACTATTGGACTCAATAGTCGATTACATTGGATACAACAGGACGGAAGAGAGATATTTCTTGTCCTAAACCACAATATTAGCGACTTGGATAGGGATAACCGATTTCATTCAACGCTGGCAGACCTTTCATTAAAGATCAACTATACGTTTCGTTTTTAGGGACAGCTAAATTAGTTAAAAAATGAGCCAGTCTGGCCACCCCCGGGGTATTACGCCCTGAAGAGACTGGCCTAACCAAGACGGATGAAACACCAGTCCCATTATACGGTCGTAAAACCCAACGATAAGCAACCAACCTCCCATGGCATAAGCTAGAGAAAAAAACCAGGTATACCCACCCCAGCTCCAAAGATACATACCTAGAAAAACCGGTAACGCAATTTTTTGCCCTAAGATAACTGTCAAGAAAAGCATTACCATTAAGGCAAAGAAAAACCTAGATGCCGCTGGCAGCATGCCCTGGTTGGATCCCTCAGATAATGTCGCCATCCAACCCCCAAGGCGACGTCTAGCATAATGCAAAGCGCGTAAATCCCCTAGCAGAACTAAAATTGAAAAGGCTGCCCCCGGAATAGACACCAATAGGGGCAATTGACGCACCGAAATTGGCCACTGTAGAGATTCGTACCCGGCCCACACAAACAACACACTAAGTATCGCGGCCAAAGGTAAGGATAAAACTGGATTTTTCTCGCCCCCCTCACTTCCCTCTAGGGGTTCTTCTGCTTTTTTTTGTTTTGCCAACCTACGAGCTGCAAGAAATATTGAAACTACGATAAGCAGGATAATTCCAATCACAATAGGGCGTGCAAGCCAACCCGCGCCTTGATGTACTCGCATACTAATCTGAAATGAATTCTCCAAAATGCCACCTAAAACCAAAGCCAAGATGACTGGTGGCCTTGGCCAACCACTTCGCTTCATAGCAAAACCAACCACACCAAAAAAAGTACAACTGATCCAATCACCAATCGATACGCCACCAAGCCATGCCCCCATATAAACAAACAGCAGCACCCCCGGAACCACTAGATGGCCGGGCATAAAAGCTATTTTTATAACCTGCTTGACAGTCGCTAGAAGAATTACCGTCGCAATGACACTTGAAAGTGCAATTTGCCAAACCATACTAATCGTAAGATCAAGATTCGCGCCAAGCATGCTAGGACCAGGGCGAAGACCAAGCATAATGAGGGCACCTAAGAGTACGGCTGTACCCACGCTACCCGGAACTCCTAATGACAAAGTTGGTATTAAAGCACCACCTCTTAATGCATTATTAGCGGCCTCTGGTGCTATCACGCCACGAATATCACCTTTCCCAAATTTCCTGCTGTCCTTGGCCCCTTGCATGGCGTGACCGTAGGTAACCCACCCAACGATTGAAGCACCAAGTCCAGGAAGCATACCGATATAGGTACCAATAAGGCTGCAACGGATGACTAGTGCCCAGTGCTTTAATGTGTCCTGTACACCATCCATTAGTCCGCCGCTAACACTTTCATCCTTAGAAACCCGTGAGATCGAAACCTGCTTAACTGCCAGTTCCATAATTTCCGGAAGACCAAAAAGGCCAAGCAAAACTGGAATCACTGGGAGTTCATCTAAAAGATATAAAGTACCGAAGGTGTAACGTGGAATGGCCTGGGCCTCCGGAAAACCAACCATAGCCAACAGCAAGCCAAATGCGGCAGCGGCAAGTCCCTTCAGAATTGACTTACCACTGAGTGTACCGACCATCGTCAAGCCTAGCATTCCCAACATAAAGGTCTCGGGAGATTCGAAAGCGAGAATAATCGGTAATATCAATGGCAAAGAAATCCCTAACAGAATCGCCCCGAAAACACCGCCGATAGCTGACGCAGTAAAGGAAGCACCCAAAGCCCTAGCTGCTAGTCCCTTCTTTGCAAGCGGGTAGCCATCCAGAATAGTAGCTTGGGCGGCAGCAGTACCCGGAATCCCAAGCATTACTGAGGCAATGGCACCACTTGTGGAAGCTGCCGCCCAGGAACTTAAAAGCAATGCAAATGCAGGGACCGGATCCATCCCAAAAGTGAAGGGTAACAATAATACAAGCCCAATAGCCCCGCCAAGACCAGGAACCGCACCCATCCAGATACCAATCAAAACACCGAGCATCAAAAAAGTGATTGCCTCCCACTGGAAGACCATCAGCAATCCAGACCCTATCGCTTCCACTCCTAAGCACCCCTACAGTTATCTTCTATGGAATGTTCTATGCCTTTTCCGGTGAGTTAATTGCATCAATTAGGCTCTATGCCAAGCTGACGTAACAACCACGGCTGCACTACCTCATCCCGGACCCGCGCGTCTGGCCATTTTTCCGAACGTCCCATATGTCCACCCTCTGGATTGACCCACGCTAACTTTGGATCACCACGCCTCATCAGCAAATAGAGATCACTAATGGGTTGTTGTGTGTCTTTTTCCCCATTCACAAGCAACATTGGAGCAGAGGGCTGATCAATCAATCCACGTGCTACCAATGAAAGCCTTGGGCCGTAAGCCAAAAACTCTTCCATGGTTTCAACGTCGTAAACCACCGCCCTTGCCGGAAAAAGATCAAATAGATACTCAGGGCTCAGCACTGCCGTTTGCTGCCATTCGGGCTGATAATAATGATGAATTCCTACGCCATGCACAGCAGCACCAAGGATGCGATCACGCTCGGTATAGGCAAGAACCGCTGCCCAGTAACCACTCCAGCTGCGCCCCTGCACAACGATTCTCGACGAATCAATATCAGAGCGCGTCTCTAGATAATCAATTGCAGCAGAAAACATGCGTTCCGCACCCACATCAATCAGTATAGGTGCCTGGCCTGTACCTGGCATATCGATGGCAAAAGCCGCGGCCCCCTCGCTAATGTATGTATCACTTGCAGCAATTACATCTTCCTTGCGCGAATCAAGCCCATTAATACCGAACACTACTGGCGCCGGCTCTGCGATTTTAGGTATCCGGAGGTAGGCAACGATTTCCTTTCCTTCAAAGGGAATGCGTACAGTCTCAATGGGGGGATCAGCTAAGCGACTATAATGCCCAAAAGCTACCAATCCATCCTCATAGGCCTGCCTTTTTCCAGGTGAGTGCCTCTCCGTCGGCCATCGACCCGTGTTGTAATACCGCCAAGCATAAAGATAATTTTCTATCGCGAGAGATCGGTTGGTTGATTCAATCGCTTTAGCTTGCGCCATGTACTCATCAGCTATCTCTGACCAAATCGCGGCCCAATGATCGCGGTCCAATGAATTGAGCCCGGCCACAGCCCGCTGAGCATCCTGATACTTAACTCCCCGCCAGCCCTCGGTCTCTGCCCGATGAAGTATCTCCGACTTTAGTTCCTCGAGACTTCGAGGCCCCCAGTCTTGGGCATCAGCGTAACTGAAAAAAAACACCGGCACTAATGTGAGATAAACGCCACCCAACCAGCTCAATCCATTCATCCTGAGAGCTCCATTTCCTGAGGTTGAAACATTACTACCCAAATATTTAATTAATAGGCAGATAACATCCATAATAACCAATACAGATCAGTACCTGCACATGAAAACCCTAAAAAAGCGGCATCCCCGAAGGAATGCCGCTTTTTTAAAAGGAAATTAATTGTCTTTTATTCTACCTACCAAATCCTTCCGCAGATAGCCACCTTCGAGCCCAACCCAAGTGATGGGCTAGCCTACGTATAACCAGTAATGTTGCCTACCGATGAAAAATACATCGCACCTAACACTGCCAGGCTGATTTTTTTCCGGATTCTCCATTTGGTCCCTCGTACTACGATTAATCTCACAGGAAACCCACAGGGAAAAATATCCTGGTGATAGCACTTAATTTTTTTGATTTTCAGGGGCAGGGGCTATTATGTACTGGCGGCCTCGAAGCTCCCCCCCCCTACCAGCCGATTTTCTAAACCAGAATTACTGCAGCAATATATGCCGCGAACAGAACCAGCGAGGCGAGGCTTAGGCTGTCTAGTTTTATAATTTTTCGAAACATCTTAACAGTCCCCAAAGGGACGGGAAGTATGCGCTCATAGAGCCCTGAATGATGGAACATTTATTCCTATTGTTATAACGGGAACCAATATCGCTCTATAGGCTTATTTCTCAAGGAAATACTAATGGTTTAGGGAAACTAGGAGTGTTACAGGGACCACTCCTGCCCACAATAAGACGGCAAGCCAGATTACCCTGCCCCGCAGTTTTTTCGTAGTTTCACGGGTACATTCCAGTCCGATAAAAAAAAGTGCTGAAATGATTAACGCCTTAGAAAGCTGCTGGGCTACCTCAAACAATATATCTGAGGTAACCACATAACTTCTTAATGCGGACCCAAGAATAGACGCTAAAACAAAGGCCGCGACAAACCCTGGCAACCGGATTCGGGTCATTTCAGTACTGCTGAGAATATTAAATCCAAGAATAAGAGGAATGAGCCACAACGTGCGGCCCAATTTTAATGTAGCAGCAACCTCAACTGCCCTTTGTCCATATATATCAGCAGCAGCCAAAACAGAACTTGTGTCATGTATTGCAAGAGCTGCCCACATTCCGAATTGTGCCTGACTCATTCCTAGCCAATTACCTATGAGTGGGAAAGCCAAAAGAGCAATCATATTGAGAAAAAAAACAATGGTTAGCGCTAGTGCTATCTGATCAGCCCTTGCTTTCAGCACAGGGCCTAGGGCGGCAATTGCGGTACCACCGCAGATGGAAGTACCAACTGCAATGAGTTGGGTCAGAACGCTGTCAACTTTTAAAAGTTTTCCTAAAACGATACCCACTACCAAAGACACAAGTACATATACTGCAATGATGCCAGCAAAATCTTGGCTGATTTCCCAAAGATTCAGGACATCCAATGTAAAACCTAATAAAACAATTGCGGACTGCAGCGCAAGTGTACTGACCTTATTGCTATCACCCATAAGTGGGCGATTGAGAATCAAGGAGAGGCTTGTTCCTATCAGTATGGCGAGCAAGGGAGTACCCAAAAAAATCAAGGGCACAAGGATGAGCGGAATTAGCCAGGGCAACCAATTGAAGCGGTTAGGGCCTGAGGTCCCTTCTTGGTTTTTTTGTGGCATAGCTACCCGTTATGGTGCGCCTCTATGCGCTGCGATACAGCTTTGTCATGACGAATTCTTTGTGTCCCAATGCTTCGGCAGCCGTTAGACGACCGTTGGCGGTTTGCACAATCATTTCGATTAAGGCGTCACCTGCTTCGGATATAGTCATTTCTCTGCGTACCACTCCAGATACATCTACATCCACATGCTCAGACATGGTTCTCACTGTTCTCGGATTTCCTGTGATCTTTATCACGGGCATAATTGGATTACCTATGATATTGCCCTGACCTGTAGGAAACACATGAACCACGTAACCGGCTGCTGCCTGTATCGTGCAACATTCAGCGGCGGCAGAAGAAGTATCCATAAAATAGAGCCCTGGTCCCTGCGCGGGCACCTCGGCCGGCCCCAAAACATCAATGTAGCTGACTTTTTTGCCAATTTTTTCTAAATTGCCTAGCGCTTTTTCTTCTATTGTTGTTAACCCCCCCTCAATATTGCCCTTGGTTGGCTGACTGTCAGATAAATCAGAAGTTTTATAGGGCTCAACAACCTCATCCTGATAGGCTTGCCATACTCGCAGAAATTTGTCGCCAATTTCTGGCGTGATTGCTCTCTTTGCACACAGATGCTCTGCCCCTGTGATTTCAGTGGTTTCACCAAAACAACCAAAAATACCCTCTGGTATCCATTTATCATACATATTTCCAACAGCTGGGCACGAAGCGAGCCCGGTAGTGGTATCTGATTCTCCACATTTAGCTGCCACCCAAAGATCAGAAATACTATGCTCTTCCCGCTGTTGACCTGATGTCATATGAACAAATTCCTTGGCCTGACGGGAAGCCATGGCAACAGTCGCGATATCACCATTTTTTTCGATAGAAAACCCAGCTACGGGTTTGCCAGTCTCAGCGATACCGTCAACAATTTTCTGAGTCCAGCTTGGCTCTATACCTACTACAATACAAGCAGCAACATTTGGGTTACTGCCTGTACCGATCATTGTCCGGAAATGAAGTTCCAAGTCTTCTCCAAACTGCAATCGTCCATAGGCATGCGGCAAAGCAATAGTTCCCTGAATATTTGCAGCAATCGATTCACACGCAGCATTTGAAATGTCATCTACCGGAAGAATGGCTACATAGTTACGAACGCCAATGCGACCGTTTTCTCTCTTAAAACCGTAGAATGTTGTGTTTGTGGACATGGATCAGAGTCTCCTTACCATCTTTTAGTTTTTAGGTTGTGGGTATGTATATGCTCACCCTTAGAAACAGCTTTAACTATTTTGCCTATGTCTTGCCCATACTTAATGGCAGTGTCGCCTTCAGATAAATCTGTTAAAGCAATTTTATGCCCGATTGGTACATCATTTTTGCTTTTAATTGTAAAGTCACTATTGTCTTCTGTAACAACACAGAATAATTCATCTCCCGTTGTTACACCCTCTACAACCACTACAGCGACATTATCATCGTTGTGGTGAGCTAGTAATTGTGGAATTTTCACAAATGCGCCTCCTTTTCATTTGTTTTACTCCTCGTGAGTCAACTTAATGTGATATCTACAGGTTCGTCAACAGAATTGTAGGCAAGTAATCGCATTACCTCTGCTGCTGCTTGGTTGGCTTCCTCTCGTACTAATTTTTCTGCCGTATCCGCATCTCCTTTCTCAATCGCATTCATGATGAGTTTGAGGTTTTTGATGCTTTCATGGGAGCGTGCATCAGATCTTTGGGGATGCGTTAGCCCCAAGGACCTCCATTGCCAGATTCGTGCGTGTAGCGTTGAAAGCATTGAGCTTAATGTTTCGCTTTCTGCTCCATTGTACAGCTCGTCATAAAATCGGGTTTTGGCACTCAGTACCTGACTGGCATCACCTTTCTCGTAAGAAGCCACCACAGACTGAACTGCTTTTTGGAGTAGATTTACCGTTTCACGGCTTGCTTGCTCAACGAAAATTCGTGCGGCAAGGCCTTCAAGTACAGCTCGAATCCGGTACAGGTCCTTCGCTTCATCTTGTCTGAGTTCCCGTACCACTGGTCCCTTGTGGGGAATGACATCTACGAGGCCTTCTGCTTCAAGCTGGCGGAGTGCCTCCCGAACAACAGTTCGGGACACGCTCATCATTTGCGTCAGTTCGTTCCGTGAGCCGCTTTTTCGGCTCAAGCTTCCCCGTTATGATCGCTTCCCGGAGACTTTTCAGTACCTGCTGGCGTAATGATGCGGCCTGTCTCCGGATCTTTGTTAATGGCATTTGGTCCATAAGGCATATTGTAATACAATAATACAATCTTCGTTAACCCCTTCTCAGCTGGAGAAAATTTTGATGGAATCAGGCCCTGCAAAGGTTGGAATCGTCGGACTTGGTCGCTGGGCACGCGTCCTAACTCGGGCTGCATCCGGATCCACGAAAATTAAGATTGCAGCGGGCTACAGTCGATCAGAAGAAAAACGCCAGGCCTTTGAGCAGGAAATGGGTATTCCAAGTGTGCCGGATATGCAGGCACTACTTTCTAACCCCGACATCAAGGGCGTTATTTTGACAGTACCAAATGAGCAGCATCTCCCAGTAGCAGAGATGGTCGCAAAAGCGGGTAAACAAGTTTATACAGAAAAGCCTATAGCCAATACATTGGAATCGGCTTTAGAGATTGAGGCCCTCGAAAGTCGATACGGGATTCAGGTGATGGTGGGACATAGTGCTAGACTTTTAAAGGGTACGCGTCTCATGAAGGAAGCAATCGATAACGACGAATTGGGAACTATCGTCTTTATGGAAGCCAATTTTTCCAATGAGAGAGCACTCGAGATCACACCAGACACTTGGCGCTGGTATAGGGATAAGACACCCGGTGGACCGTTGTCACAACTTGCGATACATCAGTTTGACAGCTTGCACTACCTTGGGGGCGCTATTACTGAAGTTTCCTCTATTGCCTCTAAGTTGTCACCAGTGGGAGCTGAGGTGGATGATCAATCCATGACGCTTTTGCGATATGCCGACGGAAAGATCGCCTACGTTGGCGCGAGCTGGACTTCTCCGGGCATCTATTCCATTCGGGTTTTCGGTCAAAAAGGGCTCATGCACTACGAATTGGATTTTAGTGCTTGGGATACACCGGATCGGTTACACGAAACTTCGCTGCTCTATATTCAGCGCGGGAAGGACGGATATGGTAAGCGCGAAGTGTTAGATCTACCCTCTGGAAATATGTTTCAAGATGAACTTGAAATGTTTGCTGACGTATGTGCGTCCTCAACCCCATGTGAGTTGAGTGCGCGAAGCGGTACAGTTGCCCTTGGGATAGTTTATGCCGCTCTTCGCTCAATTGATAAAAATGGGATGTGCGTCAAATTGGAAGACATACTTCAAGAAGCACGTGCAAAATTATGCCAACCCAAAATAAATAATGGGGGACAAAGGAATGACAGACTTACCTAGCCGTTACTTTATAGATCTAACTCAACCTGAGATTGCTTTACAGCTAAAGAAAAATCCACTGGTTATTCTCCCTGCGGGCAGCGTAGAACAGCATGGACCCCATTTACCAACCGGTACTGACATTTACGCGGCGAATGTAATAGGGCATGCGGTTGCACAGCAAATGGATGGATTGGTATTGCCTGGAGGCCCGCTTGGTGTTACTCCGATGCACATGCCTTTTGAAGGTACTCTTAGTTTAACTCCGGAAACGTATATGAATGTTGTGCGCGAGACGTGCATCTCAACAGCACAACATGGCGCTTCCCGGTTGCTGATACTCAACTGGCACGAGGGAAATATACCCTCCCTTTCCATTGCCGCCGATGCACTACATCGGGAACATGGAATGACTGTTGTGACAGTCCAGGCGTGCTATATAGCAGCTGATCTGTACGGGGATCAGTGCGGGGGTCTCACACATGGCGGAGAAATCGAAGCCTTGGCTGTGCTCGCCCATCGCCCCGAATTAGTACATCTTGAACGTATTGATTACTCATCGGATCAAATGCACGGCCGTAAGATGGATAAACTACGAAGAACCAGAACCTTTCAACCAGTTTTGTCTGATATACGCTCAATCGCAGCTACTGGCTGGTACGGGAGCCCAGAACACGCAACTCTGGAAAAAGCACAAACTATGCTAAGCGATATCGCAACAGCTATTACAAGGGAAGCCACTGAAATCTTTTCTCAGCTTGAATCTGTTCAAGGGGGTTTGGCAGAAGTCAGGCACCTACAGGAAGCAGGTTAAAATAGCATGGCTCAGTTAATTAAAGCCGGTGATGCCAAAGATCTTCGGCTTCCTGGGAGGCGCTCTCTTGAGATCCTGTCAGGCAAGCTTGGCTCGGATGCGGTTTCTTTGCGGCTCGTAGAGATACCGGTACCATCCCCCGATATCCCACCTAGAAAACACCACTTTCACGGTAGCCATGAAGAATGTATCTACATTCTTTCAGGAAAGGGTCGAACGATGGCCGATAGTGGAGAATATACTCTTGGCCCAGGTGATACTATTTTGATTCCACCTGAGGAAAAGCATGTAACCCTCAATATAGGTGACGATCCATTACTCATGCTCTGTTTTTTCCCAACGGGATGTGTTTCGGAGACCAAAGCTTGACGGCGAAGGTGCTTTGTCTGCGTCCGGAGCAGGATTTTCTGAAGGTAGGTGTCACACCACCGACTGATCTTTCTATTCGATACGGGGGTCCTGGTGACATCAATGTGAGTGAGGCTATAAAGAATGCGCGGGCCTTAGTGATACCAGCAGTTGGGCCAAAACTCCCGTCGTCCCTTTTTGCAGATAGCAACATTGAACTCGTTCAGGTAACTGGAGCAGGAGTGGACCGGCTTGATGAAGTAGCCATGAGGAGCTTGGGGATTCCAGTGGCGAATGTACCTGGTGGCTCCAACGCCGCTGTTGCTGAGTACGCCATTGCCTCTGTACTTTTTCTACTCCGACGCATTGGTTGGGCGCAGCATGAAATTCACCATGGTCAGTATATAGAGTGTAGGACACAAATGATTTCTGAGTGCGTCCCAGGGCTTGTGGGGCTCACGATAGGGATCATTGGTCTTGGCAACATCGGGCTGGCTGTTGCAGAAGCCTTTCAGGGGATGGGTAGCAATATCGTTTTCTATGACCCCCAGCCGGCTGACCCAATGGCAGCTGAACACCTCGGTGCCCGTCGCGTGACTTTAAATGAATTACTGCAAACGGCAGACATCGTGACGTTGCATGTTCCACTAATACCGGCCACCAAGGGCTTGATCTCTGGGACCGAGCTGACCCAGATGAAATCGACAGCTATCCTGATTAATGCAGCACGAGGTGGAATCGTAGACGAGGCGGCCCTCGCAGAGGCTTTGGCTTCAGGAACCCTGGGTGGTGCAGTAATTGATGTCTATGCCGAAGAACCTCCATCCGAATCTAACCCCCTCCTTCAACTAGATAAGGAGGCTGCTCAACGAGTTTTGCTCACCCCCCACATTGCCGGGGTAACCCGTCAAGCTTGGGCCTATCTATTTCGTACTGCCTGGGAGAATGTACTCCGCGTATTGAATGACGGCGAGCAACCTTTGAACAGGGTATATTAAGTGTAGGTTTTCGGATTGACACAAACAAAATGAGGAGCTTCTGAGTGATCAGGCCCACTAGGCTGATGTTACCAAAGATTACGTTGCTGATAGCTGGATTGGCTGGAGCTTTTACCGCGTATGGTCAAGAAAGTCCCTATTATGACGGCAAGACCGTTACCTTGTACGTTGGTAGAACCCCAGGCAGTGGAGCAGATCTACATGTCCGTGTATTTGCTGAGTTTTGGCGGAAATTTATACCTGGCGAACCAACCATAGTGGTAAGAAACATGCCTGGTGGTGGAGGAACCCGGGTCTGGAACTTTGGAGCTGAAGTGGCTGCTGCAGACGGCCTTCATATTCTTTATTCACCTACCTCGGGAGCTGCTGCAATATTGAAGCAGCCTGGCCTGCGGGCAAATTTTTCGGAAATGCCCTTCATAGGTGGGCTATCGAGCCCAAATATGGCTTATGTTCGAACGGATAAAATTAAAGATGCGGAGGATTTGCTGACAGCAGAAGGCCTAAAATTTGCAGGCCAGAATCCGGCCCATCGGTTTGACCTTCTGGGCCGCTTGGCACTAGATGCAGTTGGAGCTGATTATCAGTACGTGACGGGTTTCCAGGGGGCGGCCGATGTTTTTAATGCAGTACGGAGGGGGGAAATCGACCTTCAGGTAGCATCCCTCGGGCTATACCGTTTCTCTATTGAGCCTACCCTGGTTGAGCAGGGATTAGCTATCCCGTTATGGCACAACCCAATATCGGATTCAGACGGAAACCTACGCCCACTAACGGTTGCACCGGACATCCCAAGTTACATGGAGTTTTACGAAAACCTCACAGGTGCTGAACCCTCCGGCGAAGAATTTGAAATTTACAAATGGTTGTTACCACGGGTAAACGATATCGTATACGCAGCGTTTTTACCTCCGGGTACGCCTGAGGAGTATCTAAATATATTGCGTGACAGTTTTGTAAGGGTTACAGAAGACGCAGCCTATCAATCAGAGGAAGAAAAGATGTACGGGTTCCATTTACCTTTAATAAACTGGGTGGATGGAACTGAGATTATCAAGAGCCTCTATGAGGTGCCCGAGAATGTGTCAGCCTTTTTGGAAAGCTACATTGCAGAAGGGCGCTAATCTTCTCGCGACAATAACAGGGAACAAGCGGCATGATTGAAGGGATGCTGGGCGGATTGGCGCTCGCGTTCAGCTGGCCAGCTGTCGGTTACTTGGGGCTTGGTGTTTTTCTCGGAATGTGGATAGGTGCAGTGCCCGGCCTAGGCGGAGCTGTGGGTTTAGCGCTGATGCTTCCTTTTACGTTTGGCATGGACCCAGTACCTGCTTTCGCATTGTTGTTGGGCATGTATGCCGTAACTTCTACTAGCGATAGCATTCCATCGATCATGCTAGGTATCCCGGGTACCGTCGCTTCCCAGGCTACAATTTTGGATGGTTATCCCTTGGCTAAGAAAGGGCAAGCGGCCCGTGCCTTTGGTGCAACATATACTGTATCCGCCTTTGGCGGGGTCCTGGGGGCACTACTTCTTGCGTTTTCACTACCGGTAATTCTTCCGGTTATTTTTGCATTTGGGGTACCCGAGTTCTTTATGCTTGCCGTTCTTGGTTTAACTATGATCGGTGTTTTGTCAGGCCAGTCAGTGGTGAAGGGGCTTTCTGTCGCATTGCTGGGCTTGCTTTTAACGACAGTCGGTTATGCTGATGCAACCGGGGTTCCACGTTTCTACTTTGGTGTTAACTACCTTCTGGATGGTATTCCGATTATTCCCATTGTCCTTGGTTTGTTCGGAATACCTGAGCTTATGGAGCTGGCGGTAAAAAATACCTCCATTTCCCGGGTTAGCCGAGAAGAGTCTGGTGATAATCAAATGTTGCGGGGTATTAAGGATGCCTTTCGTCATCGGTGGCTTGCTTTACGTTCGGCGCTGCTCGGAACCTACATTGGCATGATTCCCGGATTAGGGGCCACCATTGTGGATTGGATCGCCTACGGGCATGCGGTCCAGAGCGCACGGGATAGCTCTAAATTCGGGAGTGGAGATATTCGTGGTGTGATTGCTCCGGAAACTGCCAACAATGCTCATAAAGCAGGTGCGCTTATTCCCACTGTTGCGTTTGGTATTCCGGGAAGTATTGGTACGGCTATCCTACTTGGCGCATTAGTCATTAAGGGGCTTCGGCCAGGGCCTGATATGCTGACCGTCAACCTTCCGATTACCTTCAGCATGGTCTGGGCAATTGCGGTTGCCAATGTTATTGCGGCCGGATTGTTAATGCTTTTTAGTCGGCAAATTCAAAAGATGGCTTTTGTTCCTGGTCACCTTATCGTACCAGGCGTGATGGTCGTGCTTCTAATGGGCACCTGGGTTGCCACCAGCTCGATTGGTGATTGGTGGACCTGTTTAGCCATGGGTGCACTGGGTTACCTTATGAAGCAGGGTGGTTGGCCGCGGCCACCATTGATTTTGGCCCTTGTGCTGGGGGGGCTGATGGAAAATAACCTGCAATTGAGCACACAAATATATGCAGGTTACGACTGGTTGTTTAACCGCCCGGTTGTCATTGTGATTGAAATCTTGATTGCTCTCACTATTTTTTTTGCTGTGCGAGGCACCCTAAGGCCAAAACCCGGGAAACGCCCACAGGGTGGTGAAGGGGCAGCACAGAACCCCCTGATTTCCTTGCCTTTAGCCATCGGTATGGCTTTCATTTTTGTTTTTGCATATTTAGTCTCGATGGATTTTCAAGAAGCAGCTACGGCCCAGTTTCCTCGTGCTGTCTTGATGGTGGCAATCCCACTGGCTGCTCTGGTGGTTTTAAAAGATGCCAGGGCCTGCTTAATAACAATTAAATCTTCAGCGGGGTTTAGCTCGGCGTTGATAGCAGCGCTTCGTGAAGCAGAAATCTATCGGAGCCTAAGGTTCGCTGCCTACCTGTTAGGAATTGTAGGAATTACTTACCTAGCGGGTCAATTGGTCGCTCTTCCGTTGTTTGTCATTGTTTATCTGCGTACCTGGGGTCAATACCAGTGGCCTGTTGTACTTATCTATGCGGCAATGACATTTTTGATGGTCTGGGGATTTTATGGTCAGCTGATGAATTTATTACTTCACCCTTCCTTATTATTTTAATTCCACCAGCTTTTTGTGTCCCAATCTTTTCTTTCAAGTATCATTTGGCTAGTTTTACTTCTTCGAAATAGACGTCATCAAATATTCCATCTTCATTTTTTCCAAGGGACTTTACGGGATAAAAATTTTTAAGCAGTGCTGAATGCGGGCCAGAAACTTGCAAGCAAATATCCAATTGATACAACCACGACTAATGCGATCAGGCAAGCCCAAAATCCTTTGACTGCCATCGTTTTTAGATTGATTCCATAACCAGCCGCCACTGCGGGACCCCCTGCAGATGTCGGTAGCATGAATCCGCAGTTACCGATGGCCGCAACGATATAAACAAAAGGTAGTGGGTTCAGGCCTAGGCTATCAAAGGTGCTAATGGTGATCGGTACAGTAATAGCAATAGCGGCGGTGTTGCTTGTAATTTGTGTCATTATTAATGTGAGGGCTGCAAACACTAGGACCGCGACAAAACCTCCATCGCTGGCATAAGGAAGCAGCATATCTGCGATGTAGGCAGCCGTGCCGGTTTCACTGAGGATCCGCCCAAGCGCAGTCCCTCCGGCAAAGAGATAAAACAGTCCCCACATCATTTTTTTCTGGGCATATTCCCAGGTCATGAGGTTCTCGCCCCGCGCCCGAATCAGAAAACACAAAAGTGCGAATGTCAGAAAAGCATAGGCCGGACTGAAGGCAGGAAGTAGATTGGCATAAAGTGGACGTGTAAAGGCTAATAATGCTGGGACTAAAAATAACCAAAACCCCCATTTTTCATGAATATTCATTGGGCCCAGTGATTTAAGCTCACTGGTAAAAAATGCCCTGGTTCCTTCGATCCGTGTAATCTCAGGCTTGAAGGCAAAGCGAACATAGAGAAACGTGGCAACCATGAGGCACAAGCTAAGAGGTAAAAAGCGTGTAACCCATGTAGTGAAAAGGAACTCCTCCTGCGTAACCATTTCTTGAATAAATTCCACGGTTAGTAGATTGGGTGCTCCGCCCAATGGCGTAGTGGCCCCACCAGCGCTAGTTCCCCAGGCCACCGCAATGACCAGCGCAGTTCCCAGATTACTCTCCCACAGATCCTCGATTCCGATGAACTTAAGCATAGCTACCACGATAGGAATCATGGTTGCCGCAACAATGGTATTAGGCAGGAAGGCACTTAGAATCATGCCGATCGCAAACCAAGCCAGTATTTGGCGAGTAGTATTAGTTCCCACGCCAATCAGAGAAACAAGAGCAATCCGACGATCCAGACCCCATAGGCTCCAGCAGGTTGTAAGTACATTTGCTGACAGGAGCAGAATGACCAATTCCGATGCATATGCGGGCAAAATACGGGAGAGTGGAACGAAATCGAACAATGCAGCTGTTGCTAATGGTAGGAAACCGGTAACCGCCAAATGCACGGGCCTAGTGATCCACCACCAGGCCATCCACAGGAGCAGCCCGATGCTGCACCGCACTTCGTAGGCCATAAAATCTGCTGGAAGCAGGATCATAAGCCCAAATATGGCTGGTCCCGCGAGACTATGGATTATTTTCCGGTTACCCAAATCGGCCATCCCTTATGACTGCGGGGACGCTTTAAGGTAACACGGGGATACTGCGTGCAGTACCAGTCAATTCCACTATGTGAAGCCCTGTATTTGCACGATCAACGGCGTAGATGAATCCTCGGTCATCAATATTCACATTATTGGTTTGTATAGCACGGTTACAGTGCTCTGTTTCATTGATTGTTATGCAATCCTCTACAGTGTTGCTCGTGGTCTCCGGAATAAAATAACCTACCTCAACCGGCTGAAACGGATCGCGGATATCAACCACTCGAATCCCAGCATTAAAATAAGACAGAATTACTAAGGTTTTATCAAACTTTGGGTGAAATGCATCATGGACGGAGTGAGGCCCGAATCGTCCTCCGCGCTCACAAAAATCTCCGGATTGCGCAGGTACCTGAAAACTAGAAATAGGAAAAGGCGTAGCCTCTTCCGTAATATCAATTAAGAACATGACATCTGGCGTTGCCTGACATCGGCGAGCGTCTCTCCCAGCTTCTGAAACTACAATCAACAAGTCTTTTATTCCAAGCCGCTCATGATGGCTGCCTTCCGGTGCTGGGATGTCATAAATTGGCTTAGCAGTGTGCACACCCCAATAACTTGGCATATCGAGTCTTGCGATCTGGGGATAGAGAAGATTTTCCGGAGTCGGTTCAAATGGATCACCGGAAGAAGGGTTACCCTTAAGAAATTTTTCGGTATTAAGAATTTGTAAAACACCATTGTTTCCGCTTCCGTAACCCAGAAACATCCTATTACCCACAATAAATGGTTGATGTAGTCCCGAAATTTCGTAATCAGGAAATGCGTCTTGTGCACCGGGCTCCCAACCGATTAGCCCAAAATCACGGATATGGTGCGGATTATTGGGATTACTAAGATCAAATGCCTGCAGTAGTCGGGTAACACGCCACCCTTTCGGGGTTCCATTGAAGTAAGCTATTCCAGTTATGCACTCCCACTGGAATTTGTGCGTTTCCCTTGTCCCGCGGCTTGATTCAGGGCGAGAGGAGTGGCCTGTTTCAGCGATAGTGCTTAAGAATTTTGGTTCAGCGGGATCCGTTACATCAAATAGTTCGTAACTCAGCAGGCCATTGGTACGCAAGAGATAGGTTTTATCCGGATTACCTTCGGGCAAACTTGACCCATCACAAACTTGTACGTGTTGGGTTCCGCTTGCTGGGCTCGTAGGTGGCACATGGCTCAATAATTCTGGTTTGGTGGCATCGGTAATATCCAGAACAGACATCCCGTTGACCTCTAGTTCACCCGTCTGAGTATTCAGGCTCTCCCCAGCATGATGCCCTACGAAAAGTATCCACCGATCACCATATTTATGGGGAATTGGTTGATACGATGAGCGACCTTGAAGGGGATGTTTGCCGACAAGTTGCATATTAAAAGATTCACTTTCATCGCCCCAAGCACCCGCATTACTAACGAACAGTACAATAATGCTGAAAATCCAAAAGGGTAGGCAGAAGACTCTGATCGTCATATTCATTTCGGGTCTCCTGGTAGGGATGACGGCAAATATATCTTCACTCTGGAGTATTTCTTGCATCAGATCATTCTTTGGGTATTTTATTTTTTTCAAGAATTGCGGTCATAGCTTCCTTTGTTTCTTTTGATTGAAGACATTCAGTAAAAATTAAACTTTCACGGTGAATTCTCTCCAAAATAGACTCACTAGGCATCCTCAGTAATTTTTTCGTCTGACCGATAGCCGACCTAGGCTTTGCCGCTAATTGATAGGCTGTTTTTCGTGCCTGGTCTAGCAAGGCTGTGGGCTCAAATACCTTAGAAACCAAACCCAGTTGGCTCGCTACATTGGCATCAAATGGCTCGCCAAGCATCAATAGCTCTGCGGCTCGCATATGACCAACCAAACGAGGTAGCAACATAGTTGCGCCTGCTTCCGGAATTAGGCCTAGATTCACAAAAGGGAGTCGGAAAATTGTTCGTGGCGTCGCATAGACAAAATCACAATGAAGCAACATGGTAGTTCCAATACCAATAGACATACCGTCAACTGCAGCTATCAGTGGTACAGTCAGTTGTGCGATGCACCTCAGAAATTTATAAGGCGCTGAGTTTTCGTCTGTAGGCGGTGACTCAATAAAATCCTGTAGATCATTTCCGGAGGTGAAATTCCCATGCGATCCGGTGATAACGGCAACCTTAATCCCCTCGTCTTCCTCAGACCGAGTCAATGCATCAGTCATGTCCTGATACATCTCGACAGTAATGGCATTTTTCTTTTCGGGGCGACTAAACGTGATTGTGAGAACGCCATTCTCCAATTCCGTCAAGATATGCTTAACAGCCATCATCCATACTCCCAATTATCACAATACCGCCTACACCAAGATTCAAATAGAAATATAAATTGACAACCTTTTTAGCTTAAGAAAAATGGCGGTCAATCCTTAATAGAATGCTTTATCCTATGCAGAGTCTACGTCAGGGACTCAAAGTTCACCAAACCGATGGGATACAGGTCATAGAAAGTTCAAACACTACCTTGAAAGATATCGTTCATGCTGCACCAGCGGCTACGGTGATTCTGGTTCAGGAAAAAAACGGGGTGCCTGAAATATTCATGGCACAACGGGAAAAAAGAACCCACTGGGGCAGTCAATTCGTATTCCCAGGAGGAACAGTCACCAATGAAGACGTGGCAGTTCATGCCTTTCAGCACAAAAACATGAGCCTAAAAAAAGCTAATGCCCGACTAGGGGTAAAGTCTGGTGGCTTGGGTATTTACAGTGCTGCCATCCGCGAATTGACTGAGGAAGCCGGGGTACTATTGGCCCAGAAACCTAGCGGCACCTGGATGACACCAGGAAGTATAAAAAAGATACGGGCGGCATTGTCCACAGGCAATCCCTGGAGTGAGATCTTGTCCACACATGATTTGAGGCTGGCCACGGATACCCTGCATTATATTGGACACTGGGAGACGCCTTTGGTAGCAAACCCGCGCTTTTCAAATCGCTTCTTCCTAGCAAAGTCCCCGCCAAACCACTCAGCGAAGCACGATGGAAAAGAGCTGGTCGACAGCCGCTGGTTAACAGCCGAGGAGGCACTACGACTTGAAGCCAATGGGGAAATTCAGATTCCAAGACCTCATCTGAAGCACCTCGAGATGCTGGTCGATTTTCTAACAATCGATAGCTTACAAAGCTGGGCAAGAACCCGGTATCAGCAAGGAATCACCAAAGTACGACCTTGGATAGAAGTGAAGAACGGCCGGCAACATGTCCTCCTTCCGGGCGATCCAGATTATCCGAAAGACAAAGCATGAATCCCACTCTTAACTAACACGGTTGGTTTGGTCAGGCTCCAGGCAAGCCACAAAAACTGGTGAATTAAAAGTTGCTTGAGCTTCTGGGCATTCATTGGATGCAGAAAACTGTCGTCCAATCAAAAAGCCAACTACCAGCGCTACAACTACATGGACTACCAATACAATTACCCTTTTTTTCATCGCATTCCCTCGACTAACATCAGTAGTTGATGACGGCACCGGTGACGGGATTCACGCCACCATGAAATCCCCCTTGATCACGCACAACCCGTGAGCGTCCCTCGCTATCGTAGTGTACCCAGATGAGTCCATGCGCATCACCATACTCTGGCATATCAATCACATGAGTCTGCTCTCGAGTTGCAGTGTCGTATACTAAAATCCGGCCCTCACCATTACTGGTTGCCCAAATCTCTTTACCATTAGGAGACAACAACACGTGATCCATCTCGTATGCGGCAAATAAAGTTGCCAAAATACGTCCCGTTCCAGTTTCCAGAACCGTGATTGTGCGGCCAAATTCACCCATGCCCTCACCTTTAGAAGCAACCCAAATCTCCTCCTCGTTAGCAGTAAGCGTGCTCCCGAAAGGGCCCGGGCCCGTAGCACTAGTCCACACAACAGCACCTGTCTCGATATTAATCTTAGTGACGTTGGAAGATCCCGACATGGTGACATAGATGAATTGTTTTTTTGAATATATGTTCCCCCAAGTACCCCTATACCCCGGCAAAGGATATTCTTTCACGACCTCCCATGTTTCAGGGTCAATTTTCGCCATCCAGAAAGGCCTTAGTGCCATCAATGTACCCTGATAAAGGTTAGCCGCGGCTCTGGCTCCAGTTGCGCGGCCCGGCCCGTAACCAGCGGGCTCCATCAAAGCATAGATAAACTCATTATCCGTCCAGGCGGTATAAACCATACCCCCCAAATCAATGTCTTTGGCCCCACCTACTACAGTGTCTGTTGAGGGATCGTACAACATAACAGCTAAACCATTCGGATCTCGATTAAACATATCTAAAAGCAGGTATTTTTCCTGAAAAATCTGCCCATGGTGTAGTCGTCCGCCAACAGTAATTTGTTTCACCGGCTGTAAGGTAACCGCATCCACCTTAATAATGGTTTGAGCGCCTGCCGGATCCGGAATACCGTCAGGCCCAAGTTCTCGGGGACCGACAATGTAGGCATATTTGCCATCGGGCGACATCACGCTGGTATGAACTGCATTTCTAAGCTCGGCAGGGAATAAATAACTAGCTATGACTTCCTTGGTTTGGGCGTCACCCACCACCACTCGGTTAGATAGCGGCGGAATGTAACCTTCGTGCAAAACTGCAGGCTTCGCATTCGTGCCAATATTTTCGTAGAAATACGTATGATTCGCCTCAGGCGTAAACTTAGGCTCACCCGCATCAAATGTAGCAGTGATACGCGTATCATAATGACTCTTAAGACTGCCTTCGTTGGCACGCCGCTCCCAGCTTGTTAAAACCGAACCAAAGGACTCTATAGATTCAACAATTAGGTCCCGCTGTGTTTTCTTGAATTGCAGTTGATTGGCCTGGGCAGCCTTTGCTTGATTCAGCACCTCAAGCCACTGCGCCGGCAACCTATCATCTAGGGGTAGTCCTGCTAATGAACGGATATACATGGAAAGAGACATTAGGTCTTCGTCATTGAGATTTAGCTCGGTCACGATGACCGCCATCATAGGATTACTCTCAAGCTGATCAAAAATATCCACTGGGGTAGGACCAAAGTGCAAGGTGGGCCCTACGAGGCCCTGAGCGTCCTCCCCGTGACATACCCAGCAACCTACCGGACTCGCATGAAAAATACCCCGGCCACGCTCCACCAAAACCTCAACGGGCTGTTGTGCCGAAATGCGGATAGATATAAGGCTCAGTGCAAGCAATAAACCCAGATGATTGGTCACTTCAAACCTCCACCGAGATCAAGCTGCCCGTCATACGAGAAAATAAAGACCCGCGACCATTAGCACGCTGCTTAAGCTGGTTGGTTTGGCTATATTTTTTTCTCTTATTCCCAAGCCGATCGTACTGGGGGCCCAACTAAGTAATCAGGATTAGCGTTTTCCCGGGGTCGATATTTTTGAAAACCCCCGTTATCAACTTCAGCCACATAGAAATTCCCTTCCTGGTCCACACTGATGCCGTGTACACCCCACATACCGCCTGGGAAATTACCCCATGTGCCCCAGCTGTACAGGAACCGGCCATCCAAATCGTATTTAACCATTTGGTTGGTACCGCGGTCTGCGGCCCAAAGAAACCCGTCCGCTGTAATCATGAAATCATGAACATCCGCAGGGTTCTCCCCAATACTCCATTCGTAGAGATAGTTACCATTTTCATCGAAGACCTGAATCCGATCATTGCTTCTGTCATTTACAAATACACGTCCCGTCTCGGCATGAACGGCAATGCCGTGTACGTTATGCCAATAACTGGGCCGCGTCTCTCCGCCACGCTGGCCAGCCTCGCCCCATTCCAGAAGATAGTTCCCATCCTTGTCAAACTTTACAACGCGCGTGCCGTTGTATCCATCCGCCACATAAAAGCTACCGTCGGGCGCCCAATCCATAAAACTTGGGCGATTGAAATGAGTTTCATCGTCCCCCAACTCCCCATAGGTACCTATGGACTGAACAAGCTCACTGCCGTCATTCGTAAATTTATGTATAACGTGCTTATGGTCGTCAACAACCCAGACGTGTTTCTCGGGGTCATAAGGACTAATAGCAACGAAGTGCGGCCTCTGCAGCATATCGTCCCATTGGGTCCAAGCCTCAATCATATTGCCTTCGCCATCAAACACTACAATACAGTGCTCCCAGCGGGCATCTACTCCTATCTCAAGTCCTCTTGCCTCCCAAGCCGTAATACCCTCCTCCGCTAAGGAACCAGTACCACCATTGGCTGGAAGGCTCGCGGCTGTGGCATCCCGCCAAGGCAATCGGCCGATTGGAAAAGACAGGCTGGGTGCAATATCCCTAAGATATTGGGTCGCGGGACGATCTATATTGGGCAATTCTCCCCGCTGCAATGCATAAATTCTGTCTGGGCTCTCCGCAAAAATGCTCTGTCCTGCGCCCCAGGTCCAATCCTCGTGACCTGGCTGTTCAGCAATATCTTTTGGCCACCCAACCACAGCCTCATAACCACCCAAAACATCCTGTCCGCCAATCTGGCCCGTCACAGCAGCATAACTTGTCGCAGAAGCAGGCATATCTACAGATCCGTCTTGATCATTTCCGCTACAAGCAACCACCAAACCACAGGTAACCAAGATGGGTAACAGGAAATATTTCTTCATCATTCTCTCCTAAGCAAAAGATGGCGCAGCCGAAAGAAAAATAGTCATTATTAATCGAGATTACTTTCCAGCCATCCTCCGATGTACTCAGCAATTTCTGCACTGTTCTCTTCGAGCATCATCATATGCCCATTGCCTGTCAGTCCAACATCTTCCATTCGCACATACTCGGTCTGGACGCCGGCCTGATTGAGCCACCTAGCAAGACAGTGATCAAAAATCCGATGGTAACCCGCCTCGCCGTTCATGAAGAGGACCGGGATATGGGTCAGATTCACTAATTGGCGTGCAGGTTCCTGTTGAACATAACAAGGCACAAGCCCTTCTCCATCTGCTTGATCCTCTATAACAACTTGTAACTCCGAAGCATCTCCGGCCGGAGGGTCATAGGTAATTGGTGTATTGCCTACCCCCCAAGCGAGTCCGCCGCGCTCCCGGTACACTACATTTGTAGTGTCTACCCCGCGGATAGGCGGGGCGGCTGGCTCTAGTGTGACGATAGCCACCACTTGGTCCGGTCGCTCATCGGCAATATTCCAGCCAAACCAACCCCCCTGAGAATGCGTCAAAAGGATGACTGGCGTACCAATCATATCTAGTAGTGCAACATTGGCATCAATGGTCAACTGCGCTTGCCGGCCACCAATGAACGCCACCTGTGTCCGCATAAAGTCGTCAAAAACTGGGTCACCCATGCGTCCCGTGCCCGGCCACTGTGTATGCTTGCTCGCCTGTGGAAAATCGGCCGTTGCAGCAGAAGCCGTAAAAACCTGCTCAATGTTAGGCGCATTTCGAATATTCATGTCACCATCCACGCCAGGTACATACTGAGATCGTCCCCGGGCAGGAAAATCCTGTATATAAACGACATAGCCCATATCTAGAAAATCATAAGCCCAACCAGGCCGACCATCGGGTGTTTGCAAAAAATCGACTCCCGTTTGTCCAGCCCCATGCAAAAAGACAACTGGGTAAGGATGCTGTATTTCTTTAGGGACCATGACCTCCACATACATGGCTCCACCCATGGTTTCCTGTCCAGCATCTCCCACATACTCTCCACCCGCATAGAAAAAACCATGGCGAGCAACGTTATCCAAGGAGACTGTGGGTATCGAGTCCGGTGGTGTCTGAGCGTATGCTCCGTATCCCATTGTGCAGTATGCAGCAATCGATACTACTTTTGTGAACTTCATTATTTTCGAGTGCATAATTCTTTTCCTCTTAATGTGCACACCCTCAATTTGCCTAATTCCAGGCTGCGTAGATTGGCTTTCCAATCATAGTCTCGGGTCTTGCTCCTGCTCTCGGCCGATATTTTTGGACACGTCCATTGCCCACCTCGGCCACGTAAAAATTGCCCTCTTGGTCCACACTTAAACCGTGAACACCCCATTGCGCACCAGGGAAATCACCCAAAACGCCCCAGGAATAAAGGAAATTTCCTTCTAGGTCATAGCCCAGAATCTTGGTCGTTGCCCGGTCAGCTGCCCAAAGCACGCGATCAGCGCCAATGTAAAAGAGGTGAATGTCCGTAGGCTCGGGCCCAAAGCTCCACTCATCTAAATACTCGCCATCATCACTAAACACCTGCACACGGTTGTTGGCTCGGTCATTAACAAAGACTCGCTGTGTCTCAGCGTCAACTGCTACACCATGAACATTATTCATGAAGCCGGGTCGCGTCTCGTTAGGAGGATTCCCTCGCTCTCCCCAGGTTGTAAGATAGTTACCATCGTGGTCGAATTTCACAACCCGAGTATTCGCATAGCCGTCGGCCACAAACATGGCATCCGGCAAAAATGCTAAAAATGTCGGCCGGAAAAAATGGGTCTCATCGTCACCCGATACGTTCGGTGTACCGATCGTCTGAACCAATTCACTGCCATCATTGGTGAATTTAAAAACAGCATGCCGAAAATCATCTACAACCCATACGTGTTTTTCGGGGTCATAGGGATTGATAGTGACGTAGTGAGGCCTCCTAAAAAGTTCGTCCCACTGCGTCCATTCCTCGATGATATTGCCATCCCGATCAACAACCACCAGACAGTGCTCCCAGCGGTGATCTACACCGTGCTCTCCACGGTCTGTGTCATCACCGTCCAGCGCACCCGGCAGACTCGCCCGAGGACCCACTGATGCGTTACGCCAGGGTACCTGAGCAACGGGAAAAGAAAGAGCAGGACCCACCTCGGGATAGACTGTTGCAGGCGGACGTTCAATATTGGGCAATTCACCCCGATGCAGTATGAAAACACGGTCAGGACTCTCAGCAAAAATGCTCTGTCCAGCTCCGTAAGTCCAACCCCCGTGGTCGGGCAGCTCAGCCAAGTCCTGTGGCCAACCCTCTACAACCTCATAAGGTCCAAACATATCCTGACCACCCTTCTGGCCCGGAATCGCAGCAAAACCTGAGTCAACAACTTCTGCGACCTGTGTCATTTCTTGCTCACAGGCTGATAGCAAAGTAGCAAATATCACAATAGCAATGAGGCTACTGTTACTCTTCGTTATAACTGTACGGATGTCTTTAAACATTGGCAGCCCCCTCCTAACTAACATTCTCTTGAATCCATTCATGAATAAACTCGATGATGTCATCACTATTTAATTCAAGCATCATCATATGTCCATTGCCGCTAATACCTACATCTTCCAGCCGAATGAAATCTGTTTTAACCCCCGCTTGATTCAGCCACTTTGGTATGCATGCGTCAAAGACTCTGTGGTAGGTACCGTCGGCAGAGATCGACAGAACCGGGATCTCCTTCATATTTATAAGTTGCCGTGCCGGTTCTTCCTGTAAGTAGCAAGGCACCTCTCCAGGCTGATCTGCTTCAGCTTCTAGATAGGTGATTAGTTCGGATGGGTCATCCACTGGCGGATCATAGGTAAGTGGATAATTAACTGGACCCCAACTGTTTGCGGGGGCTCCAGTATAGGCAACATCGGCAGTGCTAACCCGCCCAATTTGGGGTCCGCCCGGCTCTACCGTGATCAAGCCCTTCACTTGTTCGGGCCTCCCGTCAGCAACACCAAATCCAACCCCCCCTCCCTGGGAATGCGTTAGCAAAATAACAGGTCCGATTTCGTCAAGTAATTCCATAGCTGCAAGACGCGCCAACCGGGTGCTCTCGCCGGCGAACTGGACTTGGGTCTTAATAAAATCATCAAAGATTGGATCGCCTGGCTTCCCCTCGCCTGGCCACTGTGTGTGATTATTATTTAATGGGAAATTGCCCTTCTCCTCCACGTTTGTCCAGATGGTTTCTAGCTGCTCTGCCGTTCTGATTCCGAGGCCACCATGGACACTGTCTGCAAACCTCTCAGGAATATATGTGGAACGCCCGCGCGCCGGATAATCAACCATGTACACGGCATACCCCTGATCTATTAAATAATAAGCCCAGCCAGCTCTCCCATCTGGTGTCTGCTGCCAATCAACCCCAGTCTGACCATTGCCGTGAAAAATTAATACAGGGTACGGCTGGGTAATTTCATGGGGCTGCCATACATCCACATACATCTGGCCACCCATGATGGGCGGATCACCTACGTACTCACCCCCCACATAGAAAAAACCTTTCCGGGCTATATTATCGGTAGAAAAAGTCGGAATCGCATCCGGCGGCATTGCCGGAGAGTGCGTAACCTCCTCAGGCTCGACTTGGGATACCTCCCCACCATCCCTCTGCCCACAAGCAGATAGAAGAATGCTCGAGAGTACAAAAATCGTGGCTATCAACCACATTGCGGCTCTACTCAGACTAATCATAGGTCCACCTTATGTTTAATGATTTATGAACCAATTTTCTTAACGAGGACGCCTTTTTCTTTAAACTATTTATCGGCGTTAGTTTATTGTAGCGGAAACATGAACAATATTTAATAATAACTAATGAAATATAATAATAGTTCTAGAAAAATTATTTAATCGCATGAATTAAGTAATATTTATTTTAATTACAGCAACAAACCTTACTGTCCATTTGCAAGACCTATAGAGGGGTAGTGTAGTGCTAAAAGAAAGGAAAATGCGACTGCTGCTGATTCTGACCTCAGCCTGCGTCGTGACATCCTGCGCTGATGACGCCACAAAAGATAGTTCATTGAGCGTAACCGAGCTCATAGAGAGAGGACAGGAGCTATTCTACCTGGAAGACTCATGTGCTGATTGTCATGGGGAAAGTGCGGAAGGCAGCCTCCTTGCGCCATCCTTGGTTTTTAATCCACAGCCTTCCGAAATTGCATATCAACTACACACAAACCCAGAAATGGCTGAAATAGCCAATAGATTGAGGGCATCTAGACAGGATCTCATCGCCCTATCGTCTTTTATTCTGCAGCTAAATGGGGTACCGATTGAATCGGTCGATGTAAACGTACTTCAAACAGAAGTCTTCCTAGGCACTCAATCCGAGCTGGAAGTACAAACGCTAAGAGCAGAAAGGACCATCGAAGCTCAGGCTACTGATCCCTTCTCCTTAGTGCTCGAGTCTTGGCAGGCGCGCGCCATGCAGGGTAGCCTCAAGCGAACCTATGACGTGGAGTTGTTAGCCGAATTTGATCCTGGTGAGCCAAAATTTGCTCCGGAGGCAGGCAGAACTTATTTCTACGAAAATACGGGAACAAGGGGAACTATGAACCCAGAAACTGGCGAGACCCTTGCCCCTCAGGCTATGAAAATTGTGGTTGGTGATGCAGTCTCCCACGAAATCATTGCTCATCACGAGCTACCCATTAGGCTGCGCAGCTCCGTTCATACCACTGCAATGAGTCCGGATGGACGGTACGTTTACATCGTTGGCGCAAAAGAGCCCGAAGGGACTGGCCCGCAAAGCCCACTGAGCCCGGCAACGTTGCTAAAAGCTGATGCCTTGACTCTCCAACCAGTCAAGCAATTACAAATTGGCGGAAGAATGCATCATGCCCAAATATTTCAAGATCGTTATCTTTTGGTCGATACTTTCGCAACCGACCCAAATGGATTGAGTGTATTTTTATTTGATACCCAGTCCGACAAGATTGTGGGTGGTGTGCGCGATGAAGATTTAGGCGGAAGAAGTTATACAGCATGGACAGATAACCAATACATCTTCGTACTCATGGAACCCATCGGATATGGTTATTTTGCTGCACAAAGAACAATGCGCGGTGAACTCAAAAATTTTCCAACCTCATGGATCGTAAAACTTGATCCAGAAAATTGGGAAGCTATACAGGAATATCCCCACCCAGGTTACCGCGCTGATTGGATCTGTTTCGACAAGGAAAGTGAATACATGTTTGTGCCAAGCACGGGCTCGAACAATATCAGCAAGATTAACGTAGACACTGGCAACATCGAATGGGTAAGGCCTACGGGAACCGGTCCATATGCTTGTGATTTAAATGCTGCGGGAGACGAGGTATGGGTAGCCGATAAGGGCGAAGCGACCCTGATGGTGGGAAGCCGAACTATTACGGTCTACGACACTGAGTCGGGTCGGCATTTAGATACATTATTTTCGGCATATAGGGCTGACCACTTGTTATTGTCACCACAGGGTAATGAATTTTGGCTTACTAGTAACGTTGAGGGTGCCATCTATGTGTTTGACGCACACAATAGGAAACGAAAAGATATCATCCATATGCCAAACGGAGGCGACGCGCACGGACTAGTCTGGGTTTATTACGACGAAATTGGAGTACCCAAAGTCATCCGTGATCAAGGCGGCTTTCATAACGGTATTGATCCGCGTAATGATCGGCCCAATTTGCACTAAAGAAATATTCCACCCATCCAAAGCGTCCTACCGCCACGGCAACCTAGCGCGCTTGACGAGCTGCCCGCTGGTTTACCGATACTCGCCTCTATGTAAAGCCTGGGCCCACTGTTTTGCATTGTTGTTCATATTTTGTACCCCAGCACTGGGTTTCAGGAGTTTCACTATAGGACAGAATCCGGAATGTCACTCGATAAAGGCCTCTGATTTGTTGAGACCGAAACCAACCACAGATACCATTCTGCAGGCAGCTAGACAGGGAAGCTTCTGAATGACCCAGAAGGGTGTCTCTAAAAAACTAGAAAAAAAGGCCCAAAGTACTGGGCTATTTCATGTCATCGATCCTCAAGCATTCCAACGTCCACTACTCGATGAGCTTTGCGACTTGGCAACACAGGTTCGTGCTGTAGCCAAGCACACTGAAGGAGCACAATTTCTACAGAATCTGCTACCTACCTCTAGGGCCATGCTTTACTTTACCCAACCGTCAACCCGAACCTTCCTGTCTTTTGATAACGCATGTCACATTCTAGGTATGTCTACCAGTGAAATCAGGAATCCCGCAACCTCATCTGAGGTTAAGGGAGAAAGTTTTGAGGATGGGATTCGAACTTTTAGCTCCTACGTTGATGTAATTGTTATGCGAACACAGGAGCCTGGGAGGGCGGCCCAAGCAGCCCAGCTCATGGATACTATTGCCCGCCCTGTACCAGTTATTAATGCAGGTAGTGGCAGCGACCAGCATCCGACACAAGCCCTGCTAGACATTTATACTCTAGGTCGAAGTTTCTCGGACCAAGGGGGTATTGATGGAAAAATTATAGGACTAATGGGTGACTTGAAAAGAGGACGTACCGTACGGTCCCTCTGTTACCTTATGAAAAACTATTCGAATGTAAGTTTAGTCTTCATTGCACCAAAAAAATTTGCAATGCAAAGTGATGTCGTAAATCACCTCAAGAAACATAACATTCCATTTAAAGAGACAGAAAAACTAGATGAAGTAATTTCAGATTTGGATGCACTTTATGTTACTCGCATGCAATCTGAGTGGGACGAAACTAACGAATCTCAGTCAGTGGATTTTACAAAATTCAGTGTAGGTCCAAAAGAACTTGATTTACTCAAAGAAAAAGGAATCATTATGCATCCACTGCCCCGCGGACCCGAGATTGATCCAGCAGTAGACATGGATCCAAGAGCTATGTACTGGAGGCAGGAACGGAATGGTATGTGGATGAGGGTAGCGGTACTTCTCAAAATTTTTCAAATCGAAGGCCAAATACAAAAATTGGGTTTTTAATCATTTCATAATTTTTAGTATGTGCCTCCAAGCGAGATTACTCCCTCTCTCAAATGCGATCTTACGATTAAAAAAATCAACGTATAGCCTATCGAAGTTGGTGTTGACTGCTTCCATCTTTAGTCAAGTCAGTTGCATATTCGCGCCCAATACCCAAATAGAAACAGAGAACGATGCCGCATCAAATCACCCAATCAGAACTAACATCTCTCTCAATATAAGACCCAAAGCATCTCTTGATTTAGTCTTGATTTATCCAACTCAACCAATCGCAACACTTGTGTTGATGCCAGGTGGGCCCGGGAAAGTTGGCATTTCAGGGACCAATATTGCCAATCGTATAGATTTCGTGACACTGACTGCAGAAACATTTGTTGCTCAGCAAATAGCTATTGCGATAATTGATACCCCTTCCGATCATCCGGATGGACTGACACCTCGTTACCGACAAACAAAAACACACGAAGCCGAACTTATCACTATCGTCGAGCGACTAGAAAAAAAAACAGGCCTTCCTATCTGGGTGTTAGGCATTAGTCGGAGCACCCTGTCAGCAATGCACGCCGCTATCAATATTGAAGATGGTGTAAGCGGCCTTATTTTACTTTCCAGTATAACCAATATCCCGATTGGATCTGGGGCAACTAATTTAACCGATTTAAATCTTGATCGAGTCTCGATACCTACCCTCATCGTTGCTCATAAGAAGGATTCCTGCCAGGGAACTCCTCCACGCGGAGCTACAGAGATACTCGAAGGCCTAAAGAAATCCCCCAATGCCATGGTTAAGTTTTTTAAGGGAGGATCTGAAAGTGAGCAAAACCCCTGCTTACCAGGAACTTACCATACCTTTAATGGTATTCAGGACGAGGTGGCTAAGTTGATAGCCGAGTTCATAAAAAATAATATCAAATCTAATAACCACAATAACTAGCAATTACTAAAACCGGGCAATCTCATGCTTAAAACAAATGCCCTGCCGGTGAATTCCAACGGGGATGATGAGGAAGCCAAGACAATAGCTAGATTTTTATGGACTTGGAATTTGAAAGGTAAATAAACAAATTACTAACAACCACCAGAAGCACCAGTGCACTTAATCCAAGTGACCAGTGAATACCGATCACCCCACCAACAAAACCAATAGTGATACCAGAAAATGTGCGCATACCTAACGCTGCCATATTGTAGAGGCCAATAACACGTCCACGGATACCTGCCGGCGAGCCTAGCTGGACTAGTGTCTGTGCCATAGCATGAAACGAAAGCTCAAGAAATCCTGCGAAAAACAAAAGTAACAGCGCCAATAAATAACTGCTAGAGGCTGAAAAACCAATTATTGTGCAACACCATAACATTGCCAAAACCAACGCGCTGCGGGCCTTTGGTTGCAGTAATCCTCTTGCCTCTAAAACTACGCCGGCAATAAGCGCACCGCAGGCATCAGCGGCAAACAACATCCCATAGGTGAATCCTGCAGCACCATAACCTAAATCATGTGCAAACTCAGGCATCTGGGGGTGATACCCATTCCCAACAAACAAACCCGCGCTACCAGCAAGTAAGGTCATACCAATGATGATCCGATTACCAGCAACAGCTTGGAGCGTAGAAATCGCATCACGAATACCCCTCATTGGGTTTTTCAATGCGGACTTACTGCGCCCGTAACGAGGGCCATAGGGCGCCCTCCATAGCCAAAAAACTAGAGGCAAATAAAGAAATGCATTTAAAAGAATGCCAAGGGAGGGGCCCAATACCAGCATAGCGGCACTGCCAATCGCAGGCCCACCTAAAAGTCCGAGATAGCGGGCTGTAGCATTCAGTCGAACCCCGCTTTGGAGCTGCTTAGGCCCAACAATATCGTGTACCAGCAGCTGCATAGACGGGGCCCACAGGACACCGGCAAGGCCATGTAAAATTAACAGGACTACCGCATACCAAATCTCAACGGTATCTAGAATAAACAACAAGCCCCATGCTACTGACACGGCCATAAACAGACCCATACCAACCTGAATGATGCGTCTTGGATCAAATCGGTCCGCAAGCGCACCGGACCAAAAAGAGAACAATAAAAACGGTAGCCAATGAGAAATAACCGCAAATCCCCCTAGAGCGGGAGACTCAAATTTCTCGAACAAAATCCAATAACTGATTACATGCTCAATTGAATCAGCCATCCATGCCACTGCTGAGGTGATGAAATAAGCTCGATAGCCTGGTTGACGCAGGGCACCAAAAGAAGCTTGCGAACTAGGTTGATTCATTGGAAAACTTGAAAATGATTATCTGCAGCTCACTAGCAGCTCATTCTAGACTGGAAGAGCTGTTGCTCTCCCTTACACCAATACACAAAAGACTACAGCCAACTAGACAGCGGGAACGACTACGTTCCGGAAACAGTGTATCCGAGCACAGATTTCAATTCTAAAAATTCCATGAAGGCATGATCACTAAATTCGCGGCCATTTCCAGACTGCTTATACCCCCCAAAAGGCGCATTTAAATCGAGCCCTGCATTATTGAGACTAATGTAACCGGCTCGAATCCTAGTAGCAACCTGGCGCGCATGCTCAATATCACTGCTATGCACGTAACCCGCAAGCCCGTAATCTGTATCGTTACCGATTTCAATGGCCTCATCCTCATCGTCATAACCGATTATGCAAAGCACAGGACCAAAAATTTCTTGGCGAGCAATTTCCATCTCGTTATTAACATCGCGAAAAATTGTAGGCTTTACAAAATAGCCACGCTCCAGGCCTTCTGGTTTTCCGGGTCCGCCTGTTACCAGTGTGCCCCCCTCTTCAATGCCGCTGCTAATCAGTCGCTGAACTTTTTCCCACTGTGCCTCAGAAACCACAGGACCCATTCGGCTGCCTTCCTTGGGGTCGCCTGGAGCCCAACTTTCTGCAACTTCTTTTGCCATTTTAGAAATCTTATCCATCAGTTTGTTCGGCACCAGCATCCGAGTGGGCGCCCGACAAGACTGCCCGGTGTTCTGCATGACAGCCCCTACACTGCCAGTGATTGCAGCCTCTAAATCTGCGTCTTCTAGCACAATGTTGGGGCTCTTTCCGCCTAACTCCTGATGGACACGCTTAACTGTTTTTGCAGCTGCCCTAGCC
>CAYXIJ010000009.1:0-6879 GCA_964465375.1 uncultured Gammaproteobacteria bacterium | reverse complement strand
TTCGATGCCTGCACGGGTGGATCCTGTAATGGAGATCATGTCGATCTGTGGATGGGCTGCCATCGCAGCACCAACGACAGGACCCTCTCCTTGAACTAGATTAAAAACACCCGGTGGGATGCCCGCTGCATCCAAAATTTCGGTAAATATCTGGGCAGAGAACGGGGCGATTTCCGATGGTTTGAGCACAATAGTGCATCCGACGGCTAGCGCAGGAGCAGTCTTGGCACAAACCTGATGAATTGGCCAATTCCACGGCGTTATGAATCCACACACACCGATGGGCTCCATAGCCACGCGGGTTGTTCCGCGGTCATCTTCGAAACTGAAATCCTTTAATACCTTAACAGCAGATCTGAAATGATTTACACCAAGAGGGGCATGAAAGTCTCCTGCTAGCCAACTTGGTGCGCCCATCTCTTCTGTAATGACCTCAGCCAGCTCATCTAATCTAGCCTCAAACTTCTCTATAATGCGCTTCAGCACCAATAGACGCTCTTCCCTAGACGTCGTAGACCAATCTTGGAATGCTTTCTTGGCAGAAGCCACTGCCCTATCCACATCCTCTGCAGAACCAATACTGATCCGGCCAGCCACTGCCTCAGTGGAGGGATCTATAACATCCAATGTATTGGCATCGACAGGGTCAACCCACTGGCCATCAATATAGAACTGTAGATTTTCACGCACCTTTCTGCCCCTTTATGTCGATCATTCTTGTCCGGGAGTTTTGAACCAAATATCCCACTTTTCTGGTGTGGGTATTTCGTCCAGAGCTAGGCAACCTCTACATCTACCGGAGGAGTGCTTTCGCTCAGCTTTTCAAAGACCTCTTTGTCCGGCCAATCCCATGTAGCAGAATATCTATCAGGCATTCCGGTATATACGGGCTTACCGTCTGAAATAGGCGGCTGAGGAATGGGGCCACCCGAATTTGAATAATCCTTGGGGTTTTTATACGCCGCAAGTTCTTCATCGGATATCCCTAGTTTTTCCTGAACCTCTGGATCAACCCAAGACTCTGCGTTTATGTCTCTCCCCAAGGAACTGCAAACTTCTAACACCGTATTTTCTGGGCCAGCAAAATAAATCGACTGACAAAATCCATGATCCAGTGGACCCTGAACCCTGACACCCTTAGATCGAATCCGATCGCGCATTGCAAGTAATTCCTCTTCAGAGTCTACATTGACGGCGAAGTGCTGCATGGTACCAGCCGATGAAGGCGCCAAAACGTTACCAGCGTGCGTTACACCAACCTCCGAAGGGATTTTCTCTATACCGGGACATTGTACAAACGCTACATGACATGCAGGTTCTCCTGTCGTCGCACCATTAAGTTCCATAAACGCATGAAAATATCCATCAGTACCATGCATGTAATACATCGCCACCAACTTTGCACCAAGGACGTCCGACCAAAAACTCACCTGCGCTTTCATGTCAGCCGTCATAATAGCCAAGTGGTGAATACCATTACTTTTTAACATTTTTATTCTCCAAGAATTGATCCCCTTACAAGCGCTCACAATGCAAAAACCATGACTCAGAGTCAAGTTCCAACTAGTCGCGCATCACACGAATATGCAACCTCTTAATTTGTGCCAAACAGACTCAATTGCACTAGCTTGCCAAACCGTTAAGTTACTTGCACGGAACTGGCACACTGTGCCTTATTGCGCCATGAGAGCTTCAATCTCATCTGCGGTTCGTGCTAAATTTTTTGATAGATTTTCGTAACCGTCTTCAGTAATGAGGATCATGTCTTCAATCATCATGCCGGTACCAAGCTCAGGGATATAGAGCTTTGGCTCTAAGGTAATCACCATGCCCGGCTCAATGGATGTATCAGGGTCAGTAATGGCCCGTGCTACCACGAGATCGACGTGATGACCTAGGCCACGAGCGGAAACAGGTGCTGGACTGGATAGGGGCTCACCTAAAAAATGCGTTGGTGATGGGAAAATACCCCAAACATTTTCCACCCCCATTACATCAATATCCTCGTATTTCTGTAGGCCATATTTCTTAAACACCCCCGCCGATGCTTTTACAAGATCGATGTATTTTGCTCCTGGCTTGATACTCGCAAGCGCCGCTTCCTCCGCTTCAACAACGATGTCGTAGTACTTCCGTTGTTCCGGAGTGAATTTCCCCGAGACTGGGAACGTCCGACATATATCTGACGCGTACATATCGACCTCAGCAACTCCATAGTCAACATAAGCAAGTTCCCCGGACTGCATAACATGATCAACATTGTTGTAGTTTTCATAACTAAGTGCGTACATACGCAAGGAATCTGGCCCAACTGCAAACATCGGTGGGTGTGAAACGTGCGGCGCGCCTTCGCGCTTCCATATATGCTGCATTAGACCGACAAGCTCCAGTGCATTTTTTCCCGGCTCAATTGCCCTGCCTGCAGCTGCAAGACTCATGATACTAATTTCAACGGCTCTGCGAATTAATGCGATTTCATGCTCATCTTTTATATCACGCATACTATTTACGAGCGGTGTTGCATCCTTTATTGTCGCTTCCGGAAAGATGGCAGCCAAATCAGACTCGAGTTGCTGACTAAAGGAGGTTGCCGGAGATAGCCCAGGTGGAGCGTAGTACTCTTCTGTGTCACTCGTGAAATAGATAGTTTTTTTCTCGCTAACGATTTCCAGTACCCGATCTTTGAAATCATCAACAAAATAGGTTTCTGCTATACCGGTAGCAGTTTGAGCTCCATCTCCAGGATACAAACGGCGTATAGGTTGGTTCCAAGTAGCGGCGCGAAATCGCAGGTCTTTCTGGGGGAAATTTGAGACCGCAAATTGAAAATGATCAGGCAAAAATAAAATCTCTCGCAACCTGTCTTCTTCTGGAACAACCACCAAGATCGCATAGGGAGACTCCACTCCTGTCAGATACCAGAAATTGGGGTCCTGCTTTAATATATGTTCCGGCTGTATCATATATTTTCCAGGAACTATAAGTGCAGCATTGCCGATCTGTTCCATCAAGAGCATGCGTCTCTCCGCATAGACTTCAGGCGCGAATGCGACATCGCTCTGGGCTAACAGATCTGTTACCCAAGCATTTGTTAGTAACAAAGCAATGGCAAATCTTGAAAATTGTTCTGTCATGTCAATCTTCTCCTCAAATTCGGCAACACAGGAAAGCTAAAGCATGACTCCTGACAAAGAAATTTATTCAACGAAAATGTCGAGGGGTACAATTGCCGTCACATTGATATGTCCTGCATCAACAAGCTGGCCAATTCTCAGGTCTACGGCAACGCTCGTCAAAAAATAAGCTTGTTCGCGCGTTAGGCCGTGATTGAATTCATTTTTATTTATGGTTTTTATTTCACAATTATATCGCCCACAAATTTCTAAGGTATTATCTGATGAAAATGAATCAAGGATTAGAACCTTATACCTTTTAAAATCAATTTTTTCTAATATATTATTTACGGTTTTCGCTGCATTAAGTGTTAGGATAACTATACCAACACTTTTTTCCGATTCATACTTTTTTATAGTTTTATTCATTTAATACCGTTTTTATTAGATCTTCAAAATCATTTACAAGGCGCTCTAATGAAAAATGTTGAAATGCTCGCTTTTTACCCTTCTCTGCAAATGAACTGGCTAAAAGAGGGTCTGAAAGTAATTTATTCACTCTATTTGCAATTGCATTTGAATCATTTGGTGGAACTAAAAATCCAGTCTCATCATTTAATACGATTTCTAGTGGCCCTCCAGCTGCAGTTGCTATGACAGGGCACCCTGCAGCCATGCTTTCAATAACTGTTCTACCAAAAGGTTCTGCCATGACTGAAGGCAATACTAATAAACTGCTTAATGATAGAATCTTGTTAATATCATTACGTAATCCGGTAAATATCACACTATTTTGGATTTTTAGTTCTTCACATCTTTTTTGGAGGCAATGATTATACTCCAATTTGTTTTTTGCAGGACCTCCAACAATTAAAAATTTTGTGTTTGGATGTGTTTTTAAAATTTGGGGAATTGATTCAATAAAAATATGTTGTCCCTTCCAAAACTCTAGGCGGCCAATAGTCGTAACTATTTTTGAATAATTTTCTATTCCCAGTTCACTTTTTATGCCTCCAAAGTTTAGTGAATTCTTATAATTTTCGATATTTATTGCATTATAAATCAGTATTGGTTTGGCGGAATAATATTTCAAATGATCACAAACTGCTTTAGAAATAGCTATTATTTTTGTGGGGAATAAACATAAGCACCTTCTAATTAAATCAGAGAATATATTAGTCCCCCCGATTTCTCTAACATGCCATAATAAGGGCCTTTGAGTTAATTTTGCTGCTATCGCACCTTGTAAATTAAGGCTAGTGTTTACATGAACAATGTCAACTTTTTCTTTTATAATTATTCTACAAAGTTGAATTACAGTTGGAATTAAATTTAGAATGAAATTAAAAAAAAGAAATGGATTATAAGTATTTCTTGGTGGGATATATCTTAAGGTGTATACCTTGATTCCTAAGTTTTCATAATTTGAAATCATAGGGTCATTTTTCCCCAGACAAATAATTAAATTAAATTTATTTATATCTAAACCAGATATTAATTCAAATAAAGAAAAATCAGATCCACCATAGTTATCAGATGAAAAATGAATGAAGTTGAGGTTTGTTTTGTTCAATTATTTAAGTTTAATAGTTTGGAATTGAATTTTTAGAATAAAAAATAAATTCTATTGATTTGTTTTTTGGTTTAATAATTAAAATTGATTTCATGACCCCATATAAAATTAAAAGAGCAATATTAACATAGAATAAATAAGCAAGACTCCCAACTTCAAGTCTTGTCCCATAAAAACAAAGAAAAGCACTAGGGCCTACCAAATGGTGGGACCAAAGATTGTTTTTTATTATTAGCTTATTTAAAATGATTATAAGCCAAGAAAAAAACATAACAAATAATATTAATCCGAGTTTGCCAATAACATAATAGATGGATCCCCATAAATTAGAGGCCATACCATAATTTACAGTTTTATAAAAAATACCATTTAGTATGTCTGAAAATGTTAAACCATTCAAATTAAACGCTGTTGCGAATTCCAAAGAAAGGAAAGGTATTAACTTAACCACTATGAGCTCAAAAAAACTACCTGGAGAAGTTTCGAAATAATCGATTGCATGATGAAAACTTAACATACAAAGCCCTGCTTCACTGCCCTTGAATAATCTGAACCCAATAGCGACTGGATCAGAAATTGTTTGAAATGCTTCACCATATTGTCCTGCAAGTATGAATGGATAGGCTATTTTCCATGAAAATATAAATGTGAATCCAATTAAAATTTTTAAAACAAGCGAAAATTTCATTCCTATTCTCATCGGGGTCGAGTTCTTAAAAGTCCCTAGAGCAATAACCGCAAGTCCAGCTGCAAAGTATGCTCGGCTTCCAGCAATAAGAGTAGTTAAAAGAAAAAATATCGCAATGCCAATATAATGTCTAATTCTCGAATTCATTGACAGGGATAATAAAATTAAATTACTTGCTGTATATACTCCCCAAAGTGGCCCAAACTGATTTGCACTTTTTTCACCAACTTCTTTTTGAAAGAAAAAACTTGAATCGATAGCTAAAATTACTAGAAAAATAAAAGAGGTAATTAGAAAATGAAATTGTATTGCGGAATAATTGTATTTTTTAATATAAACTTGTTTTTTATTTAATTTATCAAAGATGTGGGCTCCCATAATTGAAACACCAAAAAACAAAGAATAAAACCAATAAATTTCAGAGGAAATATTGATAATATTATGTTTATCTGGATCATATAAAATCCCAATCAATAATGGACTACTATAATAAAAACTACAGATTATTAAAATTGTAAATAAATCAAACTTTCTCTTTTTAAAAAATATATAAGATAAAGCTGCAGAGCTTGAAAAGATATATAGCCAATATTCCATTTAAACTTTAATTATTTAAAATTACTCACAAGAATTAGATTATTACAAAATTACTGGATTTTAATTTGCTATTTTTAAGTAATGATAAAATGTTTTCTGTTACAATTTTATCTGATTCATTATAAGCTTTATCGTACGATGCATTATAATATTTTAGAGCGTCTTTATTAAATTTATAATTAGATGGATTTATTGTTTCAATGTAGCTCACTATTTTATCAATAGATTCAAATTTTTTTACAAGTCTATTTTTTACAAACCCATAATAATCATCCACTTTTTCATTCTGAGACTTAAAATAGATTGGGATTACTTTTACTATTGCGGCTTCAAGTAAAATCGTACTATTTCCTGCAATTAATAAATCGATCATGTAAAGAAAACATCCCACTTCCTCTAACTGTGGGTTGCTAAACTCAATATTGATTTGATTGGGAAATTGATTTTTAAATTGTTTAACAAAACTATTAAAATTTATACTGGGGTGTGGCCTAACTATAATTTTTCTTGATCTGTTTAATTTTATACACAATTCCGCCAACTCTTTTAATGAATCTGTTCCTTTTACCGTCAAACCAATTATTTCACATTTTTGGCTAGTTATTTGTTTTTTTTGTAAACGTCTCAAACTACCGGTTAATGCCACAAATCTTTTTTTTGGTGGCCTTGACGCTGGACTTCGGCGGTTTTCAACCTTTTTATATATATCTAGTGAATATTGGCCGTCAAGAAAACTATAATCAAAATCTAAACTATGAAACCGTTCACTTACTCCACCATGCTGAACATATATAGTTTTAATATCAAATTGTCTTGCCATTTCTATCAAACATCTATTCTCTGGATTATGATCGTTACTTAATAGAATAATTTTTGGTTTTGTTAATTTGAGGGAGTAGTAAAAATAA
>CAYXIJ010000008.1:0-77307 GCA_964465375.1 uncultured Gammaproteobacteria bacterium | reverse complement strand
GTTACCGTTAATCGAGGGCCGGCCGGAATCTATCTGGTTGCCAGAGCTTGGGCCAGGCATGCAGTACCCTAACTTTCGTTTGCCGTTGCGGCAAGCAGGTGCTTCTATTCCCAATGGTGATCAGCTGGAGTCTGAGGGAAACGGTAGGCCAGGGATCGACTGGCGATGGGAGCACTGTGTTCTCGTTGTGGACCGCGAAGGCAATATTATCGAAGAATGGACACAGTGGGACCATCTTTGGTATCGGCCTCATGACGTTGAGATCAGTCCTTATGATTCTGAAAAACATGTTTGGATTGTCGATGCGGACGGGCATTTCGTCACCAAGTTCACCAACGACGGCTCTGAATTGATATTGACCCTAGGGACCCCCGGTGAGCCGGGTTATGGTGACAATCATTTTAGGCGCCCGACATTTCTTGTCTTTATGGACGAGAACACAATGTATTTGGCCGATGGTTACGACAATACGCGTGTCATCAAGTATGACATGCATGGAAATATTTTAGCCCAGTGGGGAGAGCAGGGGTCATTCCCTAACGAAACCCGCCCTGGACACTGGAACAATGTGCATGGCATTGCTGTTGATCCCACCACGAGACGCGTTTTTGTTAACGATCGTAATAATGGTCGCGTGCAGGTTTTTGATGAGGATGGTAATTACCTAGACGAGTGGAACTTTTTTACTGGTCGGCGCGGTCAGCCAATGGACATCCATAGTTTTATCGTTACCAGCGATCAAAAGCTCTGGGCAGCGGACCAAGGTACACATAAAATCCTAGGCTATGATTTGGATGGGCACTTCCTTTATTCGTGGGGTAGTTGGGGCGAGTACCCCGGAGGTATGTGGGGTGTGCACGGCATGTCCACTGATAAGGAAGGTAATTTTTATACCGCCTCCGTCAATAATGGACGTATTCAAAAATTTCGCCCAAGGGAAGGTGCAAATCCAGAGTTCTTGGTTGGAAAGCCCTGGCCTGGAGTTTGGTAAGTAACCGGTATTTTGTTGGCTCTATCCGGGCCGCATTAGGGCAAAAACGCAGTATGGCATACCGGTGAAATCGTTACTTGGGACGGCAATATTGGCATTAATTGTGCTACCTAGTCTGGTAGAAGCACAAAGGGCCCTTTTAGTCGATGGATTTGTAAACGACGTGATTACCAGCGCCCAGTCTGAATATGTGGTTTGTGCGGCCTATTTCTCAGTTTACTTAAAGGCGCCCGATCTTGATCAGAAGACCACTGAGCATTTTAGGTCTTATTGGTTTGGTGCATTATCTAGAGCTACAAGTTTGCTAGAGCGGGTAACCGAGTCTGTAGAGGCTGCGCAAGAAATAATACTTACACAATTTGAGACCCAATTTAATGGCATGATGGCGTCCATTGACGAAGATTTTTCCAAAATCGCAATGCTGAACCGTCGTCACAGGGAGAGGTGCGAAGCGGCTATGGGCGATTCTGGTCTCGATAGCCTGATTTCAGAGAAATTTTTTCAAGAATTATCGCGTTAAACTAACACTATTGCACTAATTATCAGGATGAGTTGTATGACATCTTTTGCTAAGTGTATTTTTTCGGGCCCGCTTGTTTTGGTGTTGATAGTTATGGCCGGATTTTTGGTAGGGTGTGATCAAGATGTGCCTGATAAAGTTGCCACAGTAAAAGATCTACGGCCCAATTTTTTGGTTCTAGTAGCAGACGATCTCGGGTACACGGATATTGGCTCCTATGGGGGCGAGATAAGAACTCCTAATCTTGATGAGCTTGCAAAAGATTCGGTCAGGTTTACTAATTTTCATGTTTTGCCAATGTGTGCTCCCACGCGTGCAGTCCTGCTCTCTGGGGTCGATAATCATATTGCGGGCCTTGGGAGTATGTTCGACTCAGGTATGCTCGAGGGCGTTAGCGGCCAGGTTGGCTATGAGCGCTATTTGCATGAACGCGTCGCTACTTTGCCAGAACTCCTGAGGGATGATGGATATCAAACCTTGATGGCTGGAAAGTGGCACCTGGGGGCATCCGAGGGAATGTGGCCCATTGACCGGGGTTTTGAGCAATCATTTGCTTTGCTTGGCGGTGCGGGGGACCATTTTTCATTCTTGGAAGATGGATACGCCGAGAATGATGTGATTGCAGAGCTCGATGCCGAGGACTTTTATTCAACCCGTACTTACACAGATAAACTTATCGAGTTTGTAAGTAAAAATCATAGTGATGGACGTCCATTTTTTGCCTATGCTGCTTACACTGCACCCCACTGGCCTCTCCAGGTGCCTGATGATTACCTCGACCGCTATAAAGGGGAGTATGACGAAGGTTTCGATGTGTTGCGGGGTCAGCGAATAGAGCGAGCCCGAAGTCTTGGTTCCATTCCTGATCTAGATTACAGCGAAAACCTTGAGGCAACTGGACCCGCGTGGGCTGATCTCGATCCAGCAGACAAACAACATTATGCACGGCGCATGGAAATTTATTCTGCGATGGTTGAGAACCTTGACCATCATATCGGGCGCCTGATTAATCATCTGGAGAGTATTGGAGAGCTGGAAAATACAGTTATCTTATTCATGTCTGATAATGGTGCAGAGAGCGACGAGATGGAGAGAAACCCCGTTTTTGCTGAAAGGGTTCGCAGGGGCAATTACAACAACGATTTAGGTAATCTTGGAACTGCTAGTTCCTACATGTCGTATGGTGCCGGATGGGCTCAGGCATCAAGCGGTCCCTTTCTCCGTTTTAAAAATTTTGTCACAGAGGGGGGTACCCGCGCACCAGCGTTTCTTTATTTTTCAGGACAAGAATCAACTACAGGGCGCTGGGACGGGCAATACTTAAGCGTCATGGATATTGCACCAACGATCCTTCAGTTAGCGGGCGTTGAGCTACCTGGATTCAGCTATCGCGGTCGGGAGGTTAGTCCGATAGAGGGCAAGTCTTTTGCTGGCGCAATAAGAGGTGATCAGGGCCCCATTCACGGAGCTGGTGAGTCATTTGGGATCGAGTTGCACGGAGCTAGATCACTCCGTCGGGGTGATTACAAGCTGGTATGGGAGCAGCCGCCCGTAAATTCATGGTGGGGCTATGATATCCCGGAAAGCTGGTACCGGTGGCAGCTTTATAACATTGCTAATGACCCAACTGAACATAACGACATTAGCATGCAGCACCCGGCGCTTGTTGAGGAACTTGCGAGCCTCTGGGAGGATTATGCAGATGCACATGGTGTAGTAAGGGGTGTTCGTATTGCTAATTTTGAGCGATGGCAGCAGCTTCCTTCTGGGAGTATCCAGTAAAAGAGACGCACAGATCAGGTCTGTTTTCTAAAATCTAAATGTGTAATTAAATTTGATCGCGATATCAGAGCGGTAAGAGTGGAAGCGATTATCCAGATCAAAGTCCTCAACGTTATGATTAATGACTAGATAGGCCTCCCTACCGGCCTTTGGTATCCATTCAACGCGGCTGTTGATACCTATGACTTCAGATACATTGTCATATTGAATTAAATTCACCCACGACCATTTCGGAGAAAATATTAAATCGTTTCTCCAGCTGATTAATCGGGTAGTAAAGTTCCCTTCCGGAAGACTGATATCATGGAAGGTGAAGGATATTTTGGTCCGGAAGTGGCCGTTGAAGTTATAGGCGAAGTTCCCATTCAGTCTCTTGAGCTTTCCTCCGTAAAAGTCACCGCTGCGGTAAAAAATAGCCCCAGATGCTTTGCGTCGCGCTGTGGACATGAAGCCGAATCCGTATTGCCCGAATGAGTATGTATTTTTGGGAATAATGACACCCTTGGATATCTCAAAGGGGCGGGCCAGAACTTCTTTATCTACCCGGTATTGCACAATAAATCGATCCTCCAATCGGCTGCTGAGCTCTGCTAAGCGAAATTTCACCTGTTGGCTTTGTAGGCCACCATTAATCAAATCAATCCTTTGGGTATCAATACCTCCATAAATTGATTCCAAAGGCCCTGTTGTAAACCGATGCCGGTAACCTATGGTTGCGTTCCGGTCCCTAATTCCTCTTCGATCAACGAACCCCAATGCGGGTCGATAGTTCTCCTGGATCTCCTTGAATCCTACTTCTCCACGCCAACCATCCGGATTAGGCATACCAAGGCGAAACCCGTAGGCATCCTCATTATTTTCTGTGCCTTCAGTATCGGCTTGTAAATACCAGGCATCTGCGCGCAAAATCCTGCCGCCTGAAAGTCGAGTGTTTATGAACTGAGCGTCTACGCCGAGTACTTGATTCTTTTTATTTGATGTGGGATCTCCGCTGCTCGCAAAAAAACCAATTGCGGACTCGGAAAGAATATTTGCCGCTCCCCTGATGGCTGCGATATTAGTTTGCTCGACACTGCCTTCCTGGCCTTGCTGTATTGACAAAGCACCGATATTCCATCGCCCAATACGCCCGCTTAGTTTGCCTCCGTAGTCGATATCGACTGGCTGTCCTGCATTACTTAATCCAATTTTTCTGGAAAAAAAAGGTCTTCCACTCTGACTGGAAGCACCTGATATTGCAGTGTTGTTCGAGCTATCAAGGGGTCCGCCTGCCCCTCCAATCCGGCCAAACTGAAAAATATCGGTATCGCGTAAGAAAAAGTCTCTTTTTTCTGGAAAAAAAAGATTAAAGCGCGTGAGGTTGACCTGTCGGTCATCAACATCGGTTGCTGAGAAGTCGGTGTTAATTGTCAGGGAGGCATTCAGAGATGGAGTTACCTTATAAAAGAGGTCCAATGATGGTTCATAGGCGGTTTTTTTTAATGTTTTTGAGAATTCCTTTTTATGGTTGATACTAAGCGAGGGTACTATATCCAAGCCTTTGCCTTGCTCTAAGTCACGTAATCCGATGGCAGCTCCGGTTACGCTTGGGTTGACAGCGCGGTTTCGAGTAACCCACAAGACTCTTTCTCCAATACGTGAGATATGTCTTTCGAAATTAATACCCCAGGTTTCATTATCTGAATCGAATGACAATGTTTTCATGGGCAATTCAACTTCTACGACCCATCCCTGTTCATCACGGGTTGTAGCTGTCCTCCAAATACCGTCCCAATTGAACTCCATTGCTGTAGTATTTTGAAAAACGGCATCATCCCTGACTCCATTCGGATTAACTGCGAAAAAATAGCCGCTACGTTGATTGTTGAAAGGATCCAGGATTATTGCAAAATCGTCATCAAAGCGGATGCTTTCACCCTGACGCAAAATTTGCGCTGTAATATTTTCTGCCTGGGAGTCCCAAAGACGTGCACCGATATAGAGGGCATCCTGATCATAAAGAACATAGACTTGAGTATATTCCGAGGGTTGGTCAAATTGATTTGGAGTGCTAACCAAGAAGTCGTCAATTACTGGAGCAGATTTCCAGGCAACTTCGTCTATTTTTCCGTCAATGATGATCTCAGAGGCAGCACGCACCATCTCGAAGCGCTTATTCCTTTGGGATTGACTTTCTTGTGCTTCAGTGATTATTGCTGATGATAAAACAACGTAAAGTAAGAACGACACAAAAAGATTTTTTATAGAAAAAAGCATTCCTAATCTCGGCTGTGCATCTTTGGGAAAATTATGAAATGAGTTAGAGAGGTAGGTTTAGTGCTTGGTATTATAATGAATTTAATAGCTTGCTATCTATGTTGTTATTGCATACGTTTTGTTTTACTTGCATATCTTTCGTGTGATTTTTTGAAAGAATTTTCGGCACCTGGAGATTATTTTTCAAAGTCTGACGGGGTATTATGGATTGTCAGTAATGTTTTTTGGGTAATTAAAATCTGTTAGTGAGGTATTTTTTCATGGTAGATGAGCATGAAAGAGGCCTAAGGCAACAGCTTCAGCGCCTAGGAAAACGATCAGTTGCAGGGTGGAAAGTAGGGCTTACTTCGGGCAGAGGGCGTGACTCTATGGGTGTAGGGTTTCGTCCTTTTGGCTTCATATTAGATGACCGTTGCTTGCAGTCCGGTGATTCGCTTCAGCTTGCCGAGCTTCCAGGTATCGAGGTTGAAACTGAGTTATGTTTCCGCTTTAAGGCTGACCTCCCTCCAAATGCGAGCGCCAATGAAGTGAAGGATTCGGTTGCCAGCGTTTCGCCAGCTTTTGAGCTTATTCAAATGAGATTAGACCGCGATGCAACAACTTCAGAGCGCCTTGCTGAAGGCCTATCTCATTGGGGGATAGTTGTGGGCGCAGAGCGCATACTTGATTGGAGGAATTTTGATTTTAGTGAACTTGTGGCGATTTTGAGTTGCAATGGAACGCAAGTTGAAACCAGGGCCGCAGCTGGGCACATTGACGATCACTTTCATTCAATGGCAGCCCTCTCTGCAATTCTTGCAAGATTTCATCGCCAGGTTCTCGCTGGCAATCGTGTAATCACGGGTTCATATACGCGTCAATGTGTTAAGGAGAGGGGTATTTGGCAAGGTGATTTTGGTGAAATCCTTGGGGATGTCGAGATAAATTTTATTTAATTATTAACATTATATAAATACTTTAAAATAATGAATTTATTCATTTTTTATATATATTATCTTGGTGCTTTCTGATGTCCTGGAGCCCCCAAGGACCTATTTTAACGGCAGTAGTTGGTAGCTATCCTCAGCCGAATTGGCTTATAGATCGTGATGCTTTGAAGCGGCGGCTACCACCCAGAACCAGAGCTCCTGAGCTTTGGCGCATCCGGGGATCCGAGCTAAGCAAAGCCCAAGACGATGCAACTGCTTTGGCCATCAAGGAGCAGGAAATAGCTGGTATTGACATCATTACCGACGGTGAAATACGGCGGGAGAGCTACTCAGGTACACTAATAAATGCGCTAGATGGTGTTGATAGACAGCGCCATGGGACAGTAATGGGGAGGGCGGGCCGAAAAACCCAGGTTCCTGTTGTTTCGGGCCCTCTAAGGCGTACTTCGCCGATTCACACTCAAGATATGAAATTCCTTAAGTCCCAGACAAAACGAATTACAAAAATAACCATCCCGGGACCCTTTACTCTAAGTCAACAAAGTGTCAATGAATATTATCCAGATGTACCCAGTTTAGCTATGGCCTACGCCGAAGTGCTTAATGAAGAGATTCGTGATTTATTCTTAGCTGGAGCAGATATAGTTCAGCTCGATGAGCCTTGGCTTGAGTCACGCATTGAGAACGCAAAAAATTTTGCTATTCCAGTCATTAATCGAGCAGTGCAGGATATTGACGGTACAACAGGTATTCATTTGTGCTTTGGTTATGCAGCCATTGTTAAAAAGAACAGAAAACAAAACTATTCTTTTTTGGGGTCTTTGGCTGAATCCAGGGTTGACCAAATTTCTATAGAAGCGGCACAACCAAATCTTGATCTTTCGGTTTTAGGTTTACTGCAAGAGAAAACAATACTGGTGGGTGTATTAGATTTGAGTAAGGAAGAAATTGAGCCACCAGATTTTATTGCTGACCGAATTCGAGATGCTCTCAATTTTCTTTCGCCAGGACGCCTAATTGTTTCACCAGATTGCGGATTAAAATATATGACCAGGCGGGTGGCATTCGGGAAGCTGAACTCGCTGGCCCAAGCAGCCGCGATGGTGAATGCTGAGCTTTGAGATTTGGCCAAGTATTTATCGTTTCTCTTCGTAACTGGGCTTTATCGTAGTGTACCAATGAGCTTTGATTTATTGTGGTTGACTACTAAGAAGGTCGACATCCAGTTTTTCATGCCTTATTAAGTTTCCACCAAAAGATACAACGGCCCCATAGACGTTACCTGCCGCATCAACCGCAACCCCTTCTGGATTAGATCCCCCGACAAGCGCCAACACTGAACCATCCTCTAGGTCACCAATTCGGATTCCAACCTCCCACCCCCAGTGATCATTGGCAGGTCTATTGGATTCTGAGTCAGCTACGTAGATCAGTCCGTTTGGACCAAAATGAAGCCCACTTGGGCGACTGAAGCTAGTCCATTCTTTGATAAAATTTCCCTCTAAATCAAATACCTGTATGCGGTCGTTGCCGCGATCACCAACCACAAGTCGTCCTTGGGGATCTATTGCGAGGGCATGAGGTGTTCTGAATTCTCCGGGCGCCGACCCAAGCTGGCCCCAAGTCTTAATAAATTCACCATCTTTCGAGTATTTGATGATCCGGGCCGTAGCGTCAGGAGGGGCATTTGGATTTTGCCCAAAATGGCCATCAGCTACGAATATATCGCCATTCGGAGCTGTTACTACATCGCAAGGTTCATTAAAGCTGTAGATTCCCCTGCCCGCAACGCCGGGGGTTCCCATAGTCATAAGGACTTCGCCCAGCGGGCTAAACTTGACGACTGTATGACCCTTTCCCTGGGACCCTGGGGTATTCTCATCCGGTCCTCGGGCATCGGTAACCCAAACGTTTCCTTCATGGTCCACATGGATTCCATGAGGAAAATTGAAAAGCCCTGCGCCAAAGGTAGTTACGACATTACCGGATTGATCAAATTTCAAGATTGGATCAAGGTTTGAATCGGAGCAGCTGTTTTCCCCGCAACGATCTATTGCCCATACATGTATGCCATCCGGATCAATATCAATACCGGCCGTAGAGCCCCAATTCCGTCCCTCCGGCAGTTTCGCCCATCCATGAATCGCGCGATAAGGGTTTGGGCGACCGTTTTGTGGTTCCGCGGGTTCTGTATAGCCTATGGTTGCAACAAGAAGTAGAGTTACCGTAAAGAGCAAAGACAGCGTTTTCGGGGGTATTTTCTTGGGAAGCTTCATAAGCAGGCCTCTTGGTTTAGGTCGTTTTTCTTGAAAATGGAATGGCCAGCAGTACAAAATTTGAATGCAAGCACTCAGTGATCCGAGGCCGAAGGATATCATTTGGCTAGTATTTCATGCGGAGTATTTGATTCCAGCATCAGAATTGAGTACATCGGGCGGCGAGGTTACTGCACATCATGCGATGAGTTCTTTGGGTAGCTCTATAAGATGCTAGTGAATTTCGCTTTGCGTATCACAACAAAAACAATGGGTTAGTGGAATGAGGACTGATTGCGGAGAAGATGTGTAACTACAACCCTATGAAAATTAAGGTCTTTGAGCCAATAGGGAGCCTTGTTTCTGAGTAAACTCACGCTTACAATCCCGCCCTAAATTAGTGGAACGTTTAGATCCAAATGTGGGGTTGTCTTGGTGCAAAGAGGTGAATTATCGTCAAATCGAGACTTGTAAGGCGTAATAGAGAGATCGAATCAGAGCAGGTACGGGTTATTGGGGCTGGTGGCGAGCAGATCGGGGTTATGCCCCTGGAAAGCGCACTGGCAAGTGCAAGCGAACAGGATTTAGATCTAGTTGAGGTGGACCCAAATTCAGATCCTCCAGTATGCCGGGTTATGGACTATGGAAAGTTTATTTTCGAAGGAAGTAAGAAAGCACAGGTAGGCCGTAGAAAGCAAAAAAGAATTCACGTCAAGGAAATTAAGTTTAGGCCAGGAACAGAAGAGGGTGACTATCAGGTCAAATTGCGTAGTCTAGTCCGGTTTTTAGATGGGGGCGATAAAACGAAAATTACACTGCGGTTTCGTGGTAGAGAGATGGTCCATCAGGAGATTGGGGCCGATCTATTAAAGAGGGTTGAAAAGGACCTTGAGAATTATGGGGTTGTTGAGCAGCAGCCGGAAATGGAAGGTCGTCAGATGGTTATGGTCATTGCGCCAAAGAAGCATTAGTGTTTGGCTGCAGTGTAACAATTGGTTCTGGGGTTGGTCGGCATGATAGCGTCATAATTGATGCAAAGGATTCGACTGCACTCGGTAGTAAGGTTAGGACAAGGGGAGAGTCATGCCAAAGATGAAGACCAATCGCGGGGCTGCAAAGCGCTTTAGCCGTACCGCAAAAGGTGGATATAAGCGTGGCCAAGCATATCGAAGTCATATCCTCACTAAGAAAAGCTCCAAGCGAAAGAGACAACTGCGGGAGCCTCTGCAGGTCTCAAGTGCCGATGCTAAGGCAGTTCGACAGATGCTGCCGTATAGTTAAGGGGAATAGCAAATGGCCAGAGTGAAGGGCGGAGTCACAGCAAAGGCCCGCCATAAAAAGGTGCTAAGCAAGGCAAAGGGTTACTACGGTGCTCGACGAAAAACATACCGGGTAGCTAAGCAGGCCGTTATTAAAGCGGGTCAATATGCATATCGGGACCGGCGCCAGAGAAAAAGGGTATTTAGAGCGCTGTGGATTACGCGCATTAACGCAGCGGCACGTCTCCATGGACTTTCCTATAGTCGGATTATTAATGGCCTGAAGCGTGCAGGGATCGATATCGACCGCAAGGTTTTAGCGGATATTGCGGTTAATGATAAGGATTCGTTTGCCGTAATCGCGGGGGCCGCTAAAGAGGCACTGACGACCTAAGAGGTATGTGCCTAAGAGGAGAATGCGGTGAGCACCGTTGCTCGACTGCTTAAAGAAGCTGAATTAGCAGTGGCTGAGGCTACCAGTCTTGATCAGCTTGACGTTTCTCGCATCAAATATCTTGGGCGAAAAGGCCTATTGACCACCTATCTAAAACAGCTCGGCAATATTCCTATAGCAGACCGACCCCAGATCGGCAAAGAAGTTAATGGCGCAAAAAGCCAAGTTTTAGCAGCAATAAAGGCGCGACAAAGTACGCTTGAGGCGGATAATGTTAATGCACGCCTCGTTACCGACAGAATTGATGTAACTTTACCAGGACGAGGGAACGGCTTGGGACACTTGCATCCGTTGTCCCGGGCATTAAGACGAGTGACAAAAATCTTGGTCCGGGCTGGTTTTGAAGTTCGTACCGGCCCCGATATAGAAGACGAACACTATAATTTTACAGCATTAAATATGCCGGAGAATCATCCAGCTCGTAATATGCATGACACTTTTTATCTCAAGTCATTAAATAGATTACTTAGAACTCATACTTCACCCGTTCAAATTCATGCAATGGAACAACATGGGGCGCCTCTTAAAGTGATAGCACCCGGTAGAGTGTACCGGTGCGACTCTGATTTAACCCATACCCCGATGTTCACGCAAGTGGAAGGACTTGCAGTCGATCATGGTGTTAGTTTTGCCAACCTAAAGTCAGTGATCGACGAGTTCGTATCGGAGTTTTTTGAGCGAGAGGTCAAGCTTAGATTTAGGCCATCATATTTCCCATTTACTGAGCCTTCTGCAGAAGTTGACATACTTTCAGAGACGGGTGGGTGGCTAGAGATTCTAGGTTGCGGAATGGTTCATCCCAATGTGCTTAAACAGGGAGGCGTAAACCCAGAGCAGTACAGTGGTTACGCATTTGGTATGGGGATCGAGAGGCTCGCTATGTTGCGTTATCAGGTAGATGATTTACGCTCATTTTTTGAGAACGATCTCCGGTTTTTAAACCAATTCGCTTGAGAAGGGACCCATGCGAATAAACCTAGACTGGCTTCGCGAGTGGATTGACCTACGGTCTGATGCTGATGAGCTGGCAGAGAGGCTTACAACTGCTGGGTTGGAGGTTGAGGCTGTGCTTGATGTTGCCCCGCCTTTCTCGGGTGTGATTGTTGCAGAGATAGTAGGTACCCAAAAACATCCTGGGGCAGATCAGCTAAAGGTCTGTGAAGTGAGCGATGGTAGTACAATCATATCTGTAGTATGTGGAGCGCCAAATGCCGAGCCAGGCATAAGGGCTGCATTTGCACCTGTAGGTGCAAATCTTCCTGGCGGGACCCATATTGAGAAGGTCCGGGTAAGAGGAACCTGGTCGAATGGTATGCTTTGTTCGGCTAAAGAATTAGGAATAGGGGAAGATGGCGAAGAGTTGTTAGCTGTCGATTCAGATGCCCCGGTTGGTACACCCTTAAGGGAGTACCTCAAGTTGGATGATGCCATTTTAGACATCGATTTAACGCCTAATCGTGGGGATTGCTTCAGTATTCTCGGTGTGGCTAGGGAGATTTCGGCAATCTACCAAGATAAATTGAAGATAGATACAATACCCCCTGTCGTCGAGGTAATAGACGAACAGCTTCCAGTCACAGTAAAGGCCAGCGCGGCCTGCCCAAGCTTTTTTGGGCGTGTGATCCGAAACATTGATATAAAAACAAGCTCTCCAGCTTGGATGAAGGAGCGTTTGAGGCGGGCGGGAATACGGCCAATCAACCCGGTTGTTGATATAACAAACTATGTGATGGTGGAGCTCGGGCAGCCACTGCATGCATACGATCTCGGACAACTTCAAGATGAGGTCATTGTCCGATTTGCTAAAAAGAATGAAAAATTGACGCTCTTAGATGGGCAAAAGCTGGACTTAGAAGCAGATATTTTAGTAATTGCAGATAAAAAAAGCGCGGTTGGAATTGCCGGCATTATGGGCGGCCAAAGAACCGCAGTTGAGAAAAACACCACAGATATTTTTCTAGAGGCCGCTTTTTTTGTTCCGGAGGTCATTGCTGGGCGGGCCCGTCGTTACGGATTGCAAACAGATGCATCATTAAGATTTGAGCGTGGGGTCGATAGCCGACAACAAGGGAGAGCCATCGAGCGTGCCACAGCGTTACTGTTAGAAATTACAGGTGGAGAGGTAGGCCCTCTGACATCAACCGTAGATCAAAGTGCGCTGCCGAAGAATATATTTATCGAATTGCGGAAAAAACGCCTGGAAATGTTATTAGGGATCCGTCTTTTAAAAAAACAAGTTGAAAGGATATTGAAAAACCTTCAAATGGAGCTTGAGTCATCGAAAGAGGGATGGAAAGTAACGCCCCCATCATTTCGATTTGATCTAAATATTGAAGAAGATCTTGTCGAAGAAGTTGCGCGTTTTATCGGGTATGAAAAAATTCCATCCATTCCCGAAGTAAGTCATTCTAGAAAAAATCTTGGTGAAGGCAACGAGTTTAGTGGTGATTATATTTCTGATTTGATGGTTGCTAGGGGCTACACAGAGGTAATTAATTATAGTTTTGTGGATGAGAGTTTTGAGCACACAATAAACCCAGATAATGAGTCTGTTTACCTTGAGAATCCAATCTCTACTCAAATGAAAGTAATGCGTCGGTCACTGTGGCCAGGGTTGATTTCTACAGCCAAACTAAATATTAGCCATCAACAAAATCGATTGAAAATTTTTGAAGTTGGAAAGCAATTTATTCATAAAAAAGAATCAGTTAAGGAGACTGAGGTAGTTGCTGGGTTGGTTACTGGATCGGTCCTACCTGAGCATTGGGATACCAAGGCACGAGATGTAGATTTTTTTGACGTAAAGATAGATATTGAAGTTCTTTTGAGCGTAGGTGGCAGATCTGGTGACGTTAAATTTTTAGCAGAAAAGCATCCTGCACTTGCACCAGGTCAAACAGCTCGTATATACCTTGCTAAGGAGTCAATTGGTTGGGCGGGTGTGTTGCACCCACAATTACAAACAGATTTGGGTATAAAACAGAATATTATTTTATTTTCACTGCAAACAAAAAATATATTCCAGAAAGGCTATCAAGCATTTCAGTCATATGGAAAATTCCCTTGGGTTCGAAGAGATTTGGCGGTGGTTCTTGATGAGGCTGTGACAGCTTCTGAGTTAATTACCGAGGCACGGAAGGCAGGAGGGAAGCTACTTCAAAATGTAGTGATATTTGATGTGTATCGTGGCACAAACATCGATTTTGGAAAAAAAAGCGTCGCATTAGGGTTGATTTTGCAGGACACATCCCGCACCCTTGGGGACGAGGATGCGGACAAAGCGGTCAAAGCTGTAGCCCGAGCCGTGAAGCTGGTTTTTGGGGCCACAATAAGAACATAAGGAAATTAGGAACAGATGGCATTGACAAAAGCGGATATGGCTGAGTCGCTGTTTCATGTTTTTGGCTTTAATAAAAGAGAGGCCCGGGATCTTGTGGACTCCTTTTTTGAAGACCTGCGTTCTTCTTTGGCTTCTGGGGAGCAGGTGAAGCTGTCTGGCTTTGGGAATTTCGATTTGCGAGATAAGAATGAGCGCCCAGGGCGGAACCCTAAAACTGGAGAAGAGATACCAATTACAGCGCGACGCGTTGTTACTTTTCGGGCTGGTCAAAAACTCAAGGCGCGGGTAGAGACATATGCTGGAACTCGGGAATAACGAATTACTTCCTCAAATCCCCGGTAAGCGTTATTTTACGATTGGTGAGGTAAGTGAACTTTGTGCAGTAAAGTCACACGTACTCAGATATTGGGAGCAAGAGTTTCCTCAGCTAAAGCCTGTCAAGCGTCGCGGAAACCGGCGCTATTATCAACGTCAGGATGTGTTAGTTATTAGACAGATTCGAAGTCTTCTTTACGAAGAAGGGTTTACCATAGGTGGTGCAAAGTTGAAGCTCGCTGGAAGTGAAGCGCGGGTTGATCTTAGTCAAAGTCAGCAAATAATCCGCCAGCTGCGCACTGAGCTCGAAGGGGTTCTAAGGCTGTTGAGACGTTAGTTTTTTGTCTTCCCGAAAACAGGGCGAATAATTCTAGGCTGACTGAATAATTCTGAGATGATTTTTAGCTAAAATCTTGGTGTTAGTCGGGGTGTGGCGCAGCCTGGTAGCGCACTTGCATGGGGCGCAAGAGGTCGCTGGTTCGAATCCAGTCGCCCCGACCATTTTTTCCTTATCACGAAATAATCAGTGTTACCCGGTGTTCTTTTGATGCCTCTTTTTTTAACTTGACGAATTATTTGCTATCAAGCTGAATGAAAAAAATATTGTTAGGATATTTTGTAGCGTGACATAATTACGATGCTCCTAAATGAAGAGGTAATCTTGTGCAGGTTATGGTTTATTTGGAAAAATTTTGACAGAAAATAATTTTATTGATCCGAGATCACACTCAAGGCGGGTAGTAGACGGAATTGAGCAGGCTCCAAGTCGAGCTATGCTGAGGGCCGTTGGTTTTACGGATGAGGATTTTAGCAAACCTCAAATTGGAATTGCATCAACTTGGAGTATGGTAACTCCCTGCAATATGCATATAGATAGTTTAGCTGAATTTGCGGCAGCTGGTGTTGATGGGGCGGGAGGGAAGAGCGTTGTTTTTAATACAATAACCGTTTCTGATGGAATTTCGATGGGAACTCCTGGAATGCGTTATTCGTTGGTATCCCGGGAAGTTATCGCTGATTCTATCGAAGCAGTTACGGGTGCAGAGGGCTTCGACGGACTAGTGGCCATCGGGGGCTGCGATAAGAATATGCCAGCATGTGTAATGGCAATAGCAAGATTAAATCGTCCAGCAGTATTTGTTTATGGGGGCACGATACAGCCAGGGCCAAAAAATCGAGACATAGTATCTGTTTTTGAAGCTGTTGGAGGGGTTGCTGCTGGGACCTTGAGCGAAACGGAGCTAAAGGAAGTTGAGTCTACGGCTATCCCGGGACCGGGCTCCTGTGCTGGGATGTACACAGCAAATACGATGGCATCTGCTATTGAAGCTTTAGGCCTCAGTCTTGGTAATAGCTCTGCCCAAGAGGCAGTGTCCGAACAAAAACGGGATGATTGTCAACGCGCTGGTGGCGCTGTTGTTAATCTGGTAAAGCGGGGCATTAAGCCGTCAGATATCTTGTGCAAAGAGGCATTTGAGAACGCAATCACGATTGTAATTGCGCTCGGCGGTTCAACTAATGCTGTTTTGCATCTACTTGCTATTGCTCATGACGCACAAATAGATCTATCGCTAGATGATTTCTCTCGATTAGGCGATCGTGTACCTGTTCTTGGGGATTTGCGTCCAAGTGGCCGATATATGATGTCTGACTTAATTCAGATTGGTGGAGTTCAGCCACTGATGAAGGTTTTGTTGGAAGAAGGTTTCTTGCATGGGGATTGTATGACAGTAACTGGCTCCTCAATTGCGGAAAATTTAACAGAGGTACGTGAGTACCCAAAAGGCCAAAATATAATTCGACCACTGGAGAATCCGATTAAACCGGAATCTCACCTCGCAATCCTTTATGGCAATTTAGCTCCCGAGGGGGCAGTCGCAAAGATAAGCGGAAAAGAGGGAAGGGAATTTACTGGGCAGGCTAGGGTTTTTCACTCAGAAGAGGATGCTCTAAGGGCTATCTTAGATGGCACTATCGTTGGTGGGGATGTAATCGTTATACGTTATGAGGGACCAAAAGGGGGCCCTGGAATGCGTGAAATGTTGAGTCCTACTGGAGCTATTATTGGGCGTGGATTAGGAGAAACGGTGGCACTTATTACTGACGGGCGTTTTTCAGGAGGTAGTCATGGTTTCGTAGTCGGGCATGTCACTCCCGAGGCGGCGGTTGGCGGACCGCTGGCAATAGTAGAGGAAGGCGATAAAATTACAATAGATTCCGATAAAAAGACTTTAAATTTAGATCTCTCAAAAAAAGAAAGAGCAGAGCGCCTGAAAAGATGGGTACCACCTGCCCCTAAGGTCAAACGAGGGCTTCTCGCTAAGTATTCTCGCTTGGTAAGTTCTGCCTCGCTAGGCGCTGTCACAGATATTGAAATGTAAGGCAGCTTGACCTTGATTGCTGATATCTTTAAGTTGCACGCCATGAGTATTAACGGCTACAACCAGCTGGCAGGCATTTTTGTTAAAAAAATACGACAAAGTAGTGGGTTGCCCTTACCGATGCCATAGTTGTTAAGCAATGAAACGGCTATTTAAGGGAAGCCCGCCGGATAGCCCGAGCGGGCTTTTCTTTTGGTTTAGATGTGTTTGCTTATTTTGTTGATACACAGTAGGCCAGTAGATGATAGCTGCAATTGGAGTAGGTAGATGAGTAGTGTTACACATGAGGGTTTAGCAGCATATCCGGTTGAGACCCCTTATCCCGATTCTAAGTGGATTGTGATGAAATTTGGTGGCCACAGTGTTGCCACGGTCAAAAATTGGGAAATTATCGCCTCGTTACTAAAAAGTCGCTTAGATGAAGGTCTATCACCCGTGATGGTTCATTCTGCAATAGCGGGAGTTTCTGATGCGCTAGAAAACTTGTCAAAGATGGCTGGGCGTAATGAAGCAACAGATGCCCTGCTAGATAGTATTTGGCAAACTCACAGGGAATTAGCGAGAGGGCTAAGGGTAGATACTCTGTTAATAGAGGGCTACTTTAGAACTCTACAGGAACTTCTTTCCGGCGCTCAATTGGAGGGTGGGGTGAGCCCACAGATTCATGCCCGCATTCTTGCAACCGGTGAGTTGGCAGCTACAACCTTGGGCGCGTCTTATCTAGCAATGAAGGGCCTACCAGTAGTTTTGAGGGACGCCCGAGATTTCTTAAAAAGTCGCTCTGGAAATGATCAAACAGAGAGAGCTGAGTTTCTTTCCGCGACGTGCCTGTACGATCCGGAGCCCGAGCTAGAGAGTGCGCTAATGACTAGCGGGGGTATCACTCTTACACAGGGCTTTATTGCAAAAAATCCATCTGGTGAGACAGTGTTGCTTGGTAGGGGCGGTTCGGATACTTCCGCAGCCTATCTAGCAGCCAAGTTGCAAGCGAGGAGATTAGAAATTTGGACTGATGTTCCTGGATTCTTTAGTGCGGACCCGCAGGATGTTCCCTCAGCGCGTCTGTTGAGATCGCTCCATTTTAAGGAGGCACAGGAAATTGCATCGGCCGGTGGAGGTATTCTGCATCCTAGGAGTGTTTCCCCGGTTCGCGTCTCAGGCATTCCTCTGTTTTTAAAGTGCACGCGCCAGCCAAGCTGGGACGGAACAGTAGTATCAAATTTTCCGGGCAAACCTACGCCACAGGTGAAATCTATTTCATCTCGTTCCGGGATTACCCTAATTTCTATGGAATCTATGGAGATGTGGCACCAGGTTGGATTCTTGGCCCGCGTTTTTGCATTTTTTCGTGATCATGGCCTATCGGTAGATCTAATTTCTACGTCGGAAAGTAGCATAACGGTTTCGGTAGACATGAAAGCCAATGTATCAGACAAGCAAGCCATAAAGGCAGTGGTTAATGATCTATCTGCCATATGCAAAGTTAGCGTAATAGAGGACTGCGCAGCAATTTCTTTAGTTGGACAAAGAATTAGAGCGATACTGCATGAGTTGAGTCCTGTGATGCAGGTATTTCAGGAGCATAAAGTGCATCTGGTAACGCAGGCAGCAAATGATCTTAACCTCACCTTTGTAGTTGATTCTGAGCAGGTATACAGGCTCGTTCAGAAGTTACACAGTCTGTTGATTAGAAGATTCGGAGAGGGGGAGCTATTTGGCCCTACCTGGGAGCAGCTAACAGCGTCAGATGAAACAAAAATAGATGACCGGGATATTTGGTGGGCCCAAAAGAGAACGAAACTTTTAGGGATAGCAGATGAAAATGGGGCCGCCTACGTATATGACTTAGAGAAAGTTATTGAGTCAGCTACATCCCTGATGGCGCTTAGTTCTGTAGATAGCATTTTTTACGCTATGAAAGCGAATAGCAATCCTGAGATTCTTCGTGTCTTGGAGGGGGAAGGCATAAATTTTGAGTGTGTTTCTCCCGGAGAAATTCATCGTCTCTTGGAATTGTTTCCTAATATTGATCGCAAGAGATTGCTTTTTACTCCAAATTTTGCGCCACGCTCTGAGTATCAGTGGGGGCTCGATCAGGGTGCATGGGTAACGCTAGATAACCTGCACCCGTTGCGGCATTGGCCAAAAATTTTTAAGAATCGAGAGATATTTATCCGTATAGATACAGGCGAAGGACGAGGACATCACGAGCATGTGCGTACAGCGGGCATGTATTCAAAGTTTGGCATTCCTCTTCAGGAAATTGAAGAGACGGAAGATCTTCTCAAGAGAGTAGGGGCTCGAGTTGTTGGTTTGCATGCACATACAGGTAGCGGGATTCTTCAAGCGGATAATTGGCGTGTGACTGGCGAGCGTTTACTCGCCCTTCGGGATAATTTTCCGGAGCTCCGTTTTGTTGACTTGGGCGGGGGGCTAGGGATTGCAGAGAAACGCGGAGAGGGAGGGCTCAACTTGAGTGATATTGATAGAGAGCTCCAGATGATTGAAGTTGACGATATCAAATTTTGGCTAGAACCAGGTCGCTTTATGGTTGGGGAGGCAGGGGTCCTTCTTGCTCAGGTGACACAAGTAAAAGGTAAGGGTGATATGAAGTATGTAGGTATTAATGTAGGCATGAATACATTAATTCGTCCTGCACTTTATGGCGCATACCATGAGATCGTAAACCTAAGTAACCTAGAGGGGCTACCGACCGAACTAGTTACGATCGTTGGGCCGATCTGCGAAACTGGAGATCGATTGGGTTCTGACCGCCTATTACCAGCTACACAGGAGGGGGATATTATCCTTATAGCCAATGTGGGTGCATATGGATACACGATGAGCTCAAATTATAATCTTCGCGAGCCGGCCGTAGAAATTACAATTTAAATATAAGTTTATCTATTTGTCATTCGGATGCATGCTACTGTAGATTCGTTATTGAGAATGCTTAGCTTTAAGCTAAGACTTGTTGCGTTTTCTCAGTTCATTGACAACTTCAGAGAAGGGTATCCCTCGCATAGCTAATAGCAACAAAAGATGGTATATCAAGTCCGCTGCTTCAGATGTTAGTCGCTCATCGTTTTCACACACGCCGGCCAGCGCTACTTCTGTGCTTTCCTCACCCAGTTTTTTAGCTATTTTCAGTGTGCCTTCTTGGGCCAAAAGGTTGGTATAGCTAGACTCTTTAGGATTCTGAAGTCTATCTTTGATAATTTTTTCAAGTTCATTCAGAAATGAAAAAGCGCTCAATTTCTACTCCTCTGCATTTGGTGGACGACAATGAACTCCTGCGCCTATAAGGTAGCGCTTGAGCTCTGGGATCGGAATTTTAGCTGTGTGAAATACTGTAGCCGCTAATGCTCCATCCACTAGTGATTGTATGAACACGTCCTTAAAATGTGACATCTTCCCTGCGCCACCCGATGCAATAAGTGGGACTTTGCAAGCATCACGGACAGATTTTAGCTGTTTTGTATCATATCCGCTTCTAACTCCATCTTGGTTCATGCAATTAAGAACAATTTCACCGGCACCGCGATCTTGGACTTCGGTAACCCAATCAAGTGTTAAGCGCTCACTCCATCGACTTTGCTGTGGGTTCCCAGTGTATTGATGGACTTGATATTGGTTGTCCTTAGCTAGGCTATCGATCCCGATTACAATGCATTGGGAGCCAAAACGTTTAGCAAGTTGATTGATCAGCTCTGGACGCTCAAGGGCCGGGGAGTTAATAGATATCTTATCGGCACCAAGATTAAGTGCCATCTCTGCATCAGCAAGAGTTCTGATACCACCGGCTACACAGAACGGAACATCCAAGATAGCTGCCACCTTATTAATCCACTTTCGGTCAACAATTCGTCCGTCTGGACTGGCTGTAATATCGTAAAAAACAAGCTCATCAGCGCATTCTTGGCGGTATCGCGTCGCAAGCTCTAGGATGTCACCCATAATCCGATGGTCCCTAAATTGAACTCCCTTGACGACCATACCATCACGAACATCCAGACAGGGGATTAGGCGTTTGGCAAGTATGGGGCCATCTCCTCTATTAAAATTTCTCTTTCTAAAAGGGCTCTACCAGAGATCGCCGCACTTACTTTCAGCTTTTCAAGCGCGGCAAGGTCACTTTTGTTGCGAATTCCCCCTGAGGCCTGAAACTTTATGTTTGGCCAGCGTTTTATACAGCTCTCATAGAGCCCAATGTTGGGGCCTATCATGGTGCCATCTCTGTCTATATCAGTACATAAAACATGCTTAAGTCCTGTATTTTGATATTGTTTCAGTAGATGCCATAAACTAACTTGAGTGGGCTTAGTCCAGCCGTAAGTAGCAAGCATAGGTACTCCAGATGCATCTATGCGAACGTCGAGTGCGAGTGTTAAGCGCTCCGCGTCAAACATATTGAACCAACTCATGACTTTAGTGGGTTGCTCGACTGCAAGACTCCCGATTACTGCTCTATCAGCGCTTTTTAGCGCTTTTCGCAAGTGGGCTAAAGTCCGAATTCCTCCGCCCACTTGAATTAATAAGCTGATTTTTTGCGCAATACTTGTAATTAGTTGAAAATTTTCTGGTCTACCTATTTTTGCTCCGTCCAAATCAACTACGTGGAGCCATCGAGCACCTACGGATGCATAGTGCGCTGCTAATTCTATGGGCTCTATTTTGTATAGAGTCTCCTTTGTAAAATCACCTTGAAATAAGCGAACACATCTGCCTTTCCGAATATCAATTGCTGGAATTAGTTGCATGACGTTATAGCTTAAGAAAGTTTGCCAACACTTTTGCGCCTAGCAGCCCAGAACGCTCTGGGTGAAATTGAGTTCCGTAAAAATTCTTTTGTTCTACAACGGCTGAAAATTTTTGGCCGTAGTTGCAAGATGCGCGGGTATAGTTACCTTCGGGTACTGCATAGCTGTGAATAAAGTAGACGTAGTCTCCCTCTGAAATATCTTTCAACAGCGGTGATTTACCCACTAGTTGCAATTGGTTCCAGCCCATTTGAGGAATTGGGAGCTTTTGGTTTGCCTTGAAGCGGTGAGCTTGACCGTCAATGATCCCTAGGCATCGAGTGTTGTCCTCATCAGAGCCTGAAAATAACAGCTGCATACCAAGACAGATCCCAAGAACTGGTTGCGTAAGTTGAGGTATCGTATTTTTTAGGCCGATTCTCTCCAGTCTTTTTATTGCATCAAGGGCAGTACCCACGCCTGGTAGAATTACGTGATTTGCATCCATTACTATATCGGGATCTTCCGTTACCTCTGCTTCTGCACCGAGACGCTTTAAGGCAAACGTCAATGAAGCTAGGTTGGCTCCACCGGTAGCGACTATTGCGGGTCTTTTTTTCATAGCTGACCCTTGGTCGAGGGTAGGCCACTTCCAGTACGCCGAAAGGCCTCTCGAAGTGCCCTTGCAACGCCCTTGAAACAACTTTCTACCATGTGGTGGTTATTTTCACCTATTACCTGTATATGGATAGCTGCACCTAAGGAATCAGCCAAAGATCGAAAAAAATGGGGAACTAATTCCGTGGGAAGTTCTCCCACACGCTCTCGAGTAAATTCACCATCAAATACAAGATACGGTCGCGCACTTAAATCTATAGAAACCCTTGCCTCTGCTTCATCCATAGGTAATAGAAACCCATAGCGTTCAATATTTTTTTTATCTCCAAGGGCTTTTTTAAGTGCTTCCCCAATTGTTAATGCAACATCTTCCACTGTGTGATGTTCATCGACTTCCAGATCACCTTGGCAGCGGATATCTAGCCCAAAGGCACCATGTTTTCCTAATTGCTCAAGCATGTGGTCAAAAAACTTTATACCGGTATCAATTCGTGGTTCTTGAGCTGAATCTAAATCAACTTGGATAGAGATATTTGTTTCGCGTGTTTTTCGTTCGATTTTTGCCTGTCGCGGTTTATCGAGAAGAAGCCGGGTAATTTCTGGCCAAGTCTCATGGGTTTCTCCGGTAAGTCTGATCCTCAATCCGCGTATACCAAGATTTTCGGCTAGCCGCATATCACTATCACGGTCACCCACCACGACACTTTTTTCGTGATCAACATCTACTTTTTTAAAGAATTCACTTACCAAACCAGGATTAGGTTTTCTGCAATTACAGTTATCCTCGGTCGTGTGGGGACAAAAAAATTCTTTAGTAAAATCAATACCCTGAGAAGAAAAGGCCGTTTTTATGAAATCCTGAACTAGCTGGAATGATTCCAGTGGAAACTCTTTTTTTCCAAGCCCGTCTTGGTTGCTGATAATCACGAATTCAAAGCCCGCTGATTTTAGGCGTAGGAGAGCGGGGATCACTCCTGGCATAAATTTAACTTTGTTGAGTGAATCCACTTGTTGATCATCGGGCTCTTCTATAAGAGTTCCATCACGATCAAGAAAAATAAATTTACGCGCCATGACTTAAACCCTGCTCTAGAAAGCCTGTAATAACTTATTGTTGTCTTCTCGTCGCCCCACAGTAATACGGACACAGTTTTGTAGCGCGGGTTGATCCGGAAAGGTACGTATCAAAATATTTGCCTGTCGCGCTTTCTTTTGAAAATTTTCTGCATTTGACGTTTCAACAAAAATGAAATTTGCATCACTGGGCCACACTTTTTTTATATCACTGACATTCATTAATTCTTTTTTTAGTCGAGTTCTTTCAGCGCGCAGCACTTGAATCCTTTCCTTTCCGGTAGTTAGAGATTTTTTATCGAGAGCCTTAAGTGCCAACTCAATAGACGGTGTAGGAAATGAGTAGGGCGGCAATATGCTACCTAAGAAATTGATAAGCTTCGGTTCTGCTATGACTACGCCACAGCGTATACCAGCTAGTGATATAAATTTCGATAGCGTACGAAGCCTGAGAACATTCTCGTATTTTTCCTCCAATGCGCTAAAGTCCTGTTTATCTGAAAATTCTTGGTATGCCTCATCGAGCACAACTAATGTTTTTTCTTGAACTGCTTGGCATATAAATTCGATATCCTTGTGTTCTATTGATTGTCCGGTAGGGTTATTTGGCGAACAAAGAAAAATTATTTTAGTTTTTTCGGTTACTCGTTCTACGATTGACTTGGAATTAATGGCGAAGCCCTTTTCCCTCAGCAATGGTACCTCAAGAACTTCAACGTTTTGGATTCCCGCATACAGACGGTACATATCAAAAGTTGGGGGGCAGGTGAGAAGTTGGTCTTTTCCGGCTGCGCAAAAACCCCTGATCAAAAGATCAATAGCTTCTGTACTTCCCCGGGTAACTAAAATTTTTTCTTCGATAACGCCATAGTGCTCAGCGAGGAGTTTGCGCAGGAGCAATGGCCTTGGTGGGGGGTAAAAATTGAGACCTCTCTCGGTATTGTCGTCAGGTATTCGCCATGGGGATTCATTCGCATTTAGGCGTACTAGGCCAGATTCGCAGCCACCCGGAGAGTAAGGCTTAAGCTTTCGAAGTTCGGGGCGGGCTAGTTGGAGGATATCTGCCACTGTTACGCCCCCATTTCATTTAGTACTTTTAGGCGCTGCGTGACTGCTGCTCCATGCGCGTCTAGCCCTTCAAGCTTGGCCAATGTCTCGGCTAACGGACCAAGAGTGGCTATTCCGTCCCGATTTAGCTCCTGTACTGTCATAGTCCGCACGAAATCATTAACCCCAAGGCCTGAATATCCGCGCGCTAACCCGTAAGTTGGCAGTACGTGATTGGTTCCGCTGCAATAGTCACCCACCGCTTCTGGGGCCCACGGACCAAGGAAAACGGAACCTGCTGTCGTGATCTGATCAAGCAGTTTACGGGGGTGTTGAGTCTGTAATATTAGGTGCTCTGGTGCGTATCTATTTGCAATATCGATGGCCATCTCAAGATTCGTAACCGTCAATGTATAAGAATGCGATAATGCCTCCTCTATTATTGCCTGCCTTGCTAGTTTGTTTTTTTGGTGGGCGACCTGATTTTCTACGCTATCGGCTAGGCTTTCGGAGCTGGTTATTAGTATGACTTGTGAGTCTGGGCTATGTTCGGCCTGAGAAAGTAGGTCAGCCGCTACGAAGGATGGGTTAGCCTCTCCGTCTGCGATTACCAGAAGCTCTGAGGGTCCAGCCGGAAGGTCTTGTGCAGCACCACTTGGATCTCGGGATACATGTGCTTTTGCCGCTGCTACCCATCTATTTCCTGGTCCAAAAATTTTATTTACTTTAGGAACCGTTTGAGTGCCATAAGCCATAGCTGCTATAGCTTGCGCACCACCTAATTTGAAGATCTTCTTAATTCCGTATTTTTGGGCTACGAAAAGTATTTCTGCATCTATTTTTCCATTTTTATTAGGGGGGCTACATAAGATCGTTGTGGGGCATTCCGCAAGAGCTGCAGGGATCGCTAGCATAAGCGCGGTTGAGAGCAATGGACTGTCCCCACCTGGTACATAGAGACCTATATTTTGGATTGGGCGGATTACTCGCTCACATCGTACTCCTGGAGCGGTGTCTCTTGAAATTGATTTTGGTACCTGATCTCGATGAAAGTATTCAATATTTTTTGCGGCCGCAACAATCGCATTTTTCGTAGTTTTTGCTAGTTTTTTGTAGGAGTTAGAAAGTTCTTCAGAGGTAACTTCAAAGGATTTGAGTTCCACTTGATCAAATTCCATAGTCAAAGAACGCAGAGCGCTATCGCCCTCAACACGCACCAGCTCTACAATTTCTTCCACCCGACTCAGAAGCTGTGAATCGTCAACTAAGGCCGGCCGTTGCATTAGCTGCTCCTGATCGGCAAAAGTTAGTTTATTCCATCGATATTTTTTCATTAGCACAATTATTTTATGTAAGCATTTTTTCAACGGGCAGTACGAGTACAGAACTAGCGCCCGCTTTCTTGAGTAGCTCTAAAGTTTCCCAAAAGACTTTTTCTCGACAGACTGCATGCACTGCAACTTTGTCGTTGCACCCCTCGAGTGGAATTATGGTGGGTGACTCGCTACCCGGTAATAGTTCGCTGATTTTTGGTAATGCAGAGCGTGGTGCGTGCAGCATAATATATTTGCTTTCTTTAACCTGCAGTACGCCCTGAACGCGTTGCAGTAAACGTTGTAGCCATTCTTGCTTGCCAGCTGGTATTGGGCTCGGGGTCTGAATCAGTGTTGCTCGACTTTCTAAAATGGTATCGATTTCCTTTAACTTGTTGGCTTGAAGGGTGGAGCCGCTAGAAACAAGGTCGCAAATCATGTCGGCTTTCCCAAGGCCCGGCGCTATCTCAACTGCACCGGAGAATTCTACAATCTCGGCCTTTATTTCTTGATTTTTTAGATAGTGGCCCACTATTTGAGGGTAACTTGTAGCAATACGCTTTCCGTTAAGGAAGCTTGAGTCAGCACAGTTTTGATCTTCTGGTACTGCAAACGACAATCGGCAATAGCCAAAATCCAAAGTGCTGATCTGAGAGAAAATCTCTTTAGTATTGAGCCTGATGAGTTTAAGGCGGGTTTCTTCCACCTCGTTAAGTCCAACAATACCTAAATCACAAAGATTTTCCTGTACCAGGCTTGGAATATCATCATCTCGGACTAGAATCACATCTACCGGCATATTTTCGCCATAGCAAATTAATTGATCGCGTCCTTTCGAATATATAAGGCCACAACGCGTCAACAGTTCCATTGTGTGTTCCGTTAGGCGGCCAGACTTTTGGGCTGCAATACGTATTCTGGTGTTATCTTTCTTCATAAGTTAAAGGGGTCCAATCGATTAAGAGCAGTCTTGTAGCCCCCGTTGCCAATTGTCAGAAATCTTGCAACTCTTCCAATAGTGGTTACAGATACACCTGTTATGTCGTGAATCTTCCGGTAAGGGAGGCCTTTATTGAGATAGGGGACTACCGCCCATCGATCAACCATGGCTTCAAGCTCTGAGGGTGTGCAGAGGTCAGAGAAGAACTGGGAGCATTCTTCTTCATTTTGGAGAGATAAAATTGCCTGATAAAGGGCTGTATTTTCAAGCACCTTGGGCTTTCGCTGTATTTCTTTTTGTGGTTTCATGGGACCACCTAATGTAATAGTATATTAATACAATATCCTACTAGCGTGCTACTTGCAATGTATTGACCATGGTTTCGAAAGAAAAGATTGAATCTAAAGTTCTAAGTGAGCGAGGACGGCTTCACCAAACTCTTTGGTTCCTACGTTTTGATTATTCTTAGCAGCACCAAGGTCAGGCGTTCGGAACCCTGCTGCATAGGTTGCTGCAATTGCCCCCTCTATAGCGGCTGCAGCGCTAGGCAAGTCTAGGCTGTGCCTTAGTAGCATGGCAGCACTAAGGATAGCACCGGTGGGGTTTGCCGAATTACGGCCCGCAATATCCGGAGCGGAGCCATGAATGGGCTCGTAGAGACTGGGGCCTTCATCGCTTAGGGATGCAGAGGGGAGAAGGCCGAGAGATCCAGCGAGCATTGAGGCCTCATCAGTTAATATATCTCCAAACATGTTTTCAGTTACGAGGACGTCGAAGTCTTTGGGGCGATTAAGTAGGTGCATAGCCGCCGCATCAACATAAATGTGCTCCAATTCAATCTCTGGAAATTCAGCATGGAAAAGCCCAGTAGCCGTTTTGCGCCACAGTCGGGAAGTATCAAGCACATTGTGTTTGTCAACTGAGGTTACCTTTCGCCTTCGGGTCATCGCGAGATTACCCGCCATACGGCAAATCCGTTTTATTTCTTCGGTTGTGTATTCACAAGTATCATAAGCACGGGTTAATGATAGCTTTCTTTTTCCGAAGTAGATTCCTCCAGTCAATTCCCGGATCACCATGATGTCTACGCCATCTAGGCGATCTGCTTTGAGGGGTGATGCGTCCACGAGTTCCGGCAATGTCTTTACGGGGCGAAGGTTCGCGTATAGCCCCAGAGTTTTTCGTAAGCCTCAGGTCCAGCAGGTAAGTGTTCCCATTTGCTACCCCCTACGGCACCCAAGAGAATAGCATCGGCTTTTTTGCAAAGATCCACCGTACTGGCGGGAAGTGGCTCGCCGGTAGCATCGAGTGCCGCGCCTCCAATCAGTCCCTCACTAAACTCTAACTTGAGGTTAAGTTGCTCATCAACTGACTTTAAGATTTGGATTGCTTCGGCAGTTACTTCGGGCCCGATACCGTCGCCAGGAAGCACGACAACTGAGCGACTCATCGCTTGGACTCGTAGTTAGCGATATGCTTTTCGCGATCTACTAAAAACCCCAATTGATCTAATCCATTCATGAGGCAATAACGAGAAAAGGGATCAATGGAAAAATCCAGAGGTGCTTGCTGCTCGATTGTTAGGCTACTCTTTTCGAGACTAACGGTAACTTTAGCTCCTGGATGATCTAAAAGCCACTGGTGGTTTTCTGGGTTAACAATTACTGGAATCAGGCCATTTTTGAGGGAGTTGTTTCGGAAAATATCAGCTATCTCGGTGCTAATAACCGCACGGATCCCATAGTCTAGAAGGGCCCAGGGCGCATGCTCTCTTGAAGAGCCGCATCCAAAATTGTGCCCAGCCACTAAAATAGTGGCTTTCTTTGATTTTGGGTCATTTAATGGGAAATCTAAGCGCTCTTCTCCATTTTTATCGTGACGCCAGTCCGTAAAGAGATGCTCACCCAATCCCTCTTTAGTATTTGTATTAATGTAGCGGGCCGGAATTATTTGGTCAGTATCGATATCATCGTAGGGAAGCACAACAGTAGTTGATTTTATCTGAATAATTGGGTCCATAGCTGCACTTACTCCATTAGCTTCCTGGGGTCAGTGATGACCCCACTGATGGCAGAGGCAGCAGCTGTCAAGGGGCTGGCAAGTATCGTTCGCGCACCCATACCTTGCCGTCCTTCAAAGTTACGATTACTTGTGCTTACAGCTAACTTCCCGCTTGGTACTGTGTCGCCGTTCATCCCCAGACACATGGAACACCCAGGTTCGCGCCATTCGGCACCAGAAGCACAGATAATTTCATGGAGCCCTTCAGCTTCTGCTTCTCGCTTGACTTGTTGTGAGCCCGGTACTACCAACATTCTTACATTGTCTGCAACTTTTCTCCCATTCAAAAGACTTGCTGCTGACTTAAGATCACTGAGGCGACCGTTGGTACAGCTCCCAACAAATACAACATCTACTGGTTGTCCAAGTAACGGCGCGCCGGGCTTAACGCGCATGTAATCCAGCGCCTTAGCAAAAGCAAGATCGCCATTCGGAGGCGCTGGTATTGCTTGATCAATGGGGATGACCATGCCTGGGTTTGTGCCAAAGGTCACCATAGGTGTTAGCTGAGATACATTCAGATTTATGGACTTATCAAAGAGGGCATCGGGGTCACTAGGCAAACTTTTCCAACGGACGAGGGCATCCGCCCAATCCTGTCCTTTGGGCGCCATTGGGCGGCCGGCAAGGTACTCATAAGTCGTGTCATCGGGTTCAATTAAGCCAGCTCTTGCCCCAGCTTCTATGGACATGTTGCAGATGGTCATTCTTTCCTCAATTGAGAGCTGAGATATTGCTGTCCCTCTGTATTCGATGACATACCCTGTGCCGCCATCGACACCGATGTTTCCGATGATTGCAAGAATAATATCCTTCGCAGTTACGCCTTTCTGGAGGGTTCCGTCCAAAATTACAGCAAGAGTTTTGGGTCGCCTTTGAAGTAAGCATTGTGTTGCTAGTACGTGTCCCACTTCCGTGGTCCCTATACCAAATGCTAGAGCGCCCAAAGCTCCATGGGTACTTGTATGGGAATCCCCACAAACAATTGTTTTTCCCGGCTGCGTAGCACCTAGCTCTGGTCCGATAACATGAACTATGCCGCGTTGCTCACTACTCAAACCATAAATTGGTATGCCGTAATCGGCGCAGTTTTCCTCCATTTGAATTACGGCATTTGTAGCTGCTGGTTCACTGATGGCTTTGAGTTCCTTAATAGAGCTAACGGGTACAGTGGGAATGGAGTGATCTATAGTAGCCAAGGTTAAGTTGGGGCGACGTACTTTCAGCCCTTTATCGCGGAGCTGGTTAAATGCTACCGGGCTTGTGACCTCATGTATGAGATGGAGATCAACATAAAGAATTGCAGGCGTTTCTTTCGTTTCCTGTGAAACAATATGTGCATCCCAAATCTTTTCAAACAATGAGTTAACAGGCATATCTCACCCACTTTATAGGTTAGTATTTTCTTTTTCGGAAAACATTTTTTTAATACCTAGTGACTATCAGGCCTAAGTTTCGGGTTCGCTAGGGTTAATTGGTTCCAGCCAGCCCCATTGATCGATCACTGATCCATCAAATAGCCCGAAGAATTCCTGTTGGAGGCGCTCAGTCACTGGACCCCGGCGCCCATTTCCGACTGAAATTCGATCCACTGAGCGAACAGGCGTAATTTCTGCTGCAGATCCCGTCAAGAAAATTTCATCCGCTATGTAAAGCATTTCTCGCGGGATGCTTTGTTCATTTATAGAAAGACCTAATGACTCAGCCAGTCTGCATGTTGTATCGCGGGTCAAGCCCCCTAGGATGGAGTCGGATAGGGGAGGAGTATAGATCTTCCCTTCTCGGACGAGAAAAAGATTTTCGCCGGCACCTTCACTAACATTACCTTGATGGTTGAGCGCAATTCCTTCATGAAATCCAAGCCGCCTGGCTTCATCGCTAACTAAAAAGCTCGATAGGTAATTGCCGCCTGCTTTGGAAAGGGTAGGTACTGTGTTTGGTGACACCCTTTGCCAAGAAGAGACACAAACATCAACACCTTTTTCAAGCGCTTCTTCGCCAAGATAGGTGCCCCAGTTCCAAGCCGCGATTATGCAATTTGCTGGCTTTTCAGGATCACCAATTACTCCCATTTCTCCGTAGCCTCTAAAGGCGAGCGGCCTTAGGTAAGCGCCTTCGCCTAAATCATTTTTTGTAAGTACTTTTATGCAGGCAGCAACGATTTCGTTAATCGAGTAGGGAATACTTAGGCGGTAAATTTTTGCGGAATCAAACATTCTCTGAATGTGATTAGTGAGCCGAAAGCCTATAGGTCCAGTAGGCGTTTTGTAGCTCCTTATTCCTTCGAATACTGACGAGCCGTAATGTAAGGCATGCGTCAACACATGGACCATTGCCTGCTCCCATGGGACTAATTGACCGTCTTGCCAAATGAATTGGGTAGGTTTAAGAGGCATTCTTTGATTCCTCTGAATTAAATGTATCCCACTAAGGGGTACTTAGCATCACTGTATCGTAGGCCGGTTCGCTTGCAGTGTCTTGTCGACGAAGGACGCGATTAATAGCCTCCAAGTAGGCGACTGCCGCAGATTCTACGATATCTGTGCTCAGGGCATGCCCACGAAAACTTTGGTTATTATATTCAACTGTCACAGTCACCTCACCTTGGGCATCATCTCCGACGCTCACTCCCCTCACTTCAAAATTTTTCAGATGCAAAATGATACCAGTCGCTTTCTCTAGGGCTGTAAAGGCTGCAGCAACAGGTCCATCACCCACCGCTGCCTCACGGATCTCGCTGCCATCAATATGAGATAGCTTGAGTGTCGCAGAAGCCACGCTGCCTGACCCAGCTGTTATGTAGAGTTCAGAGATAACCCATGGCCCAGTCTTGCCAACATCGGTATTCATGATGATTGCTTCAATATCTTGGTCGTACATATCTTTTTTTCGATCGGCCAGTGCCTTAAATTCATTGAAGCAGCGATTTAACTCTATATCGTCTAGTTGAAAGCCTAGTTGCTCAACGCGCTGTCGAAAGGCATGCCGTCCACTGTGTTTTCCCAAAACAAGATTGGATCGTGATATGCCGACATCTTCAGGTAACATAATTTCGTATGTTGTGTGATGGCGGAGCATGCCGTGTTGATGAATGCCGGCTTCATGGGCAAAAGCATTTTCACCCACCACCGCCTTGTTTTTTGGTGTATGCATGCCCGTAACAGTTTCTACTATTCGGCTAGTCGGGTATAGCCGTTCTGTTTTAACCTCGGTTGTAACACCAAAGTATGCCTTCCTTGTTTTTAGGGCCATCACAATTTCTTCAAGGGAGCAGTTTCCAGCCCGCTCGCCAATTCCATTTATGGTGCATTCCACTTGCCGGGCACCTGCACGTACAGCGGCTAGGCTGTTGGCAACCGCCATACCTAAGTCGTCGTGACAGTGCGCGCTGAGTATTACGTTATCGATTCCTGGTACGTTTTCTCTGAGATGACTAAAAACCTGAAAAAATTCGTCTGGCACCGTGTATCCCACGGTGTCAGGGATGTTTACTGTTGTGGCGCCCGCCTCAATTACCGCTTCAACTACCTCTGAAAGGTATTCGAGTTCTGTTCGTGATGCATCCTCAGGAGAAAATTCCACGTTTTTACAAAGGCTCCGCGCTAATTTAACGCCAGCTACTGCATTCTTTAGAATTTCCTCCTTAGCCATCTGTAATTTGTGTTCTCGGTGAATTTGGCTGGTCGCAACAAACACATGTAGGCGGGCTTGTTTAGCGCACTTAATTGCTTCCCAGGCACGCTCAATGTCTGTTTCATTGCATCTCGCCAACGCACAGATGGTTGGTCCCTTTATTGATTCAGAGATTGCTTGAACAGCATCGAAATCTCCCAAAGAGGCAGCTGGAAAGCCAGCCTCTATAACATCCACATTCAACTCATGAAGAGCTGCGCCCACCCGTAGCTTTTCGTCAAGTGTCATGCTACAGCCAGGCGCCTGTTCACCATCCCTCAATGTGGTATCAAAAATAATGACCCGCTCTTTGTTTTTAACCTTCATTGCCCGCCTCCTGGGCTCGTAGCTTTAATAGCTACTACTCCTGCAGCCAACTCATTCGGCCTCGAAGTTCGCGGCCTACAATTTCGATAGAGTGGGTAAGGTCCTCGTTCATTAAACGCTTATACTTACCACAGCCCGCATCATTTTCTGCCACCCATTCTTGTGCGAAAGTCCCATCCTGGATTTCCGATAAAATACCCTTCATTCTGTCTTTGGTTTTAGCATCAATTACTCGCGGCCCTCTGGTGAGGTCTCCATAGTCTGCTGTTTCGCTAATGTAGTCATGCATTTTTTTGAGGCCACCTTCGTGCAGTAAGTCCACTATCAATTTCATTTCGTGCATTACTTCGAAGTATGCAACTTCGGGCTGGTAGCCGGCCTCCGTTAAAGTCTCAAAGCCGCGAACAATCAGCTCAGTAACACCCCCGCAGAGTACGGCTTGTTCGCCGAATAAATCAGTTTCTGTTTCTTCCTTGAATGTCGTTGCAAGAACTCCACCCCGGGTACCTCCTATGCCATGGGCGTACGCTAGCCCTCTTTGGTGGGCTTGTCCGGTTGCATCTTGATCTACCGCAATTAAGCAAGGGACTCCCCGGCCAGCTTCATACTGTCGACGGACCAGATCACCTGGTCCTTTTGGGGCAATTAACACCACATCTAAGTCATCACGTGGGTCAATTTGATCGTAGTGAATCGTAAAGCCGTGGGCGAATAACAGGGTGCTTCCGTTACTGATTCCGGGCTGAATCTGTTTATAGAGTTCCCTTTGAGCCATATCCGGAACTAGAAAGGCCACAAGGCCTGCACCTTCCACAGCCTCTTTGGTATCGCATACAGTAAACCCGTCTCTTTCAGCCTTACCCCAAGTTTTTCCGCCTGGCCTTAGGCCAACAATTACCTCAAAGCCCGAATCGCGCAAATTCAATGCGTGAGCGCGACCCTGGCTACCATACCCTAGGATTGCAAGACGCTCGCCTCCTAATAGCCCAACTTGGACGTCCGATTCTAAAAACAACTGCATATCGTTACCTCTTTACATTATTTATGCGCATCTATTATGCAAAAAAAAACCCCGCAACCTTGCGGATGCGGGGTTTTGGTCTTGTAAGCTACTCTCAAACCAATCGCCCACACTTACCCCTGCCAAGCAGGTCCGACACGATTGGGGCAATTCGATTTATTGTTGATACCATCAAAGTCGAGATACCCAAAAAAATATCGTCGGGCCATGATCCAGAAAAGGCTAAGTGCTGTCAATGTCTTAGGGCAAATATGTATCCTAATTTAGACCTTTTCAAATCGCTCCTCGTATGGTTCTGGGCCATTTCTGAGGAAGTTGTGATTTAGTATTTTTTCCCCTAAATTCTGCTTCCTTACTGAGGATTGGACCCTTCGTTCCTTAACTTTTTAGGGGGTTCACATGCAGAAGCTGTAGCTTCAGCCTCGGTTTTTGCGCTATCCTCTCCCACCCAGCGCGATAAAGTTGAGGGTTATTGCTCTGGATAAAGAAATAAAATCTGCAAAAACAAATACTTGTTAAATAGCCACTCAGTAATTAGCCTGATGAACAATGGCGTATGGTGCAGTTTTTTTCGAAAATGTTATACATAAACTCACAATCTCGAGGGGAGTGGGCATGAGAGATACATTAGGTAAGGCAGTTTTAGTGGCCAGTGCATGTGGTTTTATGCTAGCCGTAGAGCTTGCAAGCGCACAAGCAGTCGAGCGCATTGTCGCGGTTGAGGCTCGTCGGGTTCAGTTAGCGCAAGCTGCTCAGGACCAGATTGATGAAATCGTTGAGATAACGCGGGAGAAAGTAGACGAATATCGAGCGCTCTTGAAAGAAATTGATGGTTTGGTTGTTTATAACACCCTGTTAGAACGGCAAATAGATGACCAAGAGAGAGAGCTTGACAATTTGAGCGTTTCGATTGATCAAGTCTCGGTGATCGAGCGCCAAGTTTTGCCCCTACTAACCCGAATGATTGAAGGGTTGGAAGGGTTTGTGTCTTTGGACGTACCCTTTTTGGCAGCTGAGAGAACGGATCGTGTTGCTGGCCTCCGGAGTCTTCTAGAGAGATCCGATGTAACAGCTTCTGAGAAATTTAGGGTTGTGATGGAAGCTTGGCAGATTGAAAATGATTATGGTCGCACGATTGAGGCATATGCGGATCAATTACAAATTAATGGTACAAATAGAGAGGTAGACATGTTGCGCGTAGGAAGGGTTGTGCTGGCGTATCAAACGCCTGATGGTGCACTGTCGGGGGTTTGGGACCAAGCCAATCGGCAATGGGTGTCATTGGGCAGCGAGCATCGAAACTCAATTCGCCAGGGATTGCGGATTGCCCGCAACCAGGTATCTGCTGACATGTTGCTATTACCTGTAGCTCCACCGGAGGAAGGCTAATGAATGCCCGACAAATTTTTTCATCTTTAATTGCCATAGCTGCACTTACCTTTACTCAACTTCAGGCGCAAGACATTGTTCGCACGAATGATGAACTTCTGCAGTTAGTTGAGCGAGGAACGGCAACAGACGACACTGAATTTCAGCAACGGGTTGATCGTTTTGAGCAGGCGCAAGCAGAGCAAGATCGTCTAACTGCGGAAGGAAACGCAGAAAAGAGGCGGCAAGAGGATCGGAGCGAAAGACTTGAGACCGCGTTTGAGGAAAATGAACTCCTTATTGCTGATCGTACTGAGCAACTCAATACACGCTTAGGCTCTTTGAGAGAGCTATTTGGTGTGTTGCAGCAGGTTGCCGGTGATGCTCGTAGCCTGTTTGAAAATTCAATTACCAACATTGAGTACCCAGACCGCGCCCAGTTTCTGACAGATCTGGCTGCCAAGATGGGGTCCAGCAGTGAGCTTGCATCGATAGAGGAAATTGAGCGGCTGTGGTTCGAGCTTCAACGTGAGGCCACCGAGCAGGGCAAGGTTAAGCGCATTACAGACTTTAGGTTCGTTACTGCCGATGGTCAGGAGGTGTTTGAAGATATTGTTCGGGTAGGAACTTTCAATCTAGTAGCAGATGGGCGCTATCTCAGTCATAACCCTGATACAAACTCGGTATCAGAGCTTGTGAGGCAGCCCTCGCAGAGGCGTTATACGGGGAGCACGGCGGATCTTCTTGGTGCGGCTCCGGGTGATGAAGTGGTGCGTTTTGGGCTCGATGTCACAAGCGGCCAACTCCTTGCATTGCTGCTGGAGACACCGAATTTAGGTGAGCGTGTTCAGCAGGGCGGTATCGTCGGGTACGTCATCATCTCTCTAGGAATCTTAGGGATACTGTTGGCCCTTGAGCGAATGATTATGCTTGGATTGGCAGGACGAAAAGTCAAGGCGCAACTCAAGAGAGGAAGCGAGTCGCCAAGTTCGGATAATGCTCTCGGTCGTGTTTTGCAGGTATATCAGGGTAATCAGCAGGCCGATACCGAGACACTTGAACTCAAGCTCGGTGAGGCTATATTAAAGGAGACTCCCTCTCTACAGCGCGGGATTTTATTTATAAAGGTGATTTCTGTTGTTGCGCCTCTGTTGGGTTTGCTAGGAACAGTGACAGGAATGATTCAAACGTTCCAGGCTATTACACTATTTGGTGCCGGTGACCCGACAATTATGGCGGGAGGTATCTCGCAGGCCTTAATGACCACCGTATTGGGGTTGTGTGTAGCTATTCCTACTGTACTTTTGCATACGATTGTAAGCGGCCGTAGCCGAATGATCGTACAGGTACTGCAGGAACAAAGTGCTGGTATTGTTGCCGAGCAGTCTGAGAAGACAGGGTAAGGTATGCAATTTTTGGTTGATGCCTTTGAGGCTATCCGGGACTTTTTAGAGCTGGGCGGTCCGGTGCTGCAACTTATTGGGTGGACAATTTTGTTCATGTGGATTTTAATCCTGGAGCGCTTGATGTATCTGCGTACCGGCCTCAGAACCCTGATACAAGAATCGGTAGAGCAATGGGGGCGTCGAAGTCAGCGGAGAAGCTGGCATGCAGTACAGATTCGGGAGGCAATGATATCTCGTGTCACCATGTCAGCAAATCAGGGAATACCTATGATTCAAACGCTGGTAGCGTTATGCCCTTTACTAGGGTTAATGGGGACAGTTACGGGCATGATTACAGTTTTTGATGTGATGGCAATTTCCGGTTCTGGAAATCCGCGGTCAATGGCTGCCGGGGTATCAAGAGCGACCATTCCAACAATGGCAGGTATGGTGGGTGCACTGTCTGGTGTTTTTCTTGTGACTATCTTGACCCGAACGGTGAAGCGTCAAATTGAGGCACTAGAAGACGATATGACGATGGATCACTGAAGGACAAGCTATGGCAAGAAAACATATTGCTAACATCAATGTTCGCGAGGAAGAGAGTGAGATCAACCTCACCCCCATGCTGGATGTGGTATTTATCATGCTGATTTTTTTCATTGTGACAGCAACATTTATTCGGGAGACAGGTCTTGATGTTACAAGGCCCGAGCAGAGCCAAGCTCAGGTAGTTGAGGAGGAGGGTGCAATCCTTGTAATTGTGGATAGTACGGATGATATCTGGATAGACGGTCGTGTGGTGGACCCAAGAGCAGTGCGTGCAAACATTGAGCGCCTGCATGCAGAGGACCCCGACCGGCCGGTGGTAATACAAACCTCAAATACGTCCACGGCAGAGACTCTTGTGACCGTCATGAATGCATCGCGAGAAGCTGACGTCTACAATATCTCCATTGCGTCAGCTGATTAACCTAGGGTCGATTTTTTAGGAGTTAACAATATGCGCGAAGTTGCCGATCAGCATCTAGAAGAGGAAGGTGAGAGCGAGATTAATCTCACTCCCATGCTGGATGTGGTATTTATCATGCTAATCTTTTTCATTGTTACCTCTGTTTTCGTTAAGGATCCCGGTGCTGAAGTGCTCAGGCCGCAGGCAACTACAGCATTGTCTGCCGACAAGGCTAGTATTTTTATAGCAGTTACATCGGATGATGAAATCTGGATTGACCGCCGTCGCGTGGATGAGGCTGGTGCCCGGCTTGCGATAGAGCGTCTGCATACTGAGTACCCGGAGGGTGGTGTCGTTATTCAGGCTGACTCCGATGCTCACAATCAAGCTGTAATCGCGGTAATGGATGCAGCAAAAACGGCTGGTATTCTTGATATTACTCTGGCAGCTTCAGTGCCCTAGTTGCGGCTAGGAGCAGTTTCTCGTGTTAGAATCACTCCGCATGCTTTAAATTTCCATTACATAGCCGAGGGTTTCCATTATGGCTCGTTACGCTATCTCTATAGGTCTTGGTGCTTCAGTCACGTTTGCCCTGTTATTTGTGATGCAGCTATTGATTGCCACGGGTCGTGGTGCAATAACTGAGGCAAAGGCATTCCGGATTGTTGATTTTGTTAGGGTTGAGCGGCAAAGTATCGTCGAAACCAAGAAGGAGAAGCCGGAAAAACCACCAGAACCCGAGCAAGCTCCGGACATGCCCAGCCCCGACACGCTAGATTCTTTTGATAATTCTATGGCTGTCTCCATGTCAAGTCCGGTGATAAACGCCACATTAAATATTGGCGGTGTTGGCTTTGGTGTTAGCGATGGTGAATACCTGCCAATTGTTAAGGTAGCTCCGATTTACCCAGCCCGTGCCGCATCAAGAGGACTGGAAGGCTATGTGATTTTGGAATTCACAGTAACAAGAGCTGGGACCGTTAGGGATGTATTTGTAGTCGAATCGACGAGCTCTATTTTTGAGCGTGCTGCTACTGCCGCAGCCTATAAATTTAAATACAAGCCCCGCGTGATTGATGGAGAGCCAGTGGAGGTGCCTGGCGTGCAAAATAAAATCACATTTGTGCTGGAGAAATAAGGGAGAGATTTAGATGCGCACTGGTCTATTGTCGGCAATTTTAGGTACAACATTTTTTTATTCTGCGCTTTTCTCTTGGGATGCTCATGCTCAGGGAATGGGTAGTGAGCAACAAAGTCAGGCAGCCCAGCAGGAAACCCGAAAGACGCCCGCTATGCGTGAGCGCGTATATAGCAGATTATCGGAAGCTCAGGCCTGCGCAGATGAAGGTGATATGGATTGTGCAAGAGAGTTGCTAGACCGAGTTCGCGAGATGAGTAATCTCAACAGTTATGAAGTCGCCCAAATGTGGAATTTTTACGCCTTTATATATTTTACTCAAGACAACTACCGGGAAGCTGCGCGAGCGTATGAGAATGTTTTACAGCAACCCGATTTACCGCTCGGCCTTGAAACAACCACAATGTTCACGCTTACTCAGCTGTACTTCCAAGAAGAGCGGTTTGAGGATTCCCTAGCAATGATAGACCGGTGGTTTGCTTTAACACCTACACCCTCGCCTGATCCTTACATTCTGAAAGCACAAATCTTTTATAGCTTAGAAAGATTTCGGGAGGGCATAGAGCCCACGAGGACAGCAATTCAAATTGCTATGGATCAAGATCGGGAATTACGAGAGAACTGGTATCGCTTGCTGAATGTTTTCTACTATGAGCTAGAAGATTTTCCAAATGTTATTGAGGTGCTGACCACAATGATCGAAATGTGGCCAAAAAGGGAATACTTCATTCAGCTGTCTGCAATGTATGGACAAGAGGGTGACGAGGGTCGCCAATTGGCGCTTTTTGAAACAGCCTATGAGGCCGGCTGGTTAGCACGAAGTTCGGAGATTGTAAATTTATCGCAGTTACTACTTCAGGCTGATATCCCGTATAAAGCTGCCAAAATACTAGAAAAAGGCTTGGAAGACGGTATTGTTGAATCTACTGAGGGTAATTGGCGTGTGTTGGCCCAAGCTTGGCAGCTTGCACAAGAAGACGAGGAAGCTATTCCGGCGCTTAGTCGAGCAGCTGGCCTCGCTGATGATGGCGTACTTGACGTTCGGCTGGCCCAATCACATCAGAATTTAGCGCAATGGCAGGATTGTGTTGATGCAGCTCGATCAGGAATGCGCAAAGGTGATCTCCGTCGACCCGATCAGGCAAATATGATTTTAGGGGCATGTTTATTTGAGCTTGGTGAGTTTGATGCAGCACGCAATGCGTTTGAAGATGCAGAGAAAGACTCAAGAAGCCGCACTGGCGCACAAAGTTGGATACAGTACGTAGATGCAGAAGAGAATAGAGAGAGGCAGCTCGAGCAGGCTTTAAGGCGCGGATAGGGAGTAATTCCAGCCGGTTTTTCTATCATCTGGTATTACACTGAGTTTTCCAGATTTTTCATTTAGTTTTGATTTTGTTGCCTTCTGGATTTGTACACAAAGTCTGGCAGGGGGCGATTCTAATTATATAAAACACACGAGGAATTAATAATGGCGATAAAAGTTGGTGATCCAATGCCGGAGGGTGAATTTAAGCTTATGGGCGAAGGCGGACCAGAAGGGTTGAACACAAAAGATTTGTTTAACAGTAAGAGGGTAGTACTTTTCTCTGTGCCAGGGGCATTCACTCCCACTTGCTCAGCCCAGCACTTGCCGGGTTATATAGATACGTTTGATGCTTTGAGGGAAAAGGGCGTTGATGCTGTAGCCTGCATGGCAGTTAATGATGTGTTTGTGATGTCGGCCTGGGGTGAAGCAGCAGGAGCTGAAGGTAAAGTATTGATGTTGGCTGACGGGAATGCTGAGTATGCAAGAGCGTTAGGATTGGAGTTGGATGCCAGTGGCTTTGGGATGGGTACTAGAGGGCAGCGGTTTTCAATCATCGTAGATGATGGTGTAGTTACCGAATTAAACATCGAGGCCCCAGGTGAGTTTAAAGTTAGTTCTGCTGAGGTTGCATTAGAGCAGGTTGCCGCAGGAAAATAATCTGGCAAGTAACAAGGCTCCCATGGGAGAATTATTTGTCGTCCCCAAGCTCCACATTGATTAACGCTGAAGAGCTGGAAGTTCGGTTGAGCGATGACCAATGGGTAGTGGTTGATTGCCGGTATGACCTGAAGGACCCTGAGGGGGGGGTTGTGGCTTACCTAGGGGGACATATTCCGTCTGCTCGTTATGCAGACTTAGGAAGGGACTTAGCTGCATCACCAAAGGGTCACGAGGGGCGCCATCCACTACCAGAGCCACATTTATTTGCTGCAAAACTCAGTAGATGGGGTATCAGCAACCATACCCGTATAGTCGTCTATGATGACCAAGATGGCATATTTGCTGCTCGCCTGTGGTGGATGCTTCGTTGGATTGGGCATGATGCTGTTTGGGTGCTCGATGGTGGACTGGGTGCATGGAAAGCGTCTGGTAGATTACTAGAGAAGGGATCGCCAGACTGCGCTCCCGCCGTCTTTAGATTCTACGAAATACACCATGAATGGGTTGTGACAGCGCAGGAAATTCCTGCGCTACTTGAGGAGGGCTCGATGCTGCTCGATGCACGACTTGAAGATCGCTATCGTGGAGTTAGCGAGCCGATCGATCGCATAGCAGGGCATGTGCCCGGAGCAATCAATTATCCGTTTACTTTAAGCCTAAAAAGCAATGGCCAGTTTCATGACCCGAGTACACTTAAAGAAAAATTTGCTAAGAGCTTTGATGAGCAAGAATGTGACTTTATTGCTATGTGTGGCTCGGGTGTAACCGCATGCCACCTTCTTCTTGCCTTAAAGGTTGGGGGCTTTGCTGATGGGCAGTTGTTTGTTGGCTCATGGAGTGAGTGGATCCGAGACCCAAGTCGACCCATCAGGGTTGGCCCGGATCCTTAGAATCTTTGGGTAAGACACAAAGGTAGGCGATATTTACGTGCTAGATGATTTTATAGCTGTTATTTGCGTAACACCTTTTGCACATAATTAACATTAACGGTGTATTGGAGATCGTGATATTTTATGAGGGATTTCCTCTGCCCATAATTGCACTTTGATGGCTATGATAGGGTTTCACACGCAGCATTATGAAGGCACAATACCTTGCGTTTATTCGGTGACCATCTGTGTCTAATCAAAGCAACATTATTCCTAGCAAGCAACTCCAAGGTGTCCGGTATGAAATACGTGGGCAATTGGGTAATCGCGCCCATGAGTTGGAGCTCGAGGGATATGAGATTTTATCCCTGAATATTGGTAACCCAGGCTTATTTGGGTTACAGGCCCCAGAATCGATGCGTTTAGCCATGATTGAGAACCTTGAGGCGAGCGAGGCTTACTGCCCTCAGAGGGGTGTAGTTTCTGCGCGTGAGGCTGTGGTAATGCAGCAGCAAGAACGCGGAATTATGGATGCAAAGGCGGAGCATGTCTTTATAGGTAACGGGGTCAGCGAACTCATCGATCTCAGTCTGAGGGCCTTGCTGAACCCAGGTGATGAGGTCCTAATTCCCAGTCCTGACTATCCATTATGGACTGCAGCTACTCTGCTAAATGGAGGGAAGGCCGTCCATTATCCGTGCCCAGAGGAAAATCATTTTGCACCTGATATTTCCGTGCTAGAAAAACTTATCACCACAAAAACGCGAGCTTTAGTTGTAATAAATCCCAATAATCCAACGGGAGCAGTTTATAGCCAGGAATGTTTAATGGGTCTGGCGAAATTGGCTGAGCAATATGGGCTCGTTCTTTTTTCGGATGAGATTTATGACCAGATGGTCTACGACAACGCCCAATTTATACCCTTAGCTACGCTTTGCGGAGACAACCTGTGTGCCACCTTTAGTGGCCTCTCAAAAGTATATCGTGCCTGCGGGTATCGAGTTGGCTGGGTTTCCTTCAGTGGCGCCCTCAACCAATCCAAGGATTATCTAGCCGCGCTAGATTTGCTCGCTGCTTTGAGATTGTGTAGCAACGTTCCGGGGCAATGGGCGATTCAAGCTGCCTTGGGTGGGTACCAGAGTATTAAGCAGCTCTGTGGGCCAGGCGGGAGACTGTACGAATCCCGCAGTATCATAATGGAGGCAGTAGAAAAAAGTTCATATTTATATCTGAGGAAGCCACGTGGAGCGATGTATGCTTTTCTTGGCGTTAATACCAAGCTTCTAAGGCAATTTGATGATGAGGCATTTGCCCTTGATCTTTTAGAGCAAGAGCACGTACTTGTTGCCCCTGGCTCCAGTTTCAACACCCAATATCGGGATCATTTCCGTATTACAACTTTGCCCGACGCAGAAACACTGGTAGAAGTTTTTAAAAGGATAGAGCGTATTTTAGAAAGCATGGCTGCAAAATAAAACCATAATATACATTATAAAAATATTATATATTATTGATATATTTGATAAATAATAAAGATATTGAGATCAGAAAAGGTGCAACTATTGTGGTTGCCCATAACCTGCTGGCCGCGCAATATGAGGCTTACCTGTGGCAAGAGGCAGCTAAACAGCATATTACAGCCCACTCTGGACCCTTCGTATTAGCCTATCAGTCATGGGTGGGAGAGCTTTGGGCAGCTCTAGATAGAGTTAATGCGCCAATTCTCCTTACTGCTCGGCAAGAAGGGGCCATATGGAGGCAGGTGGTTCAAGAAGCTGAGGTACCCTCAGTCCCCGTCACAAGTCTAACCAATATGTCCAAATGGGCCGCAGATGCGTGGAGATTGGTCCAGCAATGGAATTTAGGGCATCTAGAAGAGATGGATCTATTTCCTAGCAAGGAGTCGCGGGCCTTAATTCTATGGCATAAGCGTTTTGACGCCATCCTGAAAAAGCGGGGCTGGATTGATTCGTCCCAGTTGGAGGGACTTTTGGTACGCCATTTATTTAGCCCTTCCAAAGCCCCAGTAATCTGGGCTCAGTTTCTTGAGGAAACCCCTGCCCAAAAAAACCTTTTTGATCATTTGTTAGGATGTGGCTGGGATATGCTCCGCTGGGCGGACCAGAAAGAACCGTCAGAGCCACGTCGAGTTTCTGTGCCCGATGAGGGTGGAGAAATGGAAGCAGCTGCTCGTTGGGCAGCGGACCAGCTGGAAAATACGGATGTTTCCAGGATTGCTGTAGTTATATCTGATCTCGATAGACGAAGGTCGCAAGCCCATCGAGTTTTTAATGATACTTTAAGCCCTGAGGGCGTGCTGTTAGGCTCAAAGGCTAAATCGAATTGCTGGCAAGACGGGTCTGAGGGGCTAAGGGGTTTTCCTGCGCTTGCGGCTGCATTGACAGCTTTGGAGCTGCTTTCTTCATCAGGAAGTGCCTCGACCTTTAGTCGGTGGCTTAGGAGCCCTTTTTTTGGGGAAAAATTTGGATCAACAGATGATCGAGCTTTTCTTGAGGCTGACCTAAGAGATCAGCTATTTTCTCAGCTTCACTTTAAGGATGCCATTAGCGTCGGTGGCTTGAATAGCTACTTAAATCGTCATGCACCCGTCATTTACGAGGTAGTAAAAGACCTAACAGCATTAGTGAATTCTGTTCCTCGTCGTCGCACACCAACACAATGGATACCAATATGGCAGAAAGTCCTAAGTGACATGGAATGGCTGTCAGGGCTGGAAATGGACCAGTCCAACGAAATTAACCAGATTTGGGAATCCGTGCTCTGTGATTTTGCGTCTCTGACTTCTGTAGTTGGACCTATTACGATGAGCGCCGCTCTGGGGGAGGTCCAACAAATCTTGCGGGACCGCAGGCCCATCTTGCCGATTCCAGCTCGAGGGGTTTACCTATTGGGGCACATTGAAGATGTGGGTCCTGGTTATGATGGTGTCTGGGTGACGGGCATGACAGATAACCGGTGGCCCGAAGTGCAAAATCTCAATCCACTGCTTCCGAGGCCGTTACTGCTTTCCCGCGATGTGCCAGGTTCGTCCCCACAAAAATCCTTGGAGCGCAGTCGAATCCTAACCACTCAATTGTTGTCGAGTTCACCTACTGTTATTTTTAGCTGGCCAGAGATGATTCGTGATTATCCGGTAAACCCCAGCCCTCTTATCTTGGGCGCGACGCCATGCCAGCTTGATGATGTTGCGGGCAAAACAGAGCCGCGCCTTTCCCGTCAACTGCTTGGTACTCTGCCTAAGGAAAGTTTAGAGGATGAGGCACCACCTTTGTCCCATGACTTTGTCGGTGGAGGGGTCAGCCTCCTAAATACCCAGGCCTTGTGTCCATTGATAGCTTTTTGTGAACAACGCCTTGGGGCCAAGCCCTTAGAGAAAGTAGAAAGGGGGCTTGGTTACAGGCGGCGTGGACAGATAACTCATCGTGCAATGGAATTGGCTTGGCAACGGTTCGGTGACCGCGAAAGTATTGATAACTTAGTTGGGGCCGAGCGGGATAAATGGTTTAAGGCCTGCGCTAGGCAGGCATTGCATGAGGCATTTGGTTTACTGAAAAATCAATTACGGGTTTTACATGACCTTGAGTTGGCTCGTCTTCAGGCACTCATGGCGGCATTGGCAGACTGCGATGTTCAGCGATCCGATTTTAAGGTCGAGGCTCTAGAAAAAACAATCGCCACTAAACTTAATGGATTTGTTTTGGTTAGCCGTATTGACCGAGTCGATCGATTAGAAAGCGGTGAGCTTGCAATCATCGATTACAAGACAGGCTCGAAAGCAAAGCCGGGTGATTGGCTTGGATCTCACTTGACTGATACTCAGATCCCACTTTACACATTGGCTGTTAAGGAGCCGGTTGCAGCGGCAGTAATCAGCATACTGCGTCCGGCAGGAACCCGCTACCGGGGTGTTTGGGAGCCAGTAGATATTTTTTCCGGCTCTCCAGAAAACCTTGGCCGATACCAGGGGGATTGGATAAGTCAGCAGAAAATGTGGAAACATCAGCTCGAAAATCTTCTCAAGGAATTTTCGCGAGGCGATGTTCGTTTATCAATGTCAGGGTTAGATCGGGCAAAGGGAATTTTTGCGCCCCTAACCCGTGTGTACGAGCAAGTAGCGCTAGCACAAAGCAAGCACTTACCTCGGGACCTCAATGAACGATAACGCTGCCCGAAGAACGGCCCTCGATACCAGCCGGTCCTTTGTCGTGCAGGCCCCGGCTGGCTCGGGTAAAACAGAGTTGCTCATCCAGCGTTACCTAGCGCTCTTAGCTAAAGTTGACCTCCCTGAACAAATTATTGCCATTACCTATACTCGCAAGGCAGCTTCAGAGATGCGACGTCGGATTTTGGTTTCTTTGGCTGAAGCAAAAAAGAAAAAGTCTATCCAGGATCAGAATAGCCATGAGAAGCAGACCCGAAACCTCGCGTTAGCGGTATTAGCTCGTGACCAGAAATTCAATTGGGACATTCAAAATCAGCCCAAACGGTTGAGAGTTGATACTGTAGATGCCTTAAATGCCTGGCTCGCGCAACGATTACCAATTTTGTCTGGCGGGGTTGTCGGAGCCCAAGTTAAAGAGAATGTGGATGGGGAATACCGCGAGGCTACCGAAAGAACAGTAAATCAACTCTCAAGCCCAGGGGAACTAAAAAAAAACCTAAGTATTCTTTTGTATCGATTAGACAATAGGTTGTCCCAGCTTGAGTCTCTGTTGGTGCAAATGTTACCAAGAAGGGACCAGTGGTTACGTTACTTAGCTGCCCCCAGCGCACCAGAACTCCGAAAGATTTTAGAGAAAACACTTCAAGAAGTTATTCTGGAAAAAGTTACGCCACTTGCAAAAACATTGTCAGGCGAGTTTTCCCTAAGACTATTACCCCTTTTGTCTCACTCTGCTAAGTTTTCCGGTGATTTAGCTTTGCGAGCGAAATTAGAGCCTTGGAGGGGCCGTAGAAACTTCCCATCAGCTTCACCTGAGTACCTAGATTTGTGGCAGGGAATTAGTCATCTCCTTCTCACAAAGGCGGGCAATTGGCGCAAACGATTAACCGCAAAAGAAGGCTTTTCTCCCAAGCAGGTAAATGAACGCGAAAAGCTCAAAGAAATCATAGAGGAGCTCAAAAAAGATGGCGGGTGTCGGGAGCAGCTATATCTCGTTCGGGATCTGCCAAAACCTCAATATGACGAATCCCAATGGGAAGCTCTATCTGCTCTCAGGGTAGTTTTACGCCATTTGGCTGCGGAACTACATGTGGTCTTTGGTGAAAGAAATGTTGTGGATTTTGTTGAGATTGCTATGGCGGCTCAGCGCGCACTAGGTCAAGTGGATAATCCATCTGATCTATTGCTTGCTCTGGATCAGCGTGTTCAGCATCTGCTTATCGATGAGTTTCAAGATACGTCCCACAGCCAACATCACTTGCTTGAACTACTTACAGCAGGGTGGGAGCCTGGGGACGGCCGGACTCTTTTCCTTGTTGGTGACCCCATGCAGTCAATTTACCGCTTTAGGGATGCTGACCCCTCTCTTTTTTTAAAAACTATGCATAAGTCTCTCGGTAATATAGTTCTGGAAAATCTAGAGTTAGCAAAGAATTTTAGAAGTTCTCCAGAGGTTGTTGATTGGGTGAATAGAGCATTCCAAAATATATTTCCGTCCAAAGATAATCTCATCGCGGGAATAGGCCGTTTCCATGCTTCTTCACCGGATCCAAAAAATAAGACTACAGGAAAAGTAAGCGTTCATGCTCTGAGGGGTAACGACTCTAATGATGAGCTGAATAAAGTGATGGAGATACTTGGGGACGAACTTAATAAAAACGAACATCGCTCAGTTGGCATTTTGGTTCGAAGTAGGAGCCATCTGCGTGGGCTGCATGACCAGCTGCGTAGCCGAGGTTTTGATGTTCATGCTGTTGAGATCGATGCGCCGAATGAGACGCAGGTCGTACAGGATTTAATCGGCCTCACGCGCGCACTGACTCATTTGGGAGATCGAATTGCTTGGCTGGGTGTCCTTAGAGCACCTTGGTGTGGGCTGTCATGGCGGGATCTCCACATACTAGTTTTTGGTAATGATAGAAAAACTGTCTGGCAAATCATGAATGATGAGGGTCAGATCGAAAGACTTTCTGATGATGGACAGCGGAGGCTCACTCGAACTCGCGGTATTCTACAGCTAGCTTTCACGTTAAGGGCTGAGCAATCCTTGGCTCGTTGGGTGGAGCGCACTTGGGTGAGTTTGGGTGGGGCTGCATGCCTAGATTTTACGAATGAATTAGATCAATCGGATGGTTTTTTTCAGCTGCTAGATGATTTTTCTGTAAACGGTGACTTGGATGATCCCCTGGAGTTGGATAGTTTTTTGTCTAAGCCGTGGGGCCAAGGAGAGCCCCCTCGCCAAACGGGCATCGAAGTTATGACAATTCATCGTGCCAAAGGGCTCGAGTTTGACACAGTGATTCTTTTGGGTCTTGGAAAAACACCTCGCTCACCGGACCCAAAGGCGCTTTACTGGATGGAGCGTATTGGAACCGAGGAAACACATGGGTTGCTAATGGCTCCATTGATGAAAAGCCCCGAGGGAAAAGACTCATTAATAGAATTTGTTAGGCGTGAGGAGCGGACTCGTGATGCGTCAGAACGCGCACGGCTTTTATATGTGGCTACAACCCGCGCCAGGAATGATCTGCATTTAATAGTTCAGCTAAGGACCAATAAAAGTGAACCCCCCAAGGGAAGCCTTGCGGCACTGGTGTGGTTTTTGCTGATGCCGTACTTCGAATCAGGGGGGGCGGAAATGCTGGATGATCAAGATAAAAAGATCATGATCCAGCCGAAGCTCAGAAGGCTCACTAAAATATATTCGCCGAACTTAAATTTCGATCCACAAGAGAATAGATCGATAGCAGATCGCCCGGATTACCAATGGGCGGGCCAGTCAGCTATTCATGTTGGTACTGTAGTGCATACTTGGCTACAGCATATTTCAGATCAGGGGCTAATGGGATGGACTGCTAATCGTATTCAGGAGCTTAAGCCAAGATTTAATCAAGAATTAGAGCTCATGGGCGTGGATATTGAAGATCTTGATCGGTCCACGGCACGCGTTGTTCATGCGTTATTGGGGGTACTCGAGGATCCCCGGGGGAGATGGATCTTGGGTGATCATTTAGAGGAAAGTTCTGAATTTTCAGTTACTTACTTGGGGGCAGGGGGGTTGAGGCACCTAAGGGTAGATCGGACTTTCGTTGATGAGGGCACTCGATGGATAATTGATTTTAAGGCTAGTTACCATGAAGGTGGGTCTCTAGAGAAGTTCTTAGACGCAGAAGTTGCGCGCTATCGCCCCCAGCTTAATCGTTATGCTGGAGTATTGTCTAAATTTGACAATCGCCCGATTCGAATGGCCCTCTATTTTCCTATATTTAAGGCTTTTCGTGATTGGGAAAATAAGGAGATTGCAGTTAACAGCCAGTAATTTCTAAAAGGAAGAGGTCATTCACAGGAGTACATTCCTCGCCCTTATTTTCTGAGGGTTATTCCTATAAGCTACCTGTCAAATTGAAGGGCCGAAATCCTAGGTTGTTTGGTTCGCCCGTCATAAGCTCAAGCCCCTGTATTAGTTGTTCTGAAGCATCGGGTAACGCTTTAACAAACATTTCAATATCATAGACTCGGCCTGGCTTTAGCTCGATGGTCCCACTTGTTTCTAAAGGTCCATCTATGTATTCAATAGTTCCCGCAAGCTTTGAATTACCCAAGAAGGTCAACTGGAAGCTCCCGATCGAGATCAAAACATCACCAATCGGAACGAATGGCGCAACCATTAGTTCCATAAGGCGCAGCTCTCCTGTTATGTTAGTAGGTGAGCCCCTCTCGATAACCAGATGCTCTATTTGAGCGAGTACTGTGCCCTCGGCAATACCAATGGGAATAAAACCTTCTAAAATTTGAAGATCAAACGCAGCTTGTAACTCCCGAAAAATCAGGTCGTTAAAAGTTACGCTAACCTTTGTGTCCACAAAACCGCCACTTAATAGCATATTTACTTTCCCAGTTATGTGCCCCGTAAACAAGTCGAGGGGCATGAGTTTCCAGTGAATATTTTGGGCCTCTATATTTCCTAAAAATCCGGTAGCTGCCTTCCCAGACCAGAGGCTTCCTTGCACGCCCGAAAGCTCAATTGAGTCCGGCACCAGCCATTTATAAACCAGTGGTGCTGGAAGGAGTGCGATCATAAATACTACGTACATGATTGCGCCGGCAACCAATGGCAGCGGTTTAATATTCATTTTTTATGTTCTTCGGAGGACCAAGGTAGCTGTCACAAGTCCAGCCCGGCTTGTTTGATTAATGGCAGCAGACTCAACATGGATCCCATAATTGGTCTCGAGCCCAGTGAGCCAACTTATTAATGTATCAAATGGGGTCTCCTGAAAATTTACCCGGATGCCATTTGATCCATCAGGCTGGTTGCGGGTTAACTTTCCTGCCAGACCAAATTGACGGTGAGTTTGATCGATGACAACTATTAGGGATTGAGTAAATAGAAGGGCGGATTCAGGATCCCCCGCTGCCATTGATTGTGCCGCTTGAAGATTGCTGAATAGTAGTTGTTTGGTAGCCAAGGATTGACTCAAAGAGTTAGCGTTACGGTGCGGAAGGTCCCATAGCAGGGCCCAACTCAGCATAATTGCAATAAATGCAATCCCTACAACAAGGAATAATCTTTCTCGATGCTGCAGCGCATTAAACCAATCTATCATCAATTTGAACCAATTAACTGTACGCGGCCTTCAACCCCATTTTCAACAATATTGGTTGACTCAATGTTTACCTGAAATTGATTGCCCACCATTATATTGCGCGCAAAAATATCTAGACTTTCAACGTTATTTGTAATTACGCGTAGATCCATGATGTTATCTTGGAAACTTAATGCTTGTATCTGGCTGGTCCCTTCTGAAGAGGTGGCAATAGCGCCAAGTGCTAACAAAAATTCTTGTTGTCTCTCTTGCGATACTAAAGTTTGCCTTGTCAGTCGTTGTTCTAGCTGTGATTGACAACCACCTAAGGTGGTTTGTTGAAAATTCCTTTCGCATAGCTCCTCTATCATATCTGTTAACGCCCGATCCTCTATCCTTAATTCGATAAAATTTACCCACTCAACCAGCATTGCTAGCACCAAAAAGAAAAGCAGTGAGACTGAGGCTAATTTCCACGGACGAAAAAGCATGGCCCAGTTTTTTTCTTTTGCATAGGCCTCCTGCATTAAATTTGTTCCCGGGTTATTGACTAGTGTTGACGCTAATTTTTCAAATGGCCCATCAGGAAGAATTTGTATATCCAAGCTGACCACTTTTTCTTGCAGCAAAGATAATTCCGTTTTTCGGCGAGCGTGGTCTGCGTCAGCCAGATAAACCAATAAATGATCGGTGACAGTTTTATCTGTGGCGCTGTGAGAAACCAAATCGACCACTTCTGACAAACTAATTCCCTGTAGAACAAAAGGGGACCTTGATGCAGGTCGTCCGTAAACTTTGTCGCCCTCGATAACTAAAGTTAGTGTTAATGGTGTGTCAGGAGTACCCTCGCTATCTGAATAGATAGCATTAGGTGAAATTCCGGCATCTTCAATTTTTAATATCCAGTCACTGAGATATCGCCTATCTACAATGGAGACTGAAATTTCACCCGATGGCTGTTTTGACCCAATCGCAAACAGAAGTTGGTTCACATCTTCTACTACTGTTTCTTCCAATGAAAATGGCAATATCTGGCGAATTTTAGATGTTTTTTTGGCGGGTAGTTTTGCTTGGGTTGTAACTACATCCAGCCCTGGCATTAAAAGAGTAACATTCCTGTTTTTTGTTTCAGATGCTGCTTGCTCTAATGGTCCGTGTGCGACCACCTTTAATCGGCAGCCGTTTTCATCAAGAACTACCCATGAAGCGCCCCCAAGCTTCTGTTCCAATCTGATTACGAGATGCTCAGACCCCATCACTCAACTCCCAGGCTACGAAAAATTGAACGAACTATTCCACTATCATCGCGCTGCAATAGGGAGTACATAGTGGTCTGGTTGTTATTGATTGATATGGTAGCTACTAACAAAAAGTGTCGGCTGACAGCGTCAATTCGAGACAACAGATCTTGGTCCAAGAGGCGCTCAAACGTGTTATTTATATCAGCGAAACCGCTAAGTCCTCTTTGCTCTCGGATCATTGATTCAGCCCCAGTAAGGCCGATATCGCTCGATAGAGAAGCTAGGATGTATTCGCTGGCAGTATTAACATTGAGCCGTGTCCCGATGGGGAGCGCTGTTACATAAGGGAGAAGCCTACTGTAGTCTTGAAGCTCCAAACCAAACATAGCTCTAAGCTCACTAGGACTGGTGATCATGGAATTCGGTACGCGATATGGAGGATTGCTGCTGGCATAAGTCGCATCTTCAGCACCTTTTGGAAATTCAGCTAAACTGTCAACGTCTAGCCAATCCACAACAACTCCCGCTATAGCTGGATCAAGGTTGAGTAAAATCAATAATCTCTCAAATACTGAGCGCCAGACCGGATCTTCCTCGCCCTGAATAGTTACTAAATTATTTAAATTAAATCGGCCCTGTAAGTCTTCTAGGCGGCCAGCAATTAAACCACCTTCCACGGCCATAGGGGATAACTGTATTGCCCATCTTTCACCTAGATGGTCACTGTCAGGAGATTCTAGCTGATCTTGGCGGAGTATCTCTCCAGCCCAGGCCTCAGCTCCTTGTAGGTACATAAGTCCTTGATCAGCTGCTAAAGCTGCTTCTGCGCGCTGCAGATCTAGATTTGCCTGCCACATAAGATTTGTAGCGATTAGAGCGCCCAACGTGACTACTAACATGGAGGTTAGAATAGCAACGCCACCTTCATTTTTAGGGAAACCGCTCATCCACTTACCTCTACAAGTCGCCACAAATTACCAAAATCCTCTAATTCGATATTAAATTCAATGGCTCGCGGTCGAATTGTCCAAGAATCAGGAATAGTAGTAGTGACTGGGGGCCAGTTTTGATGCCATTCACCTGCATTATCTAAGAACCGGAGCTCGACATTGTTTACACCATCCAGTAGATCTGTTCGTATTGGCGGCGTACTCAAGGTGCGATCCATCACTGGCCAGTGAAAACGAACTAAAGCGTTTTCTTGCCAATCATAGGCTACCCGCAGGACCGAGCCTCGGGGAAAGCCACCTGGGTTGGCCCAACCACCGCGGCTAAGCTCTAAGGCATATCGTGCTCTCGGGTCAGACTGTAAAGCTGGCTGCCAAGTTTCTCCGAATTCTTCACGAGTTGATCGCGGATGAATCTGAGAAAGATCCTGATATATGATTCGCATCGCTAACTGTATTTCCCTCCAACGATCAGAGTACTCCTGAATAATAAACTTTTGGTTAACAACCTGATTCAGTCCACCCAGTGCCATTACCCCAATAACCGACAAAATAGCCACAGCTATGAGCAATTCCACCAGGGTGAATCCTTTTATGTGCCTCATTCAGTCAGCCCACTCGAACTGTTGATCCAGTAAGTTGGAAAATAATCGACCGGTACTGGGGGTTCTAAAAGCCCAGATACCCGATGAATAATCTGTTGGGGCTCTTCAGATAGTGATACATAAACATCAATGCGCCGCAAATTTTCTATTTCTGTTTCGGTAACTTCGGCTCTCCATTGCCAAAGTCGATTAGCAAACTCAAGATTCAATTCAGAAGTACCTAGTGGTGCCCATTCTGGACCAATACTAAATTCTGTAATGGTGTTAGTAGCAATCCAGCTAGCCAATGTTTTTTGTTCTATATAGCTAGCGCTCATAGCGTAATGATTGAATTGGGTCACAACCGCGAACATTCCAAGTGTTACAATTGTGAGGGCAACCAAGACCTCAATAAGCGTAAAACCTGTAGGTCTGCGAGAGCTACAGGGCTTCATTGCTAAAAACTTCTACGGTCCCATCCAGTTTTCCGGTCAACAGTAAGCGATCGTCAGCGAGCTGGGATAAACCTAGCCTAAACGGTGTCATCTCGCCACTGGAGAGAATAAGAATATGAGGCTCACCTTGAGGCATCCTTTCAGAAATAGATTCAGCGAGCACCAAATCCTGCCCATCCAAGGCCAAAGAAATACGCAGAGGTGGACGAAGATCGTGTTTTAATAGAAATGTTTCATTTGTTGCTTCAAGCCATGATTGGAGCTGGTGGTCGTAAATATAAAACTGGTAACCCGTAGAACTAAATACAATACCGTAGTCACGATTTTGCATGAGTGCATCTTCTTGAAGTAACTCCAAAATTGTCTGCAATCTTAGTGCCGCGCTCTGAGTATTTTGATTGCCGCCTAATACACCAATCGACAAAACTGCGGCACCTGCTATCAGTCCGATAATGGTTACCACTACTAAGAGCTCGAGAAGCGAAAATCCGCTACTCTCTTGGTTTGTTTTTCTGAGCCTAATCGAGGTCCCAGTTTCCAATATCGGCATTAATACCTTCTCCACCCTCCTGTCCATCAGCGCCATACGAAAAAATATCAAATTCGCCTCTCTGTCCAGGACTTAAGTATTGGTAGGCATTACTCCAAGGATCCAGAGGCACAGCGCGGAGATAGCCACCTGATTTCCAGTTCGGTGCAGTCGTCAATCCTGGATTACTAACGAGGGCCTCAAGGCCTTGATTGGTAGATGGGTACCTGAAGTTATCAAGGCGATAAAGATTTAGCGCTGTCTCTACCCCTCGGATATCTTGTCTACTTCGGGCAATGGCCGCGGTATCTATATTGCCAATCAGATTAGGTGCCACGATTGCCGCAAGAAGACCTATGATGACAACCACCACCATGATTTCTATGAGCGTAAAACCAGACTGAGGGACACTGTACTTCGCTGTTTTCATGTGGTACTTACCCCGCAATTTCTATTTAGCCGAAGATAGCACAAACACGTTAAAGGAATCCGCATCTATCTAGTTTTTCAGCTTAGGCTAGATGACGGATTTTGCTTTGCCGCTTCGGTAATATTTCTTTAATCATTGAGTAAAGGTCGTCACAAATAGTCGGCTCACGAAAGCCTAGCCATACAAGCTAACGGTTCGCTGGCCTATGATTCAAGTATCTGCGGTTATAATCCTAAATTCGATTGAATTTGGAGAAATAGTGTGGCTCTTAAAAGCGTAAAAAGGTGGCCGGGAATCGATGGACGAGTCGCCTTAGTAACTGGAGCAACACGCGGTATTGGGCGTGCCGTTGCAGATGCATTGGCACTTGAAGGAGCCTTGGTAATTGGGACCGCCACCAAAAAAGAGGGCGTAGAAACCATTAATGAAAGGTTTAAGTCAAAGGCTGTTCTTGGGCATGGAGTGGAATTGGATGCAAGTGATTATGGGGCGGTAAGTGAGGTTTTAGATAGAATTTCTACAAAATATGGATCTCCGTCGATTCTCGTTAATAACGCTGGGATTGTCCGCGATAACCTAATGGTCCGCATGAAAAGCACGGAATGGGATCAGGTTATTTCAACAAATCTTTCCTCAAACTTTTATGTAGCTAAAGCTTGTCTGCGGGGCATGATTAAGGCGCGCTGGGGTCGAATTGTTAACATTTCCTCTATAGTAGGCCTTGCAGGCAATGCTGGACAAACTAATTATGCCTCCGCAAAGGCTGGGATCATTGGATTTACAAAGTCGTTAGCACAAGAGGTTGCTTCAAGGAATATTACGGTCAATTCGATTGCACCAGGATTTGTGAGCACGGACATGACTGGTCAATTAGATCAGACACAAACAGAGTTACTATGTTCTAAAATTCCAGCTCGCCGATTGGGCATACCGGCAGATATTGCAGCTGCCGTGATATTTTTGGTATCTGATAGCGCTAGCTACATAACTGGCGAAACATTAAATATTAGTGGGGGTTTGTTTATAGGGTAATTTATATAAATATTTGTTTTTTAAAATATTTTTTATAAAAAAGCATGCATTTACCACAAAGCTGTAGATTGACTTTGGTGATTTCAATACAATACGCGCCAGCTGTGATATGAGTCTTAATTCAGCTTTATTGATTTAAAAGGGGTAGAACGCACATGAGTAGTGTCGAAGATCAAGTAAAGGCAGTTGTAGCAAAGGAATTGGGCGCAAAAGTTGAGGAAATCAAGAACGAGGCTTCTTTTGCGGACGACCTGGGGGCTGATTCTTTGGACACAGTTGAGCTTGTGATGGCCTTGGAGGAAGAATTTGAAACTGAAATTCCCGACGAGGAAGCTGAAAAAATCACCACTGTCCAGCAAGCCATTGATTATATTCAATCTCGGCAGGCGGATTCGTAGCCCGAAGCAAAACCTTCGTTGAGATCTTAAGGAACTCAGTTGAGAGTCGGCTTTGTCTAAGCGGAAAGTAGTAGTTACGGGCATGGGCCTTATTTCCCCAATAGGCAACAATGTAGGGGATGCTTGGCGCAATGCATGCGAGGGCGTGAGCGGCATTGGGCCAATAAATACTTTTGATGCTTCTGGGTTTTCTTCTCGGATCGCAGGCCTAATAAAAGATTTTGATGCTAATGCATATATAGACGCAAAAGCGATCCGAAAAATGGATCCATTTATGCATTACGGTATCGCGGCTACGAAACAAGCAATTGAAGATTCTGGGTTGGTTATAAATGATAAAAATGCTAGTCGTATTGGCATTTTGATGGGGGCTGGTATCGGTGGAATCGATACAATAGAAAAAAACCATAACAGCTACTTAGAGAAAGGGGCTCGAAGAATTTCCCCGTTTTTTGTACCAAGCAGCATCATTAATATGATTTCCGGTCATATTTCTATTGAGTACAGAATTACTGGCCCAAACCTTGCTCTTGCTACTGCGTGCGCTACATCAACGCATGCCATTGGCATAAGTGCACGACTCATTGCCGCCGGCGATGCTGAGGTTATATTTGCAGGGGGGGCTGAGTATGCTACCACCCCGCTCGGGATTGGTGGCTTCTGTTCTGCCCGTGCGTTATCAGTGCGTAACGATGAGCCGGAAAGGGCTAGTCGGCCATGGGACCTAGAAAGAGATGGTTTTGTTTTAAGTGACGGGGCGGGCTGCCTTGCTTTGGAAGAATACGAGTACGCCAAAGCTCGCGGAGCATCTATTTATGCTGAGATCACTGGTTTTGGTATGAGTGCCGATGCTTATCATATAACAGCACCGCCAGAGGAGGGGCAGGGAGCCAGCGCCTGCATGCGAGAAGCCTTACGAGATGCACAAATAAACCCGGAGCAGGTGGGTTATATAAATGCTCATGGAACATCAACGCCACTTGGAGATCTTGCAGAAACTAGAGCAATTAAGGCTGCTTTTGGGAGTCATGCAGAGAATCTCTCTGTAAGTTCAACTAAGTCTACTACCGGGCATATGGTAGGAGCTGCTGGAGCCGCTGAGGCTATCTTTACAGTTCTGGCATTGCGTGATCAGGTTATTCCTCCGACCATTAATCTTGAAAAGGCCGACCCAGAATGTGACCTAGATTACACTCCCAATGTTGCTAGAGAGCTAAAAATGAGTGCTGCTCTGTCAAACTCCTTTGGGTTTGGTGGAACTAATGGGTCGGTACTTTTTCAGCGTTTAGCTTGAGCTTGCCTTCTAAATCAAGACAATCTCTGGCCGAATGATCTCTGTTGACGGTACACTCGTCAACAATCCTAGGGAAAACCAGGTTTGCGTTATTCAGAACTCTTAGGCCTTTTTTTAGGAGGTAGACTATTCAAGGTGATACGATCTCGGTCGCTTTCGCTATTCTTTATACTTGTTCTTATTGCTATTGGATCATTCGTCACGGGATACCGGTATCTCAATTCACCATTAAATGTCCCCAGTAGTGGTTTTGTATTGTTGATCCTACCAGGATCACCGTTGTCTAAAGTTGCCTCTGAGCTTGCCAGCGACGAAATTCTCAAAAGCCCATTTTTTTTTACTACGTACGCGCGGATGGATGGGGCCGCCACCCGGATTCAGTCGGGTGAATATCTAATTTCTGAGGGTACAACTCCTCGCGCTCTCCTCAAGCAGCTCGTTGAAGGGCGAGTTCTTTTGCATCAATTCACAATTATTGAGGGCCAACGCTTCAGTGAAATGTTGCGCAGACTAAGGGCTCACCCCGCTATCAACCCAAGCATTCACTCGAACGAAAATATAATGGAAAGAATTGGTAAGCCAGGGCTACACTGGGAGGGGCAATTTTTACCTGATACATATTTATTTCCAAGAGGGACCGGTGATTTGCAGATTCTTGCCTGGTCTCACCAGGCACTAGAGGAGCAACTTGCCAAAATGTGGGAAGCGCGCGCTCCGGGACTAATTTTAAAAACCCCACAGGAAGCTCTTGTACTTGGATCAATCATCGAGAAAGAAACTGCCATGACCGATGAGAGGGCTCATATATCAGGGGTATTTCACAGGCGCTTAGAGCTGGGTATGCGACTGCAGAGCGATCCGACAGTGATCTACGGGATCGGAGAAAGCTTTGATGGCAATATTAGACGATCAGATTTGAGTCGGGATACACCATACAATACCTATGCACGAGGCGGATTGCCCCCAACACCTATTGGGCTTGTTGGGCAAGCATCTCTAGACGCGGCGCTGAATCCCAGTGCGGGCCCTGAATTATATTTTGTAGCTACCGGACTTTCGGACGGAAGCCATCGTTTCTCGGTAACGCTAGAAGAACATAATCAGGCTGTTTCTGAATATTTAGAAAGATTAGCTAAAGAAGGGGGTCCTTAGGCATGCCTGGAGCGTTTATTACCCTAGAGGGCATTGAGGGAGTAGGAAAATCTACCGCACTTCACTATATCCAGGAATTCCTTCAAGATGCTGGAATTGAGGTGGTAATTACGCGAGAACCCGGCGGTACCTCCTTAGGAGAAATGGTGCGAGAGTGGCTCCTCGAAGGAACCCACGATAAGCTACCAGGAGAGCTCGAAGCGCTATTAATGTTTGCCGCACGTAGCCATCACCTTGAAAGTATCATTAAGCCTGCCCTAGATGCTGGTCATTTTGTTGTCTGTGACAGGTTTTCAGACGCAACATTCGCATATCAAGGAGCGGGGCGGGGCGTAGAATTAAGTTTCCTTCAAGTACTGAAAAAAGTAGTTCAAGGAAGTCTTGAGCCAGATCTCACGTTCTTGCTTGATGCTCCAGCAAATGTTGGCTTGGAGCGTATTTCGGACCGCCCTGCTGATCATTTTGAGCGGGAGGCGGTACCGTTTTTTGAGAGGATACGGAATCACTATTTGGAGCTTGCGAAAGAAAACAAGGACCGGATTGTGACCATCGATGCCAATAGATCACGGAAAGCAATTCAGGGAGATCTGGAGCGCTATCTTCGTAGGTTCCTAAAATCTTGTAGTGCTACGGATGCCTGATTCGCTTTCCCCAATTGAGGTGCTGAGCACGAACATTTGCCCTTGGTTAAAGGAACCTCTGCATATGTTTGATTCTATTCGGCAGGATGGCAAGTTGCCGCATGGGTGGATACTTGCTGGGCCGGTTGGAATAGGAAAAATCAACTTGGCTCTTGTATTGGCGCGCCGTCTGCTTTCTCGTCCGATTGAGTTGCCGGACCATTTGGACAGCGCAATTGCCCTTGCAGCTATGGATGCGCGCCACGAACCTTCCGACCACCACCAAGACCTTCATTGGGTTTTTCCGGAAGAGGGGAAACAAAGGATTGCAGTTAGCAAGATCAGGGAGCTAATTGGTACCCTAAGCCTCACCAGCCATGCCTCTGCTAACAAGGTGGCTATTATCGAGCCGGCGGAGGCCATGCACCGCCCTGCAATGAGCGCTCTGCTTAAAACTTTGGAGGAACCCACTCCAGATACATATATCTTGTTAGTTTCGCATCAGCCGACCCTGCTGCCTGCTACGATCCGTAGTCGCTGCCAGATACTTCCGCTCACAAGCCCACCAAGAGGGGAGGCATTATCTTGGTTATCTTCCGGCGGGCAAGAAACAGAAAGTAACTACGCCCGTTACTTGTCTTTTGTGGGAGGAGCCCCATTAGCCCACACAGGAGAAAATATCTCTAAAATAATAAATATAAACAATGATTTAAAAAATATTTCTAATGTTAATTATATAAATAAAATGAACCCGCATGAGATAGCAGCCAAGTTTCGAGATGACCAGGCTTTGATCCTTGAGTGGTTAGCTGCTGGCCTTGAGAGGGCAATTCGCGAAAGATTCAAGGAGACAGAGCCTGGCAATCCTGGGGTGGTGGACACGCTCTGTTTGCCTACTGGATGGGAAAAAATAACCCATAAATCTCTTTTTAATCAATTAGATAACGTTCAAAAATTGCGACGCCAGATTGGCGCGGGGATCAAGATAAATGCTGACTTAGGGCTTTTATTGGCACTGCAGGACTTTCTGCAGCCGGTAGATGCGAAAGGAGGTATTAATTGACTTGTGTACAGAAACTAACGAAAAGTAAAATCTTACTTGCGCAGTCTATTCCAGCCAGAATGAGGCTGGAATCGCGGCCCGAATTCATTAGATAGTTGTGTTAACCGCTCCACTGTATTGCCAATGCCTATTTCTTGTGCATATTTAATTAATCCCCCGGTAAAAGGGGGAAACCCCGCGCCGAATATAACTCCGGCATCTAAAAATTCCGGCCCTTCAACAATTGATTCTTCGAGGCATGCCACTGCCTGGTTTAGCATGCCTAAGATCAGGCGATCTTGCAGCTGAGTATCTGGAGTCGGAAAGCGTTTTCGTCTTTGCGCTCGATTGTTTTTGTAATGGTAAAAACCTTGCCCGACTTTAGTTCCTAGTTGACCTGCATCCACTTTTTCCCTAAGGATACCCGAACCACTTTTCTCGCCGGACATGCCCTGGAGGACCGTGCTTACATTTAGTGCGACATCGAGCCCCACCCTATCTGCCAGCTCCACCGGACCTACCGGCATACCGAAATTACGAGCAGCTGCATCAATAGTCTCAATGCAGTAACCATCTTTGAGCGCTTCCAATGCTTCCATCATGTAAGGCGCGAGAATTCTATTAACTAAAAAACCTGGGGCACTCTTGCAGGGGAGTGGCAATTTTCCGATCTGCATCACAAAGGACATCGCAACTTGCAATGAATCCTTGGCGCTTTTTTCCCCTTTTATAACTTCGACTAATGGCAATCTAGATACGGGATTAAAAAAATGAAGACCGACAAAACGCCCAGGGTATTTAAAGCTTTCTGCCATGTCCTCCAATCGAATACTTGAGGTATTGGTAGCAATGAGTGTGTCCGGGCTAATATTTGATTCTAGACTCCTAAAGAGATTTTGTTTCGCATCAAGTTTCTCCACAATTGCCTCAATGACAACATCTGCAGAGCTGACTTGGAGGCCTTCAACGTCCATGATCAGCCGCTTTTGAGCGGCTTGCACTTCCCCGGGAACTCTAAGTAAACGCGTAAAAATCTTATTTGCCCGCTTTAGTGCTATCTCAACCAATTCTTCAGTTGTATCCTGGAGCGTAACCTCCAAACCTTTAGCGGCACACCAGGCGGCGATATCGCCTCCCATAGTACCGGCCCCTATGACATGCAATCGAGACACTTTGCTCTTCCGGGGTGCTAAATTCCTGAGTCGCTCCCGAAGGAAAAAAACCCTAACGAGATTTTTTGAGCTGTTGCTTACCAGTAGCCTTCCAAATGAGAGGGCCTCCGCATTGTAAGCAGTTTTATTGAGGCCTCCATATTGACGCCACAGGTTAATAATCGCATAGGGAGCAGGGTAGTGAGCCCGGGGTGCTCGTTTGGCCACCTTTTTTTCTAACACCCTCGCAACCAACAGCCGCAGAATCCGCGCACTTAATATGCGTGTATACCAAGGTGCCCGAGTTTGCTTTGGACGGTTATGAATATAGGTAGTTGCAACTTGATCCAAATCTTCGGGAGACACAACCCCGTCTATGAGACCAATATCCATAGCTTTTCTGGGGGATATTGAGCGGCCTGTTAACATTAAGTCCAATGCTACTAGTGCGCCTGTTAGTCGAGCCGTTCGAACAGTTCCTCCCAGTCCGGGATGAATCCCCAGACGGATTTCCGGCAGACCAATTGTTTTATCATGGGTATCTGCGGCTAAACGATAGTTGCATGCGAGAGCAAGCTCCAAACCACCGCCAAGTGCAATTCCATTAATAATAGCAATGGTCGGAAATGGAAGATCCTCTAGTTGATTTAATAATCTCTGCCCCCTCAAAACTGCATCAGTGCCTTCTCGGGCACTACTAATCTGATCAAATTCCTTAATCTCAGCACCAAAAATAAAACCATTGGACTTTCCTGATGCCAAGATCAGCCCCTTCGGTTTTTTGCTTGCGATTTCGGCTAATTCAAGTGCTAGCTCTTCCAGAACTTCCCGGGAAAGGGTGTTAATACTAGACTCAGCCATGTCCAGCACCAGACGAACAATGCCGTTGGATTCAACACTCTGCCTCCAATGTTTACTCGCGGCCATCTAATTACGCTGCTTCAGAGGCGGTCGGATAAAATTCAAAATATCCATATAAATACTGGTAGTAATATTAGCAATCTAGGAGGCTAGATTTTACAGACATTAGGAAGGAAAAAACCAAGAGCTACGGTATATTAGGGGTGGTAGGGGTATTTTTGCTAAACTTTTAAGACGGGCATCAAATGGAAAAGCTTTCTTAATGCGTCATCTAGCCCCAATTTTTATATGCTTGACGCTGATGGCTTGCTCGAGCACTGGTGAGCCTAGAATTCCTGCTGGATGCAGTATGGCCGATTGTTTTTTTGAAAGGAGCGTGCGTGATTTTGACGTTCTTGAAAACGAAACAGTGATTGTGTTTGTGGGTGCTCAGCGCTGTCCATACCTGTTAAAGCTCGATGGTTTTCTGTGTGACATGAGAGCTGCTCCTTACTTAGAATTTGAAGATAGAGATGGGCGTATTTGCCCATTCGATAGATCCTTTATTCATGCGGGACCTTTTGCAGGAACAAGAGTTGATGAACTTTGCCGTATCCTTGAAGTAAAACCGCTAACAGATGATGGATTACTGGAGGCGTACGTAGAGGAGGGCATATTGCCACCGCCACCACCCACTAACCCGGCTGAAGTACAAGTACGAAAACCCGTAGAGCAGAAATCGCCAACAACTAATTAAGGAATATGCCTTATAGGCACAGGGAGCTCCTTCCATCGGAGGCAGCTTACATGGTGGTTGCCCTCAACTTCCTCCATCTTTGGGATCTCACGCTGGCAGTCGGGTTTTGAGTAAGTACATCGGGTATGAAAGCGGCACCCACTGGGCGGATTAATAGGAGAGGGGACATCTCCTTCAAGTATTACACGGTCCCGACTACTTGTTGGGCTTGGTGCAGGAATGGCAGATATCAGTGCTCGTGTATAGGGGTGAGTTGGATTTTGATAGATCTCATCCGAAGATGCTTCTTCTACAATTTGACCGAGATACATAACCGCAACGCGGTCCGACAGGTGCCTCACTACTGATAAATCGTGGGCAATAAAAAGCAAGGATAATTCCATTTTACGCTGGAGCTCGAGTAATAAATTAATGATTTGAGCTTGAATAGATACATCTAGTGCCGATACTGCTTCATCGCAAACAATTAAACTTGGCCCAAGGGCAATCGCTCGAGCAATACCAATGCGTTGACGTTGCCCTCCGGAAAATTCATGAGGGAAGCGTCCAATTGAGGAGGCAGTCAGACCAACCTTCTTTAGTAGTTCTTGCGCCCAAATTCGTCGCTGCGTTGACGAGCCAAGCTTATGAATTATGAATGGCTCCTCTAGGATTTCCCCTACAGTGTGGCGACTATTCAGGGACTCCATGGGATCCTGAAAGATTATTTGCACCTTACGGCGCAGCAATCTCAATTGCGTCCTTCCAACAGTTGATAGGTCTTTGCCCTCAAAAATTACTTGTCCAGATGTAGGTTTCAGTAAATTAAGAATTGTTCTCCCAACAGTGCTTTTTCCACACCCTGACTCACCAACCAAGCCAACTGTTTCGCCGCGATAAACCTTCAGCGATACCCCATCAACAGCACGTACATCCCCGGATTTTCTTAAAAATATTCCAGTCCTTACCGGAAAGTACCTCCTAAGTTCTCGGACTTCCAAGATGGGTACTTTCATTTGCCCAAGCCCTTCCAGTGATGGCAGGCAACTTGATGCTCAGGCTGTACATTCATAAGCGGAGGTTTTTCTTTTTCACATTTACTGTCGGAGTAATTGCAGCGATTGGAAAATGAGCATCCAGAAGGTAGGTTATCTAATGCCGGAACAAGTCCCTCAATGACTGGTAGGGGTATTTTGCATGGGGTGTCTAGCCTTGGAATTGAAGCCATGAGGCCCTGGCTATAGGGGTGTCTTGGAATTTCAAACAATTGCGCTACATTGGCACGCTCAACAGCCCTTCCGGCGTACATTACTAGCACTTCATCGCAAATTTCCGCTACAACACCAAGATCATGAGTTATAAAAATCATCGCCATTCCATTGCTTGCTTGTAAGTCCCTGAGTAACTCAAGAATTTGAGCTTGGACAGTTACATCCAATGCCGTAGTGGGTTCATCAGCAACCAATAAATCTGGATTTCCGGCTATTGCAATAGAGATCAACACACGCTGACGCATACCCCCTGAGAGCTGATGGGGATACTCTTTAAGGCGTTGAGTCGGCTCTGGAATCCCGACCTTTGTAAGGAGCTCTAGCGCCCTAGTTCGTTGATCGGTTCGATGGATTTCAGGTTCATATAGATCAATAGCCTCCAATAGTTGCTTTCCTATAGGATGGACTGGATTTAGCGCTGTCATGGGTTCTTGAAAAATCATACTTATATGCTTACCTCTTACTTCCTTAAGATTCGGAGTAGAGGTGCTGGATAAAACATTGCCACGAAAAAAAACTGTTCCGTCTTCGATGTGACCAGATGGCCTAGGAAGTAGACCCATAATTGCTAAAGCAGTAACCGTTTTCCCACAACCTGATTCGCCTACTAGGCCTATCGTTTTCCCAGCACCGACATCAAAGCTGAGTCGCTCAACTACACGAATATAGCCTTCCTCAGTCCTGAACCCGCAACTTAATTCCTCTACCTTCAGAACGGGCTCAGACACGAATTAGTCAACTCGCCAAGTAGTGTCTGTAATAGTAACAACAGGATAGTGAATACCTTCCTGCTTAGCCGCCATCGTTTCTAGCCTAAGATTTTCATCAAGCCAGAATAATGCCTCTCCTAAGGGATTGAATATTGTATCCGTTGTTCTCGTCCCAAAATGTTTTGGCATTTTTAGCCAGCGCCAATAAGCCTCCCTCGTATAAGGAACTTTATAGGTTGGAACATAGGCTCCTGCATCATGGGTCATCCTCTGTAGAAGATGAGCCAAAAGTACACGCTCATCTTTCTCTTTGCTCTCTCGATACTGCATGATCAAAGAATCAATTTCAGGATCATCCGTGTTAGTTATATTATTTGTCTGTGGTATGTGGGCGTTATCCGAGTGATAGTACTGCCAAAAGCGGGGGACGAGCCCCGTAGACCAACCCATCCAAGCAATCTGGTGTTTTTTTTCAAGAATCTGCTTGAATTGTGCTGAGGAATCAAGTAGTTGCAAGTTTAATTCAATTCCAGCTTTTTTAGCTTCTTCTCGCAAAAGAACCAGTCTCGGCGTATGTTCCTGAGAGCCATATACCACCCGGAGGGCTAAGCGCTGCCCATCTTCATTCACACGAATAGCATCTGGTCCTCGATCTCTAAAGCCGGCAGCAGCAAGATAATTATCAGCTTGAAGTAGATCAAACTCCCGGGGCTGAATGTTAGGGTTCGAGTAATCCCCGTAACCTTCAAATTGCATTTTTAGTCGTTCGTAGTCCCCACGCAGGAGAGTATTAAGCATTTTTTCTACATTTATTGAATGAGCAATACCTAGCCGAACATTTAGGTTTCCAAGAATTGGATCATCCATGTTCATCCACATCCCATAAGATGGCTGAGGTCTATCTGTATAAAACTTTATTTTTTGTATATACCCATTATCAAAATCTTCTCCGTTAGCCTTTTCGTGCCAAAACGAAGGCATCACTAAAGGGAAAGAATCAAGCTCACCGCGCAGGAAATATTCCCACGCAACATTCATATCCCTGATCACCGTGAAACGAATCGTATCAACGTTATAGCGGTTTTTTAGGTAGCGATTGTTGTCACCCCACCAGTTTTCGTTGCGCTGGAATTCTACGTACTGCCCCTTTTCAACAACCGAAATTTTATAAGCCCCCGTGGTTGGCGCAAGCCGCCAGTTATACTCCTGGACCCAACTTTCATCTAATCTGTGGAAGTGCCTAGGTATTGGGCTTAACCCATATTCATTCAGCATTTCCTCTGGTGGTTTAGCCGTTGCTCCTTCAATTGAAATCGTATGGTCGTCATATTTTGATACGCTCACAATCACATTCGTGTAATGATTGTTATACCAAGGAGCGACGATATGCTCTGAGCGCATAAAATCCACAGCAAACATAAAATCATCAGCCGTAACTGGCTCGCCATCTGACCATGTAGCATCTTCATTTAGCCGGTAATAAACTGTCCTGCCATCATCACCAAATGCCCAGTGCGTAGCTAATACGGGATAGTAGTCAAGGGTATTAGGGTGTATCCCAACCAAACCTAGATTGTTGGCCCTAGTATAGGTGGCAAAACTACCATTTGAGTCGGGTCCAACTGTACGTAGTGTTAGTGGAAAACTTAGAATCCAGCTATTAAAAGTACCGCCTCTTTTAGCTTCGTTAGAAGAAAAAATGGGATCTGAGTTGTTTGTTTCCCAGTGTAGCCCCTCGGGCAAGAGCTCATTTTGGTAATTGGGTAATATTTCAACGAGGTAACTATTCGATTCGGCGTCATTTGCTGCACTGATCGCTGATTCGGATTCTTTTTGTTCGTTGCACCCTACTAGAAGCCATAAAAAGGTACACAAGGTAATCCAACCCATCTTGAACGTAGAAAAGTTTCTATTACTCATAAAATGTAAACCTCTTTGGGTCAAAAGCCTCCCGAACTGCCTCGCCAATATATGTAACCATTAATAAGACAATTGTCATGGCAAAAACTACTGATGTAACAATCCAGGGAGCTTGTAAGTTGCTTGTGCCTTGACTCAGGAGCTCCCCCCAGCTTGGAGTGGGAGGTGGCAATCCAAATCCTAGATAGTCCAGTGCCGTAAGAGCTGTTACTCCTGTGGCAATTGAAAATGGGACAAACGTTACAATGATCGAAACTGTATTGGGTAGAATGTGCCTAAAAATCATTCTTTTATTAGACGCTCCCAATGCCTTCGCTGCCTCTACGTACTCCCGCGCTTTCTCTTTGTAAGTAGCTGTCCGCATATACCAAGTCATTCCCATCCATCCGAATATCACCATAATAAAGGCTAGGGTCCAAAAACTCGGGATAATGACCGAGGCAACGATCATGATGACATACAAGAATGGCACATTGGACCAAATTTCAATCAACCTTTGAAATAATAAATCAAATGCGCCACCCCAAAAACCCATTGCGCATCCAATCGCAATTCCTATCAAGTAATTGCAAGCAAGCAAAATTATAGAGAAAGTAATAGCCAATCGGAAACCATATGCCAACCTCGCAAGTATGTCTCTCCCCGTAATATCAGTGCCTAGGTAATGCTGGTCATCTATGCTGGGAGGGTAGGGTGGGAATGAATCCTCCAAAAAATTTGTCTCAAATGGACTGTAAGGAACGGGCGGGAGTAATACCCAATTTTCACTCTGATCTGAGAAATGCCTTTTGAGCTCCCGATAATTAGTCTCATACGCATAATCAAGTCCAAAGTGGTTTCCCGCTATAAAACCAGTGTATGTTGGAAAATAATAGTTACCATCATATTTAACCAGAATCGCCCTGTTGTTAATGAGTAGTTCTGCAAAAACACTGAGTGCTAAAAGGACCAATATTACTATCAAGGAATAATATCCACGCTTTATTGACTTGAATCGTTTCCACTGCTGTGCTGTTTGGGGGTTTATTTTTATCATTTTCCAAACTTAACCCGTGGATCCACTAGAGCAACACAGACATCAGACAGAATATTTCCAATCATAAAAAGCAAGGAAGAGATCACCAAAATTCCCATTACTACTGGGTAATCTCGTTCAACCAAAGATTCAAAGCCAAGCAACCCAAAGCCATCAATGTTAAATATTTTTTCAATCAGAAATGAACCAGTTAGTATGAGAGAAATATTACTTCCAAACGAGGTTGCAATTGGAATCAAACTATTCCGCATTGCGTGTCTTATGATGGCTTGCTGGAATGACAAGCCCTTGGCGATAGCTGTTCGCACGTAATCTGATGAAAGGTTATCCATCAATGAGTTTTTCATCATGAAGGTAGTTACTGCAAAACTACCCGCCATATAGGAGAGTAACGGTAATGCCGCATGGTGTGCGATATCTTTAATCTTGCCCCAGAGTGTCATCTGGTCATAACTATTGCTAACAAAGCCACCAAGAGGAAAAAGCTCGAGATAAGAGGAGAAAAATGTCAGTAGCGCAATAGCTACAACATAACTCGGGATTGCATAACCAAAAAATACGATTCCTGAACTAATATTGTCAAAATACGATGTATGCTTTATCGCCTTGGCGACCCCTAGAGGTATGCATATACTGTATGTCAGGATAAGTGTAGTTAAGCCATAGAAAATCGAAATTGGAAATCGACTCTTAATGGTATCCCAAACCGGTTCGTTATAACGTGTCGAAATTCCTAAGTCCAATACAAAAACCTTACGCAGCCAGTCGAAATAGCTCACCAGAACCGGTTTATCAAAACCGTAATAGACACGCAATTGGTCAAGCTGGGCCTCGGAAAGCACACTTTCGCCCGCACCTACACTTTGAGTGATAGCGGAGCCGCGATCTCCTCCCGCAAGCAGAGCTTCATTTAAGGCGCGCTCAATTGGCCCCCCGGGAACAAGCCGGGTGAGGCAGAATACGAGCATAGTAACCCCTACAAAGGTTGGGATAACGAGCAGGAGTCGTCGGATGAAATAGCTAGTCATGCGGACGCCGCGAACCCATGGAACGCCACTCACGAACCATAGCTACCATCTTTAGCCGCCGCAGTTCGGGCGCTTACCTGCCTCGCGGGCATCGTTATATTGAATTAACGAAGATGTCATAGAACGAATAAGATCGCCCGTTCTTGTGTCGTCACTAGGGTGGGTAGAAAGAAATTCCGGCTGACCTCCTTGTCTTTGGGCAGCCATATTTTTCCATAGGTATAGTGTTGCTCTTGGATCAAACCCGGCGGTAGCCATATATTTCATGCCCACTACATCTGCCTCGCTTTCTTGCCTGCGATCAAAGGGGAGGGAAAGACCAATAGCAGCACCTTGACGAAGAAGATCTTGCCTAATCCCCGTTGCTGCGGACCCCAGTAGTACCAAGGCATCTGTACGGGATTCCTTTTTAGCTCTTTCCATTACGTGATCTTCCGTCATATGAGCAATTTCGTGACCAATAACTGCAGCGAGGGCATCCTGATTATCAGCTACTTTCAATAAGCCAGTAAAAACTCCGATTTTTCCGCCAGGCATGGCAAAGGCATTCAGAGCGTCATCATCAAAAACAACTACTTCCCAATCCATGCTCAAATAAGGCTCCTCAAGAACATTGATTAGGCTATAGGCCACGCATTCGACGTACTGCTGCAGACGCTCTGTAGGCGACAGGGGCATACTGCGCTTCATTGTGAGCCATTGGACACGTGCCTGGCGCTCTATTTCCTTTTCAGATGTAAATATTGCGGCCTCGGTTACACCATAGCTTAAGAGGACAAAGCATCCTAGAAGTACCGTGAGTAGCCAGTGTTTAACCTTTCGTGCGTCGATCATATGAACTCCAAGCCAGCGCAGGGTTAGATAACTAGTATTTTAGAGCCAAACTTGAATCGTTGTCGTTTTTCTCACTTTTTTTAAAAAAAGGAAATCTTTTTAAAGATTAAGTCCTTGATCTTAGTTTTTATGCAGTTCTGTGGTTTATATCTTAAAAATTAATAATTTACTATATTTATTTAAAATAGGGGACATGTTTTATTGTGTTTTTTTTACACTGGGAAATAATAAATATGCGCATAATGTATATTATGTAAAATAAGATATAAAACTTAACCTGAAATCAATATTTGATGCTCACAGGTAGGCAATTTACCATTCGTGCTCACCCGATCTCAGCCAGAAAAAAATGGTAAACACGGAAAATACTAAAACAACCAAGAAAAGCACCCTTCTGGCCATTGGAATGACTGCATTGCTAGCGTTACCAGCCACAAAGTTAAGCGCTGAGCCCCAATTAAGCGGCACATGGAGCGATCCCCCTCCGAGCGCTGAGGATGCCTTCTGCCATGTGGGCTGCCCTGTAGATGCGAGAGAGTACCTCACAACCTCACTGAACGACCCGACAAAGCTACATTTAACCTTTGCGCAGCTGCGCACCGAAGCTACGCGCTACATGAGAACCAAATTAATGCCGGAGCATCTTACTGAAAAGGCATTATCAGCATACCCTTTTAGTAACAATACTGATCCTTCCTTGGTTTCGTGTGCTCCTTGGGGTTTTGTGCGGCAAATTCTTTCTCCTCACGCTATGGAGCTAACTCAAAATAACTTTCATGACCTCAGTTATGTCACTATTTACTATTCAGAATGGACTGCACAACGAATAATCTATCTCGATGGCCGTCAACCCCCAGCAGATTTAACCCCGAGCTTACTCGGTTTTTCTGTAGGCCATTACGAGGATGATGTGCTAGTAGTAGAAACTAGTGGTATTAGCGCAAACCATCACGGTTTTTCCGGCTTTGCTCATAGTGATCAGCTTACTGCAACTGAGCGCTTTACCCGATCCGCTGATGGAAGTCGCCTGGACCTTGATGTGACCTTTCAAGATCCAATTACTTTCAGCAAGCCACTGCGTATGGCACGCGCTTGGGCCTGGGCACCCACAGAAAAAATTTATGACTATGACGCCTGTGTTGCTCCGGGGAACAATTAAGAAGAAAAAATAGATCAATATATCCCTAATAAAATGAAAACTACTATTACAGCATCCCGTGTAGCAGGCCAGTTAGCTATTGAGCATGAACGCCGCTAGCGGGCTCTCCCAGAAAAACAATAAAGCCCCCTACCCTTATTACCATGTATAAATTAGCATCAATAATGAAATTCTTAATTGGCCTCCTCTTTATATGCATTGTGGTAGCTCAATCAGCGGTTGGCCATCATGCTTTTCGAGGTGTCTATGATTTCAATACCCGAGTAACCCTTGATGGTGTATTTATTAAATTAGATCTGGTCAACCCTCATGCCCGACTGTATATCGATGTAACCAATGACGGCGGCAAAGCCCAGCGTTGGGTGATCGAAGCGCCCGGTAAGTTATCACTAGCACGTCGAGGATGGGCCGATTCTATGTTTGTTGACGGAGAATCACTCCAGATCATTGGCCATCCGTCTCTTACTTCGAGTCAATCAATTTGGTTAGAAAAAATTATTGCGGCGGATGGTACTGAATACATTGACCCGCTTGTAGAAGACCAGCTAGCAATTGAAGAGGAACGTCGCCAGCGAGTCCTAGCAATAGAAAAAAATTAAAACAATTAAACATCTTCTTTTGTTGATTTTTATCCCATGGTTAACGATTTTAATGCACCGATAAGGGTACCCAGTATTAGAATCATATTGCTTAGGATCGTCAACATAAAACCCGGCCCCCGCTTTGCGGCATCTTTCGAATAAGAGCTAGAATACATAAAACGACCGATTATGAAAGTCAATCCTGGAACAAGGATAAGCCACTCAGGATCCTTCCAGTAATGAAAAAAACCATAACAGGCTGGCACAAAAACAATTAGTTGTTCCAGGGTATTTTGATGAACTCGGAATACGCGCTCAAAAGCAGGATTCCCAGTGGTAGCAGGTGCAGCGACTCCAAATTTCCCTCTGGCACTCCCAACCTTTACGCCCAGAAAAATGAACTGTGCTAGCGCCAATACTATAATTACATCTAAATACGCCATCGAGCTTCTCCCATATACCCCTGAAGATAATTACAGAGACGATAACATCCATGACAGTGCTTGTCAGATTTAAAGAAATTTCATTGGCATTTGGCGATCAAAAAATTCTCGTTAACACCAATTTCACTATTGGGTCTCAAGAAAGAGTTTGCCTAATTGGACGCAATGGTGCTGGAAAATCTTCTACCCTTAAACTGGTGACAGGGGAAATAGAGCCTGACGAAGGAGAAATTTTTTTAGCACCCATGCTTCGTTCTGCCATGCTTGAGCAATCGTTAAAAAGGGCATCAGAGCAGCAGGTTAAAGATATAGTCGCTGAAGGTATGTCCGATCAGGTTGCTCGAATTCGAGCATATCAACAGCTCGCCGAGGAAGCTGAGCCTCGCAAGGCAATCCTTAAAGAAATGGAAAAACTTGAAGGCATGATCGAGGCTGGTGGAGGATGGTCCGTTGATGCACAAATCGATTCCACTCTGAGCCAACTAGAACTGCCCTCTTCGCAAAAACTAAATACCCTTTCAGGTGGGTGGCAACGACGCGTAGCCTTAGCTAGAACGCTTGTTTCTAAGCCTGATCTTATACTTCTTGACGAACCTACTAATCATCTCGACATCAATACTATTGAGTGGCTAGAAAACGAAGTAATGCGTTTTCCAGGGGCTGTATTGTTTGTAACCCATGACCGAAGTTTTATGGAGCGACTTGCTACGAGGATTATTGAAATAGATCGAGGAAATATGCGCAGTTGGCCTGGCAGCTACCGAAAATTTTTATATGAAAAAGAAAAAGCTAACCGCGAAGAAGATCGTCAGAATAAGTTGTTCGACAAAAAGCTTGCCGAAGAAGAAGAATGGATAAGGCAAGGTATCAAGGCTCGAGAAAGCCGCAATGAAGGTCGCGTGCGAGCCCTTGAAGCAATGCGTGAGGTTCGCCAGGAAAGAATTGTTCGACCTAAAAAGCCGAGAATACACCTGAATGAATCTAACGAAATCTCGGGACGCAAGGTTATTGAAGCTCGAAACATTTCTCACAGTTTCGGGGGGCAATCTCTGATTAAGAATTTTTCTTTACGGGTTATGAGGGGGGAGCGCATCGGGATCATTGGAAGCAATGGTGTTGGAAAAAGCACGCTATTACGCATATTACTTGGCGAGATACAACCCGAAGAAGGATCTGTAAAGCTTGGTACTAACCTCCAGGTGGCCTACTTTGATCAACTACGGCGAGAACTTGATACCACAAAAACTGTCGCAGAGATTGTTGGAGAAGGTAGAGACTACATCAATATACTGGGAAACAAAAAACATGTTGTGGGATACCTAACAGACTTTCTGTTCTCAGCAAAGAGGGCTATGACCCGAGTTGCTGCGCTTTCGGGGGGCGAGAGAAACCGTGTAATACTAGCAAAACTTTTTACAAAGTCTGCTAATTTGCTGGTATTAGATGAGCCCACAAATGATTTAGATGTAGAAACTTTAGAGGCTCTTGAATCTAAACTAATGGAGTATAGAAGTACTATTATTGCGGTTAGCCATGATCGGGAGTTTCTTGATCGGGCCATTACCAGCGTCTTGGTATTTGAGGCAGGCGGAAAGATTAATCGTTATGCTGGAGGTTACAGTGATTGGGCCTCCCAGCGACATAAACTGGCTGCTTCTGATGATCCTGAAGCGATAACGATCACAACCTCAGGTAGATCTGGGCAGGCAATCCCCAGCAAGACTGTCTCGCGCAAAAAGCTGACCTATAAATTAAAATTTGAGTTAGAAAAACTTCCTGAAAAAATTTCTGAACTGGAAAGCCTTCTTGCCGACCAACAGGCAAAAATAGATGACCCCGAGTTCTACCAACAGCCCTATCCAAAAATTCAAGCTGAACTTGATAAGCTTGATTCCTTAAAGGCAGAACTGGAAAAAGCTGTAGACCGATGGTCAATACTTGAGCAACGGGTCTAGGGTTTTATAAATTTATTAAACCCTTAGAGCGCAAAGTGCTAATCCGCTACTTGATTGATCGTTAACTCAACAGAAGAAGGCTGCTGCCCTCTCTCGTACTGAAGCTCACCATAGAGGTCCCCTGATTGTTGAATGGGCTGACCTGTTATTGAAAGACGGGCAACTATATTAAGTACCTCAAAGTCAGCTAGAGAGCGCCCAGGAATCATTGCATCCTGGTCACTGAGGAAAAAGGTACCAGGAACTGCAGTGATTGATTCCCGAATTACGGCAAGCGGCGGCCCGCCTTCAGGAGCTCGCGCAAAAATAAAGAGAGCTGATTCCGAGCTCAAATTATCGCCGGAAAGAGTCTCATCTAGGCTAATCTTTAGCGCAATCACTGCACCATTGTTAGTATCCTGAGTGAGTTTTGGCGCTGGATTAGTGAGATCGGCGAACTGCTCTCTGATAACCCTGGCAACTTCCTCTGGGGGATTTAAAGTTAAAAGATCTGACCAGCGTTGACGGGCCAAACCCTCGCGCCCTGTGGCAAGCGCGACAAGTCCGCCGTACCAGAGTGCTCTTGGGTTCATGGGTTGTGATTCTAAGACTTCTTCGAACAGGCCCCCTACCTCACTACCCAAAGATTCCTGATCACTTAGGACCTCAGCCTCTCCAAGTGCAAGTTTCAGCTCATCATCTGCTACCGGAGTGCGAGCCCAGACCTCCCGAAAGGCAGAGCGTGCCTCTGGATAATTTCCGAGAGCCACATAGCTTTGGCCCAAAAGCCTCCAGCCATCTACATCATCTGAATTATTTTTTAGTCTTTCCGCTAGGCTGGCCACCATTTCTTCAACTGGTGGCAGAGAGCTTTCGGTGTCAGGCCCGGACATGATTTCGTTGCTATTCCAATTACTTGTAATGCCATATAAAAAAAATGTGGCTGGAACTATAACTGCTGCTGCAGTCAAGCCAGCAACAGGCCATTTCCCGCTCATCTTCCGTACCCGCAGCAACGGGTAAAGAAGGAAAGAAACAGCGAACAGCGTTAGTAGTGCAAAGAGAGCCCAAAAGGCCATCACATGACCTCCCCTTCATCGATAGGCTGATTGCCACGCACTCGCAAAATCCGCGCAAATACCAAAAAACCGACCCCCAAGAGGAGCAAGGGAGCACCCCACAAAACCCAAGTTCTCGCACTGAATGGAGGGCGATAAAGCACAAAGTCACCATAACGAGCGACAAGGAAAGTGGTAATTTCTCTATCTGTTGACCCTTCTGTGATCATTTCCCGAACTTCCCGGCGTAAATCAGCAGCCAAGGGGGCATTTGAGTCAGCAATCGATTGATTTTGGCAAACGAGACATCGTATCTCGTTAATTAGCAACCGGTAGCGAGCCTGCAATGTCGGGCTTTCTAACTCAGGTTCCGCATCAATCGCCCAAACGACTGGTGTCATCAGTGCAACACAGGAAATTATTATCAAAAAATTATCACGACATGTCATTCTAGGTCACCGTACGAACAGGAAAATTCCTGGCAATGCTCTTGAATGAGAGGCAAAAATTTTGTTTCCCATATTTCGTTAGTCAATGGGGCGATGTGCTTATACATTACCGATCCATCTTGTCCGATTAAAAAAGTTTCGGGCGCTCCATAAACACCCCAATCTATGGCCACCCTTCCATCACCGTCGAATGCTGATGCGACATAGGGATCCCCCAATGTATTGAGCCAATTAATTGCAGTAACACGATCATCTTTCCAGTTTAGGCCGTAGATCGGAATAATATTATTTTGCGCAAGTTCATTTAAATATTGATGCTCTTGACGGCATCCAACGCACCAGGTTGCCCATACATTCAAGAGTGACAATCTTCCGAGCATGTCCTCTGATCCTAGCGTCAGACTGGGGTCCTTCAGTCGGGGCAACTTAAAACCTGGGGCTTCCTTCCCTATGAGCGGTGATGGTACATAACTTGGATTTAGGGTTAGGCCACGCGCAAAAAAGATTGCCAATACACCTAGAATCATTACGGGAATAAGATAACGTGACATCAGATAATCTCTGCAATACCAGTATCTATATCGTGAGGCGATTGACCTTGATTTTGTTTCTGGCGTCTATAGCGAGTATCACTAGCAGCTAAAATGCCCCCGAACGCCATAATAAGAGCGCCGAGCCAAATGAAACGTATTAATGGCTTATATTGCACGCGTAAACTCCAGGCATCTCCGCCCAATGAATCACCTAACGCAATAAAAATATCACGTCGCAAACCAGACTGAATTGCGGCTTCTGTCATTGGACTTTGCTGGACGCGGTAGACACGTTTTTGTGGCGTTAATACAGTGAGTAACCGTCCGTCCTTTCTAATCTCAAACTCACCCTCTACAGCCTGATAATTTGGTCCCACCACATCCCGGGTAGAACGAAAAACAAACTGATAACCTGCTAGCTCCCAGCTATCTCCTGGCGCGCGCGCCTGATCTGTCTCAATGCTGTAACTTGAAGTCACTGTAACACCCAGAATGAAAACACCTACCCCAAGGTGGGCGATCATCATTCCCCACTGACTGCGTCTTATCTTCGATATAGAGCCCTCACCCCTAATTAATCGCTGCGCAGGCTCAAGCATTGCTGTAGCAATAACCCACATTCCGGCAACACAACCAACCAAGGTAAGAACCGTAGCCCTACCAAACACCACTAGCGGGAGGCCAACGCCGAATAGTAACGCTAAAATTACTGGAATTTTTAATCGATTGAAGAGAACCGATTTAGGCATGGTTTTCCAAAACGAATGCATCCCTATCCCCATAAGGAAGACTAGGGGCAGCGTAGGAAAAAGGAAAACTAAATTAAAGTACGGAGGGCCAACTGACAATTTACCCATTCCCAAAGCGTCTACAAAAAGTGGGTAAAGTGTGCCTATCAAGATTAATCCAGCAGCAAGAATCAAAAGAATATTGTTAAGTAGTAAAAAAGATTCACGAGACAGCGGGTGAAATCCGCCATCCTGATTCATCCGGTGCGCACGAATAGCATACAAAATTAATGCGCCGCCGCTAATGATGCTCAGTAGCACAAGGATAAAGAGCCCGCGTGCTGGATCGGATGCGAATGCATGAACAGAAATTAGTATCCCAGAGCGCACAAGAAAAGTTCCAAGCAAGCTAAGTGAAAATGCAGTAATGGCCAGCAAAAGTGTCCAGCTCTTAAAAATACCTCGCCGTTCCGTTACCGCAAGGGAGTGAATTAGGGCGGTTGCTGCGAGCCAGGGCATAAAAGAAGCATTTTCTACCGGATCCCAAAACCACCAGCCCCCCCAGCCTAACTCGTAGTATGCCCACCAACTACCCAGGGCTATCCCAATAGTCAGGAAAACCCAGGCTCCTACCGTCCACGGTCGGGTCCAGCGGGCCCATTCCTGGCTAAGTTGCGCACTTAACAATGCTGCAACCGCAAAACCAAAGGGAACGGCTAGGCCCACATAGCCCGCATATAGAATTGGAGGGTGCATTACCAGTGCCGGGTCCTGCAAAAGAGGATTGAGGTCATTGCCTTCAAATGCGGCCGGCTGAAGCCGCTCGAAAGGATTAGAGGTAAGCAGCGTGAAAAGCATAACCCCTACACTGACAACACCAAGAACACCCAAAACGCGACAAGCGAAAATATCTGGAAGATGCCGGCTTCCAGCAGCTACCGCAAATGTCCACCCAGAGAGAATAACTATCCACAACAATAATGATCCTTCGTGCGCACCCCACACTGCAGCTACCTTGTATGCCGTCGGCAAGGCAGAATTCGAGTTGGTAGCAACATAAAGGACACTGAAGTCATTAACCAAGAAAGCCTGCACTAAAATCAAAAAAGCTGTTGTAACAAAAACAAATTGCCCTGTTGCTGCAGGCCTTGCTAGGGCCATCAGATCGGCACGTCCTTGGGCAGCCCCCAACAAAGGTAAGGTCGCCTGTACCACAGCCAGGCAGAGAGCGAGAATAAGCGATAGCTGGCCAAGCTCAGGGATCACGTTTCACGGCCTTTTCCGACTGGGCTAGTGCCTCAGCAACCTCTGGTGGCATGTAATTTTCATCATGCTTAGCCAAAACCTCAGTAGCTTTAAATATATTTTCATCAGAGATTGAACCCGTTGCAACTATACCCTGTCCTTCTCTAAATAGATCAGGCAATA
>CAYXIJ010000007.1:0-83926 GCA_964465375.1 uncultured Gammaproteobacteria bacterium | reverse complement strand
ATACGAGCTCGGATGATTATGTGTTTGCTCTTGATGTGGCGACCGGTGAGTTGGTTTGGGAAAATTTAATACTTGAGTATTCGGCGGGTGCTCAGCAGACGTCGGGGCCCATCATAGGTAACGGAAAAATTATTTCTGGCCGTGGTTGTGAGCCTGAGGCCGGGCCCGATGCCTGTATCGTGACTGCCCATGATGCAGCCAGTGGTGAAGAATTGTGGCGAACCCGCACCATTCCGGCTCCCCATGAGCCCGGGGGGGACACTTGGGGCGATGTACCCTTCGAGAAGCGGTGGCATGTGGGTACCTGGATGGTGCCGAGCTACGATCCTGAACTCAATCTGATTTATGTCGGGACATCAGTCACGTCCCCGGCGCCTAAATTTATGCTGGCCGGTAATGATGAGCAGTACCTTTATCATAACTCGACGCTTGCGATTGATGCAGATACAGGGGATATCGCTTGGTACTACCAGCACTTGGTTGATCACTGGGATTTGGACCATCCTTTTGAGCGCCTGCTAGTGGATACAGCAGTTGCGCCGAACCCAGAGGCGGTAAGCTGGATCAACCCAAATATCCGTTCTGGTGAAGTGCGTAAAGTGGTGACCGGGATTCCAGGTAAGACCGGCATCGTCTACACGCTGGACCGTGAAACCGGTGAGTTTTTGTGGGCTAGGCCTACCGTTCTTCAAACGGTTGTTGAGAATATTGAAGGCAGTACTGGGGTGGTGGAGGTTGCCTCTGACATGCTCTATACGGGGGCTGAACAGACTCGTTTTGTTTGTCCGACCAGTACAGGCGGGAAGAATTGGCCGGCTGGCGCCTATAGTCCCGAGACCAATGCCATGTATATGCCCTTACAGAATACATGCGCCACTGTTAGGTCTACCTCTGAGGAGCCTAGTCTGGATGAGTTGTATGCAATTTCCGGGGTTGCTGAGATTGCACCGGGTACTGAGAATGTAGGCAGTGTTCATGCGATTTCAGTGGAGACAGGGGAAACTCTCTGGATCCACGAGCAGCCTGCTGGTGCTACCTCGCTGATCGTGACCGATGGGGGGCTGGTTTTTAGTGGAGATGCAGCAGGATGGTTCCGTGCGCTGGATCAGGAAACCGGGGAAGTGCTTTGGGAGACTGAGCTCGGTGCTCAGGTCACGGGATATCCGGCTACTTTTGCGGTGGACGGAAAACAGTATGTGGCTGTCAGCACGGGTCGTTCTCTGACCACTTTAAGTTTAATGCGGTTGGTGGATGATGAATTCAGGGCTGGCGTTGAAACAGATCTTTATGTATTTGCGTTACCGGATTGAGTTTCCGTGTTGAGATGGAGTCTCATGGGAGTTATGGTGTGGGTATCCGCAGAGAAACAAAAATCAGAACAAAATAGATTTGAATAAGAATTAACAGGAAGGGGGGCTGGTATGGCTGTTGGACAAGAACAAGCAAGATGGGATACCAACTACGAATGGAAAGTAGTTCTTTTGTTGGGTATTGGGTTCGGGTTGGTGGGTTTGGACCGATGGATCATTGCTTATCTATGGGACACTGGGATTGCTCCGGAGCTTGGCCTTAACGCCGGTCATCTCGGAAATCTTATTGGGGCATTGGGTTTGCTCTGGGGTGTTTTCGCAATTTTCAGCGGGCGGTTGTCCGATGGTATTGGGCACCGCAAAATTCTGATTCCAGCGATTTTTATTTTTTCCTTGATGTCGGGTTTCTCGGGCATGGTTGCGGGGTTTACGGGATTGATTCTCGTCCGGGCCTTAATGGGTGTTTCGGAAGGTTCGTACACAGCAACGATGATTCCTTCAACAGGCTACGCCTCAAAGCCTAGTCGGCGTGGATTTAACCAGGGCCTGCAGCAGTGTGGCTTTCCCCTGTTTGGATTGGCGTTAGGCCCAATTATTGCAACGCAATTACTGCAGGTGACCACGTGGCGTACCATCTTTTGGATTGTGGCCATTCCGGGTTTCATAATCGGACTTTTGCTGTATTTCGTACTTCGGGAACCGGCCGATACGCAAGGGGCCAAACTCCTCGGCGCTACTGAAGAGGCGGGCAGCTGGATTGAAGTCTTCAAAAGCAAAAATGTTGTACTGGGTATGATTTTGCTTGCTTTCATGATGGCATGCGTTTTCCCCCTGAGTGCCTTTGTGCCAGGGTATTTACTTAATTATTTGGAGCTTACACCGGTGCAGATGGGCTTTGTGATGTCAGGGATCGGCTTTGGCGGGTTTGTTGGTCAGTTCGGTATTCCGGGCTTGTCTGACCTTTTTGGGCGCAAACTGATTGCGGTTATATCATTCATCGGCGCAACCATTTCCTGCTTTGGGTTTTTTCAGGTGAGCGTCAATCTTCCCTTGTTGTTCACGATGCTTTTCTTCACGTCTTTTTTCACTCTGGGTACTATCGCGCTTGTTACTGGCCCGATTTGCACAGAATCCGCTCCACCGGGTCTGGTTGCCTCATCCATCGGCTTAGTGGTGGGTTGGGGCGAAATTTTCGGCGGTGGCGTAGCGCCCGTGATTACCGGTTACGTAGCCGAAAATTTTGGCATTCAGAACATCGTTTGGGTAGCCGGCTTGGGCGTTGGTGCAGGTATCATTGTTTCATTGTTCCTGGATGAAACGTCGCCTAAGAAACTAGCAGAAAAGGCATCCTAGGCCGCGCCAGATCCGCCAATGCAGGCGTTTGTATTCCAAATGGCACCCATGCGGGTGCTGTTTGGTGTTGGTAGCCGGGAGAGGCTGGGGGCAGAACTCGAGACTCTCGGGGTACAGCGTGCACTGATCATTGCTGATCCGAGTAAGGCGGGCTTGTCATCGGGCCTTGCTGATTTAATTGGGTCACGTTGTATAGGCGTGTATGACCAGGTCGCCCCCCATGTTCCGATAGAGACTGCCGAGGCGGGCCGTGCAGAGGTTAGGCGCACGAATGCCGATTGTTGTATCACCGTTGGGGGAGGCTCTTCTACTGGATTGGGTAAGGCCATCGCTATGGAGATCGATGTGCCGGTCGTTGCAGTTCCTACCACGTATGCCGGCTCCGAAATGACTCCGATTTGGGGGTTGACTCAGGACGGTACCAAACGCACGGGGAGAGACCCGAAAGTGCTGCCAAGGGTGGTTCTATACGATCCCGAGCTTACAGCTACACTCCCGCCACAGGTAGCTGGGCCGAGCTGCATGAATGCCATGGCTCACTGTGTGGAGGCGTTGTATGCGGAGAATGCCAACCCGGTCATGTCGTTACTGGCTAAGGAGGGAATCAGTTCTTTGGCGGACTCATTGCCTAAAGTCATGCGTGATCCGGCCAATCTTGAGGGCCAGAGTCAGGCTTTGTATGGGGCTTGGCTTGCCGGTTTGGTTTTAGGGTCAGTGGGAATGGCATTACATCACAAACTATGCCACGTGCTGGGTGGGACATTTAATACACCCCATGCTGAGACCCACGCGATCATTCTCCCTTATGTAGTTGCTTTTAATATGGGGGCAGCGCCAGAGGCCAGAAAATATTTGGAAGCAGCGTTGGGAACCCCCAAAATTGCTAGTACGCTTCGGCGGTTGTGCGAGGCAATTGGTGACCCGGTTTCCCTGAAGGCATTAGGTCTTGGGGAGACGGACCTGGATACGGTAGCTGAAGCGGCAACTCAGGCTGCGTATTATAATCCCCGAAAAATTACCACTGAAGAAATACGGCAACTTTTAGAGGACGCTTATCACGGAACAATGCCTCAACCTTGAGCCAAGTAGAATTTAGCAAATAAGAACGAGCAAATCTTAATCACAGGAGTGTATGCAAATGCGTGATTTCACCATAGAAAATTTAACGGCAATCGTACACGAAGAGTACGACTCAAAGACCTCTGATCCACGACTGCGAAAGATCATGGGCAGCCTCATTAATCACCTGCATGCTTTTGTGAAGGATGTTCAATTAACCGAGACAGAATGGTTTGAGGCTATCCAGTTTTTAACCGCTACGGGTCAAATGTGTGACGAAAAACGTCAGGAATTTATTCTTTTGTCTGATACGCTTGGGGTGTCCATGCTAGTCGACGCTATCAATCATCCGCGGGCTGGTGCGGGTACGGAGACCACTGTACTTGGTCCCTTTTATGCTTCCGGAGCGCCTGAGTATCCCATGGGCTCGAATGTCGTACAGGCGGATACGGGCGGGACGCCAGCCTTTGTACGCGGAAAGGTGACCGACCAGGACGGTAGTCCCATCGAAGGCGCGGTATTGGATATTTGGTCGGCTTCGGCAGAAGGGCTCTATCATATGCAGAACCCGGAAATGCCCGAATATAATCTTTGCGGAAAGTTTACTACCGGTCCAGATGGAAAGTATTGTTTGGCTACTGAGTTACCAGGACCCTATCCGGTACCAACTGACGGCCCCGTGGGAAAGATGTTGGATGCTTGTGGGCGGCACGCTATGCGCCCCGGTCATTTACACTTCATTATTACCGCCGATGGCTACGATAGTCTGACAACGCATATTTTCACGGCAGGTGATAAATATTTAGACAGTGATGCGGTGTTTGCCACTAAGAGTTCATTGGTGAGGGAATATAAGGACTGTGAGGATAAGGAATTGGCAAAAGAGTACGGTCTACAGGTGCCCTTTCGGTTGCTCGATTTTGATTTTGGCCTCATACGGACTTGACTGAGGCTATTTGTAAATCCACCGTCGATTAACTAGAGGGTTTTTGCTGTGCCATTAGGACCCTGTAGGACTAGACTATGCGTGGATTTTTTTAGATTATGTTGCGACAGCGGCTGAACTTTTATTGGGTTCTCGAGCGCGAGGGCCAGGGGTTGCCGTTTCATCGAGGATAGTGGTCAACTGCTTGATCATTGTGCCGCCGAGATCCTCTAATCGCATTAACTTAATTGCCCTTTGATAATAATTTGTTACGTCGTGTCCAATTCCGATGGCAAGAAGTTCAATGGTAGACAATCTCTCTATGTAGTCAATAACTAGGCGCAGATGATTTTCTAGGTACTCACTGCCATTTGCTGCAATAGTTGAATCATCAATTGGCGCTCCATCAGAAATCACCATGAGAATCCTTCGCGGTTCGGGGCGAGCAATCAGTCGATCATGTGCCCACATTAATGCCTCGCCATCAATATTTTCTCTCAACAGGTCATCTTTTAACATCAGACCCAGATTTTTTCGGCTACGCCGATATGGAGTACCGATGTGCTTATAAATGATGTGTCTCACTTCGTTGAGACGCCCAGGATGATCTGGTTTTCCAGCTGCTAGCCATTTATCTCTGGCTTTTCCGCCGCGCCAGTTTTTTGTGGTAAATCCTAAAATTTCCGACTTCACTCCACATCGCTCTAGGGTTCTACTTAAAATGTCAGCACAGATCGCGGCCATTGTGATGGGCTGTCCGCGCATCGAGCCAGAGTTATCGATTAACAAGGTTACCGCTGTATCGATAAAAGGCCCTTCAATTTCTTTTTTAAAGGCCAGAGGTTCCAGCGGGTTAACGATAATACGGGCTAGACGGCTCGCATCCAGCATTCCCTCCTCTAGATCAAAATTCCACATACGCATCTGTTGTGCTATTAATTTTCGTTGTAAACGATGCGCTAATTGGGTCACTGAGTAGAGTTTTCCCGGCATTTTTTCATCCAATAATTCCCTGAGTTCAGTAAGTTTCCGTGGTTGACAGATTGCCGAGGCATCTATCGTTTCATCGAACTCAGTGGTGTAAGGTCTATAGCGCCCCATATTTTGTTTTGTGCTATTCACTTTAATTTTTTGAAGAGTGGCTTCCGGTTTGGCACGGGGATTTTTTGGCAGGGTATGTTCTGTAGCTAATTGATCAGCTGAGAGTAGATTTTTATCTACATTTTTTTTCTTGGATTCGTTTTTTTTAGAAAAATCATTTTGTCCAATCTTAAAATTCTTTTCTTGCAGATCCAATTCATCCAATAACTCTCTAAATCCACGGGCAAAAGTATCTTGCTCTTCGCAGACCGATGCTAGTGTTTTTATTTGTGCGATTAAATTTGGTTCCAACCATGCGGAATAATCATGCCCAATGGCTTCTATCGTAGCGGCTGGTAGTGGCGCATGGAAACAATGTCGCGCAATGAGTAATACTGTTTCAGTACGATTGTTTTGAAAGAATTCCGGAATTTGATCTACACCCATGTTTTTTAGTCGCCATGCTTCCAGCGCTTCTAGGTTTTTTTTTACGCCCGCCATACATTTTGCTCCCAGCGTTTCCACACGACATTGTTCTAACGCCCAATATAATTTGATGGCCATGCGACCTGAGGGTTTATGTTTTTCGTAAATATTTTTGTCACTGTGGAGTGCTCGCAAGGCAAGTGCATCCAGTCTTCCTCTCATTAAATCAAGATCGCCTTTAGTATTTTCCGGTCTTGGTTTAGGTACACGTACCTGATTCCCTTGTACTCGGATTCTTTTTCCCTGCAGTATGATTTCCATATCGAAATTTCTACTGATAGCCCGAGCTACAGCTGAGGATACCTGCTCAAGTAGGCTGTTTGTTGTAAAGGATTGTTCGGTCATTTCGACAAGAGATTCGAGATGGAGTGGGCTAACTCCACACCGAAGCAGCGCTGATAGTATTCAGCTACCGTAGCTTGTTCAGCTTCATCGCACTTGTTTAGAAAAGTGAGACAAAAGCTGTTTTCTGTATTGCCAAATATTTCCGCGTTTTGCGCCCAGTTAATAACTGTTCGTGGTGACATAACCGTGGATAGATCGCCTGCAATAAATCCCTGACGTGTAAGGTTTGCTAGCGCCACCATTTGTTCTACTGATTTTCTTCCTTTTGCGCTGTCATACGATGGTACCCTTGCAAGAACAATTTTCGATTCTGCATCTGGTTCCAGATAGTTCAAAGTTACAACAATATTCCAACGATCCAGCTGACCTTGATTGATTGGCTGAGTTCCGTGATAGAGCCCGGTGGTATCACCGAGTCCGATGGTATTTGCTGTTGCAAATAGACGGAAATAAGGGTGCGGATGAATGACCTGACTCTGGTCTAGCAAAGTTAATTTTCCATCTACTTCAAGGATACGATGAATGACAAACATGACATCTGGTCTGCCGGCATCGTATTCATCAAAAACTAGAATAACTGGACGCTGTAGGGCCCAAGGGAGGATACCTTCCCTAAACACCGTCACCTGTTGCCCTTCTTGAATCGTAATTGCGTCTTTTCCGATCAGGTCTATGCGACTTACATGACTGTCCAGATTTACTCTCACACACGGCCAATTTAGTCTTGCCGCAACCTGCTCAACATGCGTAGATTTTCCGGTACCATGATAGCCTTGGATTAGTACGCGTTTGTTGTGGGTAAAGCCAGCAAGTAAAGCTAGGGTTGTATCTTTATTAAAGCGATAAGCTGTGTCTGGCTCCGGGACGTGAGGACCACCTTGGCTGAAGGCAGGAACTGTAAGGTCGCTGTCTATGCTGAATGTATCGCGAACCGAAACTTTAATATCTGGTTCTTCAAGCGTTGATTCAGGTGGATTTTCCGGATCGGTAAGTTTTGATTTCATAGCCCGGTTAGTTTAGTCGTTTCCCACTATGACTGAATAATCTATTTTCACCTCAACTGGAATCGAATCCAATCTGCCACCTTTGGCCGGACCGTCAACACAGAAACCGTCCTCGAAACGGAAAATAGCAGAGTGAAATGAGCACATAACTTTGCCTGGCCCGCAAATTAAAAATTTTTCGGGTTTTGCGTTGAGCGGTAGCCGGAAATGGGGACAAATATTGATATATCCCCAGACTGATTTGTTCAGCCGGAACACAACCAACCTAAACTGGTTCTTGTCAGGCCCAAAAATGAACTCTTTCCCGGAACCATCCGGAATCTCTTCGAGTTGACACAAGTGAGCCCCTGCTTTTGGAGCATGAGGATGATCTTTCCAAAGAGCACCGCTCATAGAAGCCGGGCTGGCTTTGTTGTAATTACCAGCAAGGAGGCTCAATCAGCGTTTGTAGAAGGGAGGAATGTTTGCATCCACATTAACCCACACAGATTTTGCATCCGTATATTCGTGCATTGCTTCGAAGCCCATTTCCCGACCGTAACCCGAACTACCTACGCCCCCAAAGGGGGAGCCCGGATTAACCCGTTTGTAGCAATTGATCCAAACCATACCCGAACGCATTTGTCCTGCCACTTTATGTGCTTTTGACAAATCTCTTGTCCACAGTCCGCCACCCAGCCCATATTCAGTTGAATTGGCAAGGTCAACGACTTCTTCGTCTGAGCTAAAAGTTGTTACAGAAACAAAGGGACCAAAGACCTCTTCCTGGCAAACGCGATCTTGGGGTTGAGCTTTGGCAACAGTCGGTTTGACATAATAACCCTTAGAAAGTTCTGGTGTCTCTGGCGGCTCTCCACCGATCAGGATTTCACCACCCTCCTGTCGGGTAATATCACAATAAGTCAATACGGCCTTCTTTTGTTTGGCCGATGTGAGTGGGCCCATTTCGGTTTCTGGATCGAGAGGGTTACCAAGTTTGATAGATTTTGGCAGCGTCAAAAACCCGTCAAGAAACTCATCCGCAATGCGTTCATGTAATAACAACCGGGAGCCCGCGATACACGCTTGCCCTTGATTATGAAAGATTGCAAAGGCACTCCCGTTAATTGCAGCGGGCAAAAATGCGTCATCAAAAACAATGTTTGCGCCTTTGCCCCCAAGTTCTAGTTGTACTCGCTTTAAATTAGTGGAGGAGGCTTGGACGATGTTCCGACCGACATCCGTGGAACCCGTGAACGCAATTTTCTGGACATCTTGATGTTCTGCTAGATGTTGGCCAGCAGTTCGTCCCGAAGCGGGTACAATGTTAACCACCCCGGGCGGAAATCCCACCTCTGCCATGAGTTCTGCAATTTTTAGGGCAGTCAACGGGGTAACTTGGGCTGGTTTCAGCACCACAGTATTTCCAGCAGCGAGCGCTGGACCCATTTTCCAACTTGTAAACATGAGTGGAAAGTTCCATGGAGTAATTTGCCCCACGACGCCTACGGGTTCCCTGGTGACGTAATTCAGGAAGCCAGGCTCTACTGGGATTATGCTGCCCTGTAATTTGTCAGCCATCCCGCCGAAATAGCGGTAAGTAAATGCTGTTCGAGGTACGTCCAGTCCAGTGGTATCTCGAACGGGGTGTCCGGTGTCTAGTGATTCGATCTCTGCCAACTCATCTGCTTTTTCTTCGATTAGGTCTGCTAGTTTCAACAGTAGGCGTCCACGCTCAGCCGCTTGCATGTCTCTCCAGGCTGGGAAGGCTTTTTTGGCTGCCGCTACCGCATCATCTATATCAGGCGCTTTTGCCTCTGAAACCTCTGTGATTTGGGAATCATCGTGGGGGTTGAGTACCTTAATGGTTGACCCTTCTTTGGAATCAATAAATTTTCCATTGATAAATAATTTGGTTTGTAGAGACATTTTCTTTCCTTTTACAAATCGCGTTATTAAAAGTCATCGTACTCATTCAGCATTTAATCTAGCTACGCAAAGCACGACATCGGTATGCACTTGATGCATATCGGTCATAGTGATTTTGGGAATACAACAACACATTATACTCCCCTGTTAGTTGAGACTGCCAAGCAGATGGCGCAAACTCTTACCTGTTTTTCTTCCTCAGGAACACTGAGTGAACCAAAATACACTAAATTTTTGCAGTCAGTTAAACATCAATGTTGTAGAAGCGGCCCGTAACATTACCCAAGATGTTTCTAGATATCTTGAGTATGCAATCGACTCTGCTGTTGCACGTGTGGCTCCGAATGGATCTATTGATTCGCAGTTGCTGGAGGCAAATCAGCATGCTGTGCACGGTCTCGCTTGGATTGCGACATATGCTGAGGTTCTCCTTCGTACTGTTGAATGGGCAGACCGCTTGGACAGAGAAAATCGATTTGGGGACCTTGATCGGTTCATGCTCGCGGTCATTTTTGCAGAATATGCACAGCAGTTGAAAAATGGTATTCCCATGAGCCAAGTGGAGACAGCGAGACCAGCAGATCTTGGGCTAGAAAGTAGAATTGCAGAGTGTTTGTCATCTAACGATATTGTTCAATTGGAAAGTATTTCTGCAAATCTGGGTTTTCGATTGGCTGCTGTTCAGCAGTTGTCAGAAAGAGAGTTTGAATCACCAATCATGGGAGATGAAACGCTGGATCTTGTCAGGAGGCAGTTCCGGAGATTTACGGATGAAAAAATTACACCTCATGCACAGGATTGGCATGGTAAAAATGACTTGGTTCCATTAGATCTTATTCAGGAGCTAGGGGAGATGGGCGTTTTCGGGCTAACGTTGCCGGAGGAATGGGGTGGCTCGTCACTTGGCAAATTAACTATGTGCGTAGTGTCTGAAGAGCTTTCCCGTGGTTACATCGGTGTTGGTTCTCTAGGGACTCGGTCCGAGATTGCTGGAGAGTTGATTGCTTCTTCTGGCACTCACGATCAAAAAAATCAATTTTTGCCAGGGATCGCCTCAGGGGAAATATTACCGACCGTTGCATTTTCTGAGCCGGACTTCGGTTCTGATCTAGCGCATCTCAAGACGCGCGCAGAATTTGTTACAAAACCAAATGGAAATTCAGTCTGGCGAGTTTTTGGTGCGAAGACATGGATCACGCACGCGGTACGGGCTGACCTTATGACCTTGCTGGTACGCACGGAACCCAAAGAGCAAGGATACAAAGGTCTTTCGATATTGCTTGCTGAGAAACCCAGGGGCAGCGAAAAACATCTATTTCCATCTGAAGGTATGTCTGGTAGCGAAATCGAGGTTTTGGGTTATCGTGGGATGCGTGAGTACGAAATTGGTTTTAATGGCTTCGAGGTTCCAGCCGGTAATTTGCTTGGTGATGCTCCTGGGCAAGGTTTTAAACAAATGGCACAGGCTATGGAAAGTGGACGTATCCAGACCGCTGCACGGTCTGTTGGCGTGGCTCGAAATGCTTTGGAGTTAGGGCTCCGGTATGCAATTGACCGTCAACAGTTTGGTAAATCTATTCTCAATTTCCCCCGAGTGCATGGCAAATTGTTGTTAATGGCTGCAGAGACAATTGCTGCGCGTGAGGTTACGTATTTTTCTGCCAGGGAAAAGGATAGTGGAAGGCGATGTGATTTAGAGGCTGGGATGGCCAAGCTTTTAGCTGCTCGGGTAGCCTGGAGTAATGCCGATGCCGCGATGCAAATTCATGGAGGTAACGGTTTTGCCTTAGAGTATTCAATCAGTCGAGTATTGTGTGATGCGCGGGTGCTTAGCATTTTTGAGGGTGCGTCTGAGATTCAAGCCACTGTAATCGCACGTAATCTCGTGAACAGTCACTTATGAAGGGAATTCTTGACGGTCTAAGAATAGTTGAAGCAGCTGCTTTTGTAGCTGCGCCCATGGCTGGGGTAACACTAGCCCAGATGGGTGCAGATGTAATCCGGATTGATCCCATCGGGGGTGGTTTGGACTATTATCGTTGGCCCGTGACCGCTGATGGCGTCAGTCTTTATTGGTCTGGTTTGAACAAAGGTAAGCGCTCCATTGCCGTGGATCTGGACTCGATTGAAGGGCAGAAATTAGCCCGTTCATTAATCGTTGCTCCAGGCACTGATGCCGGCATTTTCGTCACCAATCTTTCGACTTCCGGGGTGATGTCCTATGCATCGCTTATTGAGAAACGGCCTGATTTGATCATGGTGCACATTACCGGAAGTCCCGATGGTGCAATTGCTGTGGATTACACTGTAAACAGTGCCGTGGGTTTTCCGGCTGTGACTGGGCGATCGCTTGATGGAGAGCCCATTAATCACGTTTTGCCCGCCTGGGATTCTGTTTGTGCAATGGTGACGACGACTGCGATTTTGGCTGCTGAGCGACACAGGCGTATTACTGGGCAGGGGCAGTACGTTCGCATTGCCTTATCCGATGTTGCAATGGCTGTGGTAGGAAATTTGGGCTACTTGGCTGAAGTTGAAATCAACTCAACGGAGAGGAAAGCGTACGGTAATGATGTCTATGGGACCTTTGGGCGGGACTTTATCACGCGAGATGGCCGCCGTCTTATGGTCCTCGCTATTACGCCACGACAGTGGAAATCTCTTTTGGCCGCCATGGATTTGAGCAAAGCCGTACAAGCCATCGAAAGTACTCTGGGGATCGATTGTTTCCAAGAGGCTGATCGCTGGGATGCCCGAGAGTCCCTTTTTCCGCTTGTGGAAAATTGGATCCTCGGCAGAGATTTTGATGAGGTGCGCTCGAAACTTGATGACCACCATGTTCTCTGGGGGCCGTATCAAACTTTTACGGAACTTGTGGCAAACGATAAGCGGTGTTCAGTAGCCAACCCCATGTTTGAAGAGGTAGACCATCCGGGCATCGGGAAATATCTAACACCTGGGTTGCCTATTGAATTCAGTCAAGCTCAGCGGGTTCCTGCTGGCTTGACCCCGCGCTTAGGTGAGCACACGGAAGAAGTATTGTCTGAGCTCCTCGGTCTTGATCGGCTTAGCATTGAAGCTCTGCATAAAAAAGGATTGATTGGAAGCTGATGGCTGAAGACTTATCTCGCTGGATTGGAAAAAAAGAGACACGTCATGACGCGGTAGCGCTCTCACCAGCACAACGCATGCTGGCAACACTGGATGATGTGACCGCCGAGTTATCCGAAGGATCTCCACTACCGCCATTGTGGCATTGGCTCTACTTTTTGTCCGATGCACCGATGAACGCAATTGGGCCCGATGGGCACCCAAAACGTGGTGGTTTTTTACCTCCTGTTGAGTTGCCCTATCGAATGTTTGCCGGTGCCCGATTCATTTTTCATTCCCCACTTTTGATCGGCAAGAAAGCACAGCGCGAGAGCAAGATTGTGTCGATTGATCACAAGAAAGGCCGGAGCGGCCCCTTGGTTTTTGTGAATATTTCTCACAAAATCTCTCAAGAGGGAAAATTATGCATAGAGGAGCAACGGGATATTGTATATCGCAGCGAAAAACTTTCGCAAAAAATTTCGTCATCCATGCAAACTCAGGCAGAGCCAAATCCTCGTGCAATTATGCGAACGATCACGCCGGATCCAGTTTCATTATTTCGGTTTTCTGCCCTTACTTTTAACAGTCACCGTATCCATTACGATAGGCCTTATGCTATGAATGAAGAGGGATACCCGGGCCTAGTGATTCATGGCCCCTTGATTGCCGTATTACTGATGGAGCTTATTCGAAAACACGTTGAGGAATCTGTGCAGACACTTATGTTTCGTGGGCGAGCACCATTATTCGACACCGCACCTTTTCATCTTTTAGCTATTCCAGATGGGGGGTGTGTTGTGTTGAGAGCTAAAAGTTCTGACGGGACGATTGCGGCTGAAGGTGAGGCGGTTCTTGCAGAACGGTAAGTGCGATCCCAGTGAAGCCTCAAAGTTACCTACACCTTCATTGACCTAGTCTGTTAGCTTGAGTTTTTAAAAACGGCTAGATAAATTCACCGGGAGCTCATTATTTTCTAGCATCTTAGGCAGTTCCGGATTGGCGTTTTCCCAAACGAGTAGCATACATCGTTTTCTGGAAATTCCTTGGTGTCTGATATCAGCAGGCATTGCGGCAACGTCACCAGCTTTCATAATGACTTTGGCCCGGGGTTTGCCCGTTTCCTTATCTTCGATTTCCCAGTCAATCTGATCGCTCAATTGGATAAACCATTCCATACGGTCGTTGCCATGTTTAACCGGTAGCGTATATTCCTCAGTTGTTGGGCAGAAAAGACTTTGCTTTACAACCGAACTCACTGAAGGATTCCAAGTTACATCTGAACGCGAAAGGTAGCCATACAAGTTGTGTGCATGGACCTCACCTTCGAAACCCGGTTCTGCGTGAATCTCCGGTTGGTTTTGGGGTACATCATGGAAAGCTCGGTTCACAGGACGGCCATTTTCATCCGTCCGCAACGGCGCATCTCCCGGTAGGCCTGGCATGCGCCTACATACTTCGCGTTCTCGTCCAATGGCTTCTTCGTTGGTGCCGTTTTTTTTGCCAATCCAACTCATTCCTGTCTCATCTGGGGCAGCGAACGGGTCATAGCCGTCATTTGTCCAGTCCGAGAGTAACTCTTTAAATGTTTCCAACGCTAGTGGAGTATCAAAAATCTCCTCGTGATCGAGGCCCTCATCATGAAAGGACGGGTGATAACGCCCAGCGTAGAATTTTACTCGGCCATACAGCTGTTGGGTGCCGAAAACTTCGTCAAAGTTAAGCCAGCCGTAAAAGAAACCCCACGCCACACATCTCATTGCAGCTCGCAAGAAAGCATCGGCAGACATACTATGAGAGAAATTTTGACCTTGGGCTGTCCACGATATGTAAACGTAATACTCATCTCTGGCAAAGCCAAATTTGCCCAACTTAAAACTTCGGTAGCCAGTTTCGTTACTGACGGGTGAAGCGTTCACTTCAATTTCACTGGCGGCCATATTCAATCTCCTCTTAGATATACTGGACTTTTCTGATAGGCATAAAAGTTCAACAAGTTAATTATTTTTTTTACGTGTAACAAATTTCAGCCCATTTTTCGATCGATTCGTCCCCTTTAATCGTTTGCATGAGAATAACCCCGACTGCATCCGGGTCCGGTGCTCTGAACCGGTAAGCTGCGCCTGCTGGCAGGAGCGCTTGATGCCCTCGTCCCATCTTGATCAGCCCCATTTTTTTTCCTTCCGGATCGCCTTTTAGTTTGATTGACCCTTCTTTTTCCGGTGGAGCGTTGGTCTCTGGGTTATCCAGTTTCACCAGGTCCAGCTCTACATGGCCATCCATCACCAATGCGAATTCGTCGTGGGGAGCGGCGTACCAGTCTGAAGTGCCCTCTGCGCGTATAGCCTCCAGCACATATTCCAGATTTTTGCCAACAATTACACGCTCATACGGAATCGATTTCGAAGCAACTTCGAATATATTTGAAAATGTATAATTTTTCTTGTCGTCGTTGATGATCTCAATGTCACCCTTTTCGTAGTTTTTCAAAGAGCCGAAAACGGTTTGGAATTCGGTCATAGCCATGATGGTATCCTCTTCTTATTATTACCTTATTTTTTGTCTATGATTTTACGGTTGCATATGTTTTAAGGAACTTGCATCAACCGCTAGTCTCACAGTTTTGCTTCGCACTGACTTTCGGAGTCTAGCCTTGTTAAGCGTGGTGCCGCAACATTTTCAAGCATAAATTATTCACAAGTGAAATTAGCAGCAACCCAGTTTACTGGGTTATTACTATTCTCCGGACCTTTGTATTTTGCTTGTTGAGGATACGGGCAAAGGATCCGCTCATTGTCAATTTGTCTGTTTGTACTGTGGGTCACCGTCAGCGAGTCAGGTGGTATTTCATTCTCTACCCATTCCACCATGGGTGCTAACCGATCCCACGTGTTTGGCCCTGGACCACCCTGGCAGTGGGCCATTCCAGGTACCATGAAGAGCCTCACCGATTTTTCCGCCTCGGTTCTATCTCCATCAAAAGTAGTGCTCAAAACCTCTCCGTGGTAGTCGATGATAGGTTCAGGGGGAATCACGGTGTCTGCCCAGCCATGGTAGATCAGTAATTTTCCGCCGCTCTGGATTAGGAATCTCGTAAGGTCTGGGTTGTCCGCATCGGTGATATCCCGCATCGCATCACCCTTTCCGGCCGTAAAGTCGTCAAAATTAAATTGCCACCAGGCATACTCTGGTGGTTCGCGGGTCGGGTCGGGCTTGAGCGAAAGATCTGCGGGGGACATGGTTGGTACCCCTGGGTCGGTCTCGTAGAACAGGTAGTTTACAAAGTCAGAGGCCAGTCCCATAACACCAGGGGAATAGTTATTGCCTTCATGCGGGATCACGATCCCTGGCCAGCGGGTTTCAGAGCCAAGAGCTTTGCCTTTGTAGATGGAGACACCGTTCGAATCATAGGGTCCGTCATAGAGAGCCTCTATTGCCTTGATTTGGTCTGTGGTAAAGCAATCATCAGCGTTTTGATCTTGAGGGCACATGAACCCGGAGAGGTCTCGGCTCGGCACAAAATCACAGGACATGGGGTCACTGACAACGCCGTCTGTTATCCCGTCATTCGCATCGCAGTGCGTGAGTACGGCCTCAGTTAGTATATTATTTTTAGTGAGGCTGTTTAGCTTTCCGTCACCTGTGGTATCGAAGGAGAGGGCGCCAGAAAAGTTATCTCTAAACATGTGTTGCATTGCCCAGTTGTGTTCTAGGTTTAGCCGCTGAAGGAAAGCGGCAGGCGCGCCGGCCACGATCCCGTCGAAGTCGGCTGGAAATCGCTGGGCTGCCATCAAACCTTGCCGCCCCCCGGTGGAGCAGCCTTCGTGATAGGAGTAGGCGGGCGCTGTTCCGTAGTAGGCTTTAATTGCGGTTTTGGCGGCTTGAACTGTAGTGTGCAGGTGGCGGTACCCGTAATCTATTTCGGCTTGCCGGTTGTTAAAAGCAAACGAGCCGCCGGGCTCGGATCCGCTGTCGTGTCCCATGTTGCTGTTCGCAACGGCGTAGCCTTCAGCAACGCGGTGTGGTGCGTAATCTAGGTCTCCATCATAGCCGCCGTCCCCCCAGTTCAAGAATCGTCCATTCCAAAGATCGGGGGGTGGTAGCTGTACGTAGTAGTGAATGTTGGGTGCGATAAGACCTTTTACATAGCAGTGTGCGGCCCCAGTTTCTCCGGCGGGTTGCCACTCGGCCGTGTATAGGGACAAATTAGGCGTTTCTGCGAGCGCAGCACATTGTTCAGCCAGATCGGTATTACTATGGCTGACAGGTGCCCAAACAAAAAGAACTGATCCGAATGTAGATAACCAGAAAAAACGAAACATTGTAATCAACTCCATTGCATTGAATTTACCTTGAAGGAAATAAAATATGGGAATAGCTTTTCGGGGGATTTATATTTTTCCGAATCCCAATTTTCTTCTGAATGCATTTGCCCTTTCCCATTTAGATCGCTATCACGATTGATAAATTTGGATTTTTATAGCTTTACATAAATGGTCATTCATTGCCGATTGATCATCTGGGCATACTGAGATGGCTACTAACACATCCATTTCTGCCAGAAACTCTATATGGTCGCCCTTTTCGCTACGAGGTGGGTCGATCTGGATGGTTCCGTCACCCTTTGGGTCGATGACAACATTGGCAAAGGCATTAAAAACACTCGGACTGTAGATATCTTCTAGTTCCAGGCCAAACTCTCTCAAGGCATCAGTAAAATTGTCGCTGCAGCTTCGGTGGCCGGGTGCTTTCCAAATTTCCATCATTGTTTTAGTACAGTGGGGACCCAGAAAATGATCACCAATTTTGTTGTCGGTCACAGTTAGCATTACATTTTCATATGGAACCTTAGAATAGAGTTTACTGAGTCGATAATGAGAGCCTATATGGGAGGGGTGGAAATAGTTTAGACCCCCAGAAAATTCCGCCATGAACTGCTCTTTGTAATTACAAGCGTTAAGAAATATGAGTCCGGCAACCTGTTTTCCTTCATGCTCTATTACACGAAATTTTTGACCCTTGTTGACCTTAAAAGCCTTACCAGTGCATTTTGGAATAACGAATTCATCAAGAATTTTTTTTGAAGACATTCCCTGTAGCTCCTTATGCTGAAGGACCAGTATTCTCTGCCGATTCCAAAATCTGAAATCTTAAGGCTTTAGCTTTGAAGTCGTTGCACGGACTAGATTCATCCGGACACACTGAGAACACAGCAATAAGATCCATATTTGCCAAAAAGTCTATTTGGTCCCCTGTTTCGGCAAGGGGTTGGGCAAAATTCATGCCGCCATCTTCACTGAGCCACGAATGCATCCAAACATTGAAGATTGTTTCATCATAAGTATCTTCTTGTTTCAGGCCAATTTCTTGAAAAGCATCAGCAAAATTATCGCTACAAGTCCGAGTTCCCGGGGGAGCCCCAAGATGTTCCACTAGTCGTTTTGAGCAGTGACACATCATCCAGTGGCCAGCTCTTTCTCCTCCTCTATCTCCGTCGCCGATTTTGTCATCAGTTACGATTGCCATAACATTCTCGTATGGAGGTTTTGAGTAGAGCTTTTTGAGTCTGTGATAGCCGCCTATTCCCTGCATACTGTTGAGGATGGCAGAAAATTCAGCAGCGAAATGTTCCTTGTAATTCTGCGCATTTAAAAAAGTAAGATCTACTACCTGTTTCCCTTCATGCTCTATTACACGAAACATTTGACCTTTTTTTATTTTCATCGTTTTCCCTGTGCTCTTGGGGACCACGATATCTTCGACAACTTTCCAATCCATGATTCTCGGTTCCTGTTTTTCTCTTATGTGATTAGTAAAATTAGTAATGCGTTGCAATTATTTTAAAAAATTTCATCCCTTGCTATTTATCACCCGATATTATTGTTATTGAGTATTTTGTAATTCTTTATCCATGCGTAGCCCAATCGAAGAATTCCTCTAGGCTACGTGGTGATTATCTTTTTGTCGATATTAATATGCTAATATTTTAAAGTTTTCGGTGCTCATCAGGAGGATTGCAGAGGATAATTTAGATTAAATCGGCAGAATAATTTATGTTTCGATTCATTTTCATGTTTGGTTTTTTTGTGGCTACCTTCTGCAATTTTCCGGTGTTTGCTCAGATCGATTTTGCCGGCCAATGGTCGCCTCGCTACCATGAGGATCAGCCTGAGCGAATTCCTGGGCCGGATCTTGTTGAATATCACGGCATTCCCATTAATGAAGCTGCCCGCCTCAGGGGGCTGAGTTGGAGTCCTTCGCTGCTTACGCTACCTGAACACCAATGCAAACCTCATCCCTCGGACTATGCCCATCGGGGGCCGGGAAGGATGAGGATTTGGAATGAATTTAAATCAGATTCTCAGCAACTGATTGCAATTCATACTAGATTGCGATGGCAAGCTCCGGAACGCACGATATGGATGGACGGACGGCCCCACCCCCCCGCTTACGCTGCGCATACTTGGCAGGGATTTTCGACGGGGGAATGGGACGGCGAGACTTTAGTTGTCACTACCACGCATCTTAAGCAAGGCTGGCTTAGGCGCAATGGTCTGCCCCGCAGTGATTTAGCACATATGACTGAACACTTTATTCGTCATGAAAATTATCTGACGCAGATTGTTGTAATCTCAGATCCAGTTTATCTTTCCGAGCCTTTTATTCGGAGCAACAATTGGGTTTTGGATCCGCGCACAGTGATTGATCCATATTTGTGTGACATTGTGGTGGAAATTGACCGCCCAGAGGGTAGCGTCCCTCATTATTTGCCTGGGATGAATCCCTTTGTGGAAGAATATGCTGAACGCTATGGACTTCCTCTAGAGGGTGCGTTGGGGGGAGCTAAAACCATGTATCCCAGTTTCATTGAATAACAGAATGAAATTCGCAATGATTGAAATACCTCTCAATCGCTCGATTTGGTTATTGATTGCCTGTTTGGCGCCTATTTTTTTAGGGAGTGCGTTGATTTCTCCGCGGACCGGTTATGGACAGCTGAACTTAAATTTTGACGACATCGAAATTGATGTGCTCCACGTGCAAGGCAATGTTTATATGCTTGTGGGCGCCGGCGGTAATGTTACTCTTCAGGTGGGCGAGGAGGGCGTTCTAATAGTCGACAGTATGTATTCAGAGTTAGCGGATAAGGTGTTGAATGTTATCCGCGAGCTTTCTGATCAGCCCATCCGTTATTTAATAAACACTCACGTGCATCCAGATCACATTGGTGGCAATGCCGTTCTTGCTCAGGCTGGCACCAATTTTGCAGCTGGAAATGTTGCTGGACTAATAGATGACGCAGCTGATACGGCCACAATCATTGCTCATGAAAATGTACTGTTCCGGATGAGTTCGCAGGAAACACCGCCACCATTTGAGGCGTGGCCTACGGATACTTTCTTTAATTCCAACAAAGAGGTCTATTTTAATGGTGAAGCTGTCCGCGTATTGCACCAACCTGCGGCCCATACAGATGGCGACAGCATTGTATTTTTTAGGCGTTCGGATGTAATCAGTACAGGGGATCTTTTTGTAACTACAGGTTACCCGTACATTGATTTGGCTAGGGGCGGTAGCATCCAAGGCGTTATCGGTGCATTGAACAAAATCCTTGAGTTAACTGTTCCTGCAGATAGACAAGAAGGTGGGACCATGGTTATTCCTGGTCACGGGCGGCTTTGTGATGAGGCCGATGTGGTCGAGTACCGGGATATGCTCACTATCATACAGGATCGTATTCAGTATATGGTGGATCAAGATATGTCATTGCGAGAGATTCAAGATGCTCGGCCAACGTTAGACTATGATGGGCGGTATGGAACAGAATCGGGCTTTTGGACAACCGGACAGTTTGTTGAAGCAGTATATGTAGGACTTAATCAGGGCAATTAATGAAAAAAGGTGATGCAATGAGAATCAGATCGAAAGTGATTTTTCTTTTGGGGACACTAATTGCCGGGCTGCCAGTAGGAGCCCATCATTCTTTCCCCGCTACCTATCATATCGATGAGCAGATGACAGTAGAAGGCCGATTGATAGCCTTTTTATACCGGAATCCCCATGCGTTTGTGCATGTGAATGTAACGGATGACGGCGGTGAAACTAGCAGGTGGGCTGTTGAGTGGGCTGGTGCTGCTGCACTCGCAGGGCAGTCCGTTGGCCGAGATACACTCAAACCTGGTGATCACGTTATTATCATAGGTAATCCTGGGCGTAACCCCGCAGATAATAGGCTACGGCTGCTCAGTATTGAGCGCCCTGCAGATGGTTGGGAATGGGGCGGTGAGTTCGAGTAGAAAATTGTTGAGAATAAAAATAAATGTGTTGTGCAGATTTGCTGTGAGGGGGATTTTCATTCTTTTGGGTTTCGGTGTAGGGGTATTTGCTTGGGCTCAGGATGATCCTAATTCTCCTCAGGAAGTTGCGCCCATTGATTTGACTGGGTATTGGGTATCCGTGGTTACTGAGGATTGGCGTTGGCGCATGGTGATTCCACCTAAGGGAGACTACATGAGTGTTCCGCTAAACGATGAGGGGCGGCGCGTTGCGGACACTTGGAATCCTGAAGCTGACTCAAATACCTGCAGGCCCTATGGAGCAGCTGGCATTATGCGCATGCCGACCCGATTACATATTTCTTGGCAGGATGACCAGACGCTGCGTGTCGATACCGATCATGGGGCCCAGACCCGCCTTCTGCATTTTGATCCTCTTCTTGCGGCGAAGCCTGCACCCACACTGCAGGGTGATTCGGTAGCACATTGGGGTGAGGCCTCAATTGGAATTGACAGAATATCATTTGGTGGCGAGAGGGCGATAGGCAAAGCACAAACACTTAAAGTGATAACAAGTCATTTAGCCCCAGGGTATCTTCGCAGAAATGGGGTTCCCTACAGCGAGCATACAGTCGTAACGGAGTATTTCGACCGGCACAGTGCCTACGATGAGGACTGGATTACGGTGACTACCATAGTTCGAGATCCGGAGTATCTGACCCAGGAATTCATAACAAGCTCAAGTTTTAAACAGCTCCCAGATAATTCGACGTGGCACCCTGTGCCCTGTGAACCAATCTAGATAGCTATTTTTTGGTGCCCGCGAAGCGGGTCGGAGAGTCATGAAACCGTCTCTCCAAATGTTTAACAATAATTTCGCACCCTTTTGGCAAGGCTAGAAAACGTGAAGACCGTACAACAACTCTCTGCCCAAGATGCAGCCTGTAAAGTCAAATCCGGCGATGTGCTGGTTGTTGGGGGTTTTGGTATGACCGGTGTACCAGTGCATTTGCTGGATGCCATAACTGAAACCAACATTAAAAATCTTACAGTGATTAGCAATAACATCGGTGAACCTGGTCTAGGGGCTGACCGTTTGTTGCGCAACGGCCAACTCAGCAAAGTGATCGGTTCTTACTTCACAAGTAACCCCGGGGTAGTTGAAGCAGTACAGGCGGGTTCCCTTGAAGTGGAAGTGCTGCCTCAGGGCACCATGGCTGAAGCCATCCGAGCTGGTGGTGCGGGCCTTGGTGGTTTTTACACACCCACAGCCGCTGGAACGCTTCTAGCTAAGGGTCGGCAGACAAAGGTGCTGGATGGAAAAGAGCATGTTTTTCAGGCTCCACTGAAGGCAGATGTTGCACTACTTCGGGCTTGGAAGGCGGACACCGCGGGTAATCTTGTTTACCTCAGAACTGAGAACAACTTTAATCAAGCTGCTGCTACCGCCGGCAAAATTGTGATCGCGGAAGCGGAGGAGATTGTGTCGGTGGGAGAACTCAATCCGAATGAGATCCACACGCCCGGATGTTTTGTGGACTATCTTGTTCAGGCCCACACAACTTTGAATGAATTAGGAATGTCTGCTTCTGTTGAGGGGAGTTTAAAAAAAGTTGACGAAGCACGCATGAATATGGCGCGAGCAGCACTGGAGGAACTTCAATCTGGTGACGTCGTTAATTTAGGTATTGGAATTCCTACGCTAGTGGCAAATCTTGTCACCCCGGAGCATGGCATCATCATGCATACAGAGAATGGAATGTTGGGGGTGGGACCACAGCCAGAGTCAGGGGGTGCCATGGAATACCCGGTCAACGCAGGGAAAATTCCTGTTACCGCTTTGCCTGGTAGTAGCTACTTTGATAGCGCAAGTTCTTTTGCCATGATACGAGGAGGGCATATAGATGTGGCAGTGATGGGTGGTCTGCAAGTGGATGAACACGGAAGTCTCGCCAATTGGGCAGTGCCTGGTAAGCCACTTTTGGGTGTTGGGGGTGCAATGGATCTTGCTTCAGGTGCTAAAAAGCTAATAGTGACGATGACGCATACCAATCGGTCCGGTGCATCAAAGATTGTTAAAGAGTGTACTCTTCCCTTGACCGTTGCCGGTGCAGTATCAGTTGTTATTACTGATCTAGCAAAATTTCGTTTTGTCGACGGGCAATTAACGTTGGTTCAAGTGATGCCGGGCGCTACGCAGAAAGAAATAGAGAAAAAAACGGAAGCCTCTTACGCAGTTTGTTTGTAAAAATTCAAAAAGACACTTGTCCGGTTAGGTTTTTCTAAACATTAAATCTAAATCGAATAACATCGCCCCCCTGAACTACATAATTTTTGCCTTCTATGTGAAGCTTTCCTGCTTCCCGGGCACCTTGTTCGCCGCCTAGTTTCACGAAGTCCTTGTGATTAGTAACTTCTGCACGGATGAACCCACGTTGAAAGTCTTTGTGAATCAATCCAGCAGCCTCGTAAGCGGTTGTGCCACGCTTTATTGTCCAGGCGCGAACTTCTTTGGGTCCAGTAGTATAGAAAGTTTGGAGTGTCAGGAGACGATAGGCAGATTGGATTACTCTGGTTAGACTTGGCTCCCCAAGGCCGAACTCGGAAAGAAAGCCCGACCGCTCAGAATTTTCAAGTTGGGCCAGATCAGCCTCCAATTTTGCATTGACAGTAATGATTTCTGTTTTCATGTGTCTCGCGTAAGTTTGCACTTTTTCCAAGAGAGGATTTTTTGTTAATTTTTCCTCGGAGACGTTAGCCAGGTACATAATCGGCTTGGCTGTTAATAGAGACATTTCTTTCATGAATTGAATTTCGCCGACCGCGAGCTCCACGTCCCTTGCTCGTTTCCCTCTCCCTAACTCGCTGACAATCTTTTTTAGAAAGTTTCGTCTGGCAATCGCTTGTTTTTCCTGACTTCTCACGTGGCGCTCAGCTTTGTCCAGACTCTGTTCTAAGCTTTCCAAGTCTGCCAGCATGAGCTCGGTGTCGATCACTTGGATGTCATGAATCGGATCAATTTGCCCAGATACATGAACAATATTCTCGCTGTCAAAACAGCGCGTGAGACAGGCAATAGCGTCAGTTTGTCGAATGTGAGTCAGAAACTGATTGCCTAAGCCCTCGCCCTTGGAGGCACCTTTCACGAGACCCGCGATATCAACGAACTCAATTATCGCGGCCACCTTACGCTTGGGTTTTACAACAGCTGAGATAGTTTCTAGTCTATGGTCTGGAACGGCGACTACGCCTACATTAGGATTGATAGTGCAAAATGGGTAGTTTTCTGCAGGGACTTGGGAATGGGTCAGCGCGTTAAAAAGCGTTGATTTGCCTACATTAGGCAAGCCGACTATTCCACAAGCAATTCCCACTAAACCTACTCTTGGGTACTTGATTCGACCGATTCTTGCCCCAAATTTATTTCAGCACCTTGTTTGTGAAGGAGGTTCTTTGCTCTGCCTTCTCCGTGTTGTAGAAAGATGGGTATGATCTCCACAGCAGATCCAACTGCATCTAGAATTTTTGTTTCATCTTCTCCGGAAGCGCGTTTTAGTACGTAGTCGGTCACGATCTTTTGTTGCCCGGGTCCTGGGTGCCCGATACCAAAGCGCAATCGCCAAAAAACGTTTCCAACGCATCGAGCCACATCCCGCAAACCATTATGTCCTCCATGGCCGCCGGAAAATTTAAGTTTTGTTCTACCAGGTTCAAGGTCTAGATCATCGTGTGCTATGAGCGTGCTTTCAAGAGAAATGTCGTAATAATTTGTTATAGCTTCAACGGAGCGTCCACTTTCATTCATATAAGTCTGAGGTTTTAGCAGCCAAATGCGCCGGTTGTCGATGCTGATTTGTGCGACATCTCCGTGAAACCTTTTTTCATTGCGGAATATCCCAGTGTATTTTTGGGACAGTAGGTCTATGAACCAAAATCCTGCATTGTGACGGGTAGCGAGGTACTGTGTCCCTGGGTTACCCAATCCGACAATTAAATCGATTTTAGTTTTCATTGCACCCCATCCTAGCATTTAGGTGTAAGTGTGGTGGTTATTGTTAAGCAGTTTTTGTAATTTCTTCTTAGTAAAAAGGCCGCCCTGGGGCGGCCTTAAAAATCTCGGGAATATTATGTATTCAACTAGAGGGATCCTCCTTAGGCGTTTCTTCGCCTTTTGCGGTTTCTTCTTCCTCAGAGCTTTCCTCAGCCTCTTCGCCCTCGGCCAACATCTCATCCTCCTCAACCTCGATTTCTTCCTCTTCTTCTTGGCGCGCTGGGTTGATACCTACCACCGGACCATCTTGGTCATGAGACAGTGGTACCAACTCAACACCTTCTGGGGGGGTTATGTCGGATAAAAGTAGAACTTGATTGAGATCCAGCTCCGATACATCTAGTTCTAAAAATTCGGGTAAATCCTTGGGCAGACAGGCTACCTCTACTTCCGTTACAAGTCGAGCAAGCACTCCGTCCCTTTCCGTGACACCTTTGGCCGTTTCTTCACCAAGGAAATGTATAGGAACGTTCAGATTTATTTTCTCGTCTTCCAGTATTCGCTGAAAATCAAGGTGCAGTACTTGTGTTTTAAAGGGATGACGTTGCACCTCTTTAATTACCGCGGCTTGAGGGTTACCGTCGAGAACAATATTCAGAATGCTTGTGAAGAAAGCTTCTTGTTCCATTTGTTTTGCTAAGGCATGGTCATCTAGCGTGATCGGCGTGGGCTTTGCGCCACCGCCATAAATTACTGCCGGTATTTTTCCTGAGCGACGCAGGCGTCGGCTTGAGCCCTTACCTTTCAGGTCTCTTGAGCTGACCTCCAGCTCGAAATCGGCATTCATAACACTTTCCTCTCTAAGGGCGCGGGATGATAGCAGGGCAACTCGGATTTTGTCCAAATGCAATGTGGTAACACGGTTTCTAGTCCAGATACAATGAACTAACAGATTCTGCATCGCTAATGCGTCGAATTGTTTCGGCAAGGAGTTCCGCTACACTCAGTTGGCGGATACGGGTACAGGCCTTGGCCGTTTTGCTGAGAGGAATGGTATCGGTGACTACTAATTCATCTAGTTCCGATTTTTCAATCCGCTTAACAGCAGGGCCAGATAGTACAGGATGCGTTATATAGGCAACTACTCGCACAGCACCCCGTTCTTTTAGTATTCGGCCCGCTTCACAAAGAGTTCCTGCAGTATCGACCAAATCATCAATAAGCACACAGGTTTTGCCAGAAACCTCACCAATCACGTTCATAACCTGAGCCATATTGGCTTGCGGCCGCCGTTTGTCGATGATCGCTAGGTCTGCATCATCAAGGCGCTTTGCGAGGGCTCGGGCCCGAACTACGCCTCCTACGTCTGGGGATACTACTACCATATCCTTATACTCTTGTTTCCACGCATCACCCAGCAGTACAGGTGAGGCGTAAACGTTGTCCACTGGGATATCAAAAAACCCTTGGATCTGATCAGCATGTAAATCCACGGTAAGAACTCGTCCGATGCCAGACGAACCGATCAGGTTGGCAATAAGTTTAGCTGTTATAGGTACGCGAGTGGCGCGCGGGCGGCGGTCCTGGCGGGCGTACCCAAAATATGGCATCAGGGCAGTGATTCGTGCGGCTGATGCCCGCTGGCAGGCATCTGCCATCACGAGTAGCTCCACCAAATTATCGTTCGTTGGGGGGCATGTGGATTGCACCAGATAAACGTCTCGACCACGAATGTTCTCCATGATTTCCACGTTTACTTCACCATCACTGAAGCGCCCAACACTGATTTTGCCCAAGGGCAAATGTAGGTGATGGGCGATGTCACTGGCTAGAGATGGATGGGCATTGCCTGAGAATACAGTTGTTGTCCCCGGGTCCAAGGCAGTCTCCTATTAAAAATTACAAAATACAAAGTGGCTGGGGTGGCAGGACTCGAACCTGCGAATCACGGGATCAAAACCCGTTGCCTTACCACTTGGCTACACCCCATTCGGCTTTCCCCGTATTGTCCTGCGGGTAAGCTATTCAGTTCAAGGTGTCTGGTGTCCAGTTATCAATAATAACCCTGAGTTGTAGTGTTTTATGACTAAGGTCGACGCGACTTGGAAGCATCAAACCAGCTGATAATTGATAATTTTTGAAGTGTAACTCCCAAAATCGTTGATTGAGAGATTCGATAGCACCCGCTGGCCCAAAAGTCTCAATACCTGCGTAGCTGGGGTCTGGTATGCCTATTAACCAGTTGCGTAGACTGCTAATTGGTAGCCACCATCCCATTAATTCGGAAAGATCCTTTTCGGGATCCTCTAGTTGCCAAGTTTTACCGTTGCTCGTTACGGTGAGTGAATTCATTGGGCCCTTGATCTGCATCAGGCCTACACCAATTGGGCCCCGAACTAAGAATTCTACGCTATCGCCATGTTGTCGCCATTGGAATCGGCCTTGATAGGCACGTTCGCCTGTGTCTACTGCAATTCGACCGCTCATATGCCAGCTTTCAAGGTTTTCGAGTTGGGTTCGGTGCTGTTCATAACTCAATCCATCTTCAGCTGTAGGAGTATGGACGCAGCCGGCTAAGGCTACAGCAAGGGCAGGCCATATTGTTCGGATTTTCATGGCTGAATACGCCGCTTGACCTCCATGAGAAGTGGATTGTCAGGATTATCTTGAAGTGCTTCTTCAAGTAATTTTAACGCTTGGTTTTTTCTGTTTTCTACCCAGTACACATCTACCAAATGGGCTGCAATTTCGGGATCAGGAAATAAGCGGTATGCACGCTCTAGATAATCTAATGCCGCCTTATATTGACCTAAACGAAAAAGTACCCATCCCATACTATCAATAATGGCTGGGTTATCTGGTTCTATTGCTAGTGCTTTTTGTATATAAGCTCGTGCTTCCTGATGTTGGCGTCCTTGGTCTGCTATCAAGTAACCCAGCGCGTTCAATAACCCTGCGTCGTTGGGGTTTTCCTCAACTAGGTTTCTCAATATGTTTATGGCCCTTCGGATACGGCCCTGCTTCTGATAGATGAGCGCTTGGGCATAGCGAAGCGACGTGTTCTTAGAATAAAGTCTGAGGCCCTTTCTGAGCAGTGCTTGAGCTTCGTCTAGGCTCAGCTGGTTCTCGGCTTTTTGGGCCATGGCAATGTAGAGCTGGACACGGGCATCATGCAGAATTTCATCCTCCGTATCTTCTTCCAGGGCCTTGTTAATCAGGTTCATTGCGTCGTCAATTCGACCCATTCTAGCCAGCACTTCACTCCCAGCGACAACCATTTCAGTATTGTAGTTTGGATTAGCAGCACCGAAATCCTTTAGATGCTGGAGAGCACTTTCAGAATCACCTAGTCGCGTAAAGAGTAAGTTAGCGGCCCTAAGTTGGGCTTCGACAGCATTTACACCTTCTGTCACTCGTGAGTAGGAGCGCATAGCTTGGAGGAAATTTTCATTATTTTCGGCAATACGCCCTAGGTAATAAAATGCTTCATTTCGATAGCGTGGCTCCGCCCTCAGTTCGTTGAAGAAATTTCTGGAAGTCTCGAGGTCGTTTTCTGCTAATGAAAGAAACCCTAAGGCCCTGACAGCTGCTGTGTGACCAGGATTTTCTTCTAGAATAATGTGAAGTATTTCTCGGGCTTCACTTCCGTGTCCCGCTGAGATTAGGAGTTCAGCGTATTGCAAGCGCACTGCCACTGTTGGTTGCTCTTGTGCAAAATGCCCTGCAAGCTCTAGTGCATCTTCGGTACGCCCAACAACGAGTAGAGTTCGGGCATACAAAAGTTGCGCAGCGACCCAATCGGGTGCCAAGGTTGCCGCCAGTTCAGCGTTGATCAGTGTTTTCTCAAAGTCACCAGAACGCAGAGCTATTTGGGCCAACCCATAGCGCCCGGTAGCAATATCTGCATGCGCCCCGACAACGCGGCCTAGCACGGCCATAGCGTCTTCAGTGTCCTCCTCATTAACCAATCCTTCTACTATTAGCTCAAGCCCCGCAGTTTTATTTTCATCCAAACTCATCAGGTCAGTGAACAATTCATGGGTCCTTTCCAAATTTCCTGAACGAAATTCAAATATTCCAAGAAATTGATGTGCCCGGGGATCCGTCGGGCTCAGATTGAGCCAACGATTAGCGGCTTGGAGGCCGATGTTGTTAAGGTTAAATTGGTGGGCTGCGAGTGAGGTGCGTTCTGCCAATGCGGGGTCTTCAGAAATGTTAGAGCCTGCTAGATAATGCCCTACAGCCTCCTCAAATTGTTGCCGATTCCATGCAATTTCCGCCAGAAGCACATGGGAATCAACATCCACGCGTTTTCGGGCGGATTGATTTTGGGCTGGTACTGATGCGCAAGCTACCAGGCCGGTGATGACTATAAGGAGAGTGAGTCTGATCGAGCTACTCCATTTTAGGAATGTGAATGATACCTGATCACAAAGCCCCCGACTCACCGGATAGTCTTATTACCTTGTGATCCCTGTGGGATACCCTGACAATTTGGGTGAGTATTTGTCTATGATAATTGAGGGAGCACATGAGGGGGGGTAGGAATGAAGAATCTTTTAGAGATATTTAGCGATTCACTAGATCCGGTCATGCTGGGGGCAATGCTGCTTAGCTGGAGCGGCAAGCTGTTGGCTGCTGCCTTAATAGTTGTAGCTGGAAGATGGGTTGCTAAGGCAGTGATTTCTTGGATAAGAAAGGCTGTTAGTAAGGCTAAAGTGGACTCAACTCTAGTACAGTTTTTGTCCAGTATCACCTATGTAGTGTTGATGGTTGTTGTGGTAGTTAGTGCTTTGGGGGTGCTTGGGATTCCCACTACTTCTTTTCTTGCGGTCATCGGGGCTGCTGGTTTGGCTGTTGGTCTGGCATTGCGAGACTCGCTGGCAAATTTTGCGGCGGGTGTAATGTTAGTGTTGTTCCGGCCATTTAAGGTAGGTGATTTTGTTGACACTGCCGGCATTAGCGGTAGTGTGGAGAGCATCAGCATTTTCAATACGATTCTCAAAACGCCGGATAATCGTGTTATCACAGTTCCTAACGGACTAATTTACGCTGACACCATCACTAACTATTCTGCCGAGGAAAAGCGTCGTATCGATCTTGTGATAGGGATCAGCTATAACGATGAAATAGGGAAGGCTAAGGCTCTGATTCAGGGCGTGCTAATGCAAGAAAGTCGACTTTTAGAGGAACCTCCTGCTGCTGTGTTCTTATTGGAGCTAGGTGAGAGCAGTGTCAATTTTGGGGTGCGGCCTTGGGTGCGTACCGCTGATTATTGGTCGGTTCGTGGTGACTTACTGGAATCCATTAAAAGCGCAATCGAAAAAAATGGTTTGTCTATGCCGTATCCTCAGCGTGATTTGCATGTAATTGATCATATCCAAACAGGCACGTGAAAACTTCTATACAAGAAAAATTGATCCTGATGACTGAGCGGTTCGAAGAAATTAGTCAATTGTTGGCTGATCCTGAGGTGATTGCTGATCAGCATCGTTTCCGTGATCTTTCAAGGGAATATGCTCGACTGAATCCGATCGTAAAGGATATCGAGACCTTCCAAATTTTAGAGAAGGACATTCAGGCTGCAGAGGAGATGCGTACTGGCGATGATGTGGAGCTAAAGGCCTTAGGTGAAGAGGAGTTAAAGCGCCTGCTCGATCAACGGGTAATGCAGGAAAGTCGCTTATCTTTGCATTTAATTGCGCGTGATCCGGACGATGACGCTAATCTTTATCTTGAGATACGCGCGGGTACGGGCGGAGATGAAGCAGCATTATTTGCGGGAGACCTTTCTCGCATGTACCACAGGTATGCAGAGCAAAATGGTTGGAGTGTAGAGGTATTAAGTACCAGTGAAGGCGACCATGGTGGTTTTAAGGAAATTATTAGCCGGGTGGTAGGCAAAGGGGCCTACGCACATTTGAAGTTTGAATCCGGCGTTCACCGTGTCCAACGCGTTCCAGATACGGAATCTCAAGGACGCATTCATACTTCCGCGTGCACAGTAGCTGTCCTGCCGGAGTTGCCTGAAACAGAAGAGGTTGAAGTCAATACCAGTGATTTACGGGTAGACACCTATCGAGCATCAGGGGCAGGTGGTCAGCATGTGAACAAGACGGACTCCGCTGTAAGATTAACGCACCTACCAACTGGAATCGTTGTCGAGTGTCAGGATGAGCGGTCTCAGCATAAAAATCGGGCTCGAGCTATGTCACTGATGGCGTCTAAATTGAAGGACATTCAAGTTACGAAGCGGCGCATGGAAACTGCTGAACGTCGTCGCGACTTAGTGGGTTCTGGCGATCGCTCAGAGCGAATTCGCACTTATAATTTTCCTCAGGGCCGTGTGACCGACCATCGAATAGATCTCACTTTATACAATTTAGGAGATATCCTGGAAGGTAGCTTGGATAAAGTCATTGAATCGCTAACTAATGAGCATCAGGCGGATCAGTTGGCTGCGTTGGTTGATCAGTAAGCATCGGGGCTATTCGTGAGCACACAGATTTCTGATCACAGCGCGAGTCTCGGATATCTTGCAGCACAGGGTTATCAGGCGCTCCGAGGGGCCAGTGTTTCACCCCGTTTGGATGCAGAGGTACTGCTCGCCCACGCCGCTGGTATTTCCCGAAGCGTGGTGTTCGCCTTTCCCGAGCGTACTGCTCGCCTAGAGATTAAATACCGGTATCTTGATTTAATTGCCAAGCGTGTTAATGGAATCCCAGTTGCCCAACTTGTTGGAAAAAAGGAATTTTATTCCCTAGAGTTTGCGGTGACTGCAGATACCCTTGTTCCTCGCCCAGAGACAGAGCTTCTTGTTGAGAAGGCTCTTGCCTGGATTCCTGAGAAAGTCAAAATATCCATCTTAGACATTGGTACGGGTACGGGGGCCATTGCGCTGGCTATCAAGAAGCATCGGCCTCGTGCTTGCGTAACTGGGATCGATGTAAGTGAAGCGGCACTTTTGGTAGCAAAGAGCAATGGTTTAGCCTTGGACCTTAATGTGCGTTGGCTCAGATCGAGCGCCTACAGTGCTCTTTCCGGGGAGCAATTTGATCTGATTGTGACAAATCCACCCTACGTAGAAAGGGGGGATCCTTGTCTGCTGGATGATATCTGTTTTGAGCCGCGGCTGGCCTTAGATGGTGGTGCTGATGGCTTAGATATCATCCGCGTTATTGTAGTGGGTGCAAAAAAACATCTTTCTTCTGGTGGGCGCTTGTTAGTAGAGCATGGCCTTGGTCAACTTGGTGTGGTCACTGAGCTTCTGCAGGCTAACTCCTTAGAAGTGATAGGATCATATTGTGATCTGGCCGGCCATCCTCGCGTTTTAGGTGCACAGGTGGTTACATCATAAAGAGAGTAGATTTTGATAGCTTGTAGCTCAGCGCATGCTTAAAAGAACTGCAATACTTTTGACTTACATATCAGCTGTGGCGGTGGTTTAGTGGATAGCACTCGGTATAGTCGGCATTTAATTCTTCCAGGAGTGGGCGAAGATGGTCAGGCGCAGCTGGCTTTAGCAAGAACTTTCATAGTTGGACTAGGAGGTCTTGGTTGTCCCGCGGCACAATATTTAGCTGCCAGCGGCGTCGGATGTTTGGTGCTGAATGATTTTGATCGTATAGATGAGAGCAATTTGGCTCGCCAGATTCTCTATAGGACAGAAGATGTAGGGAAGCTAAAGGTGGAGGTGGCGCGAGATCGATTACTTGCCATGAATTCCAGTGTTGCAATTGAATGCGTACCCCAACGTCTTAACCTAGAAGCTCTTGAAGCTCACATTGCGCAGGCGTCTGTGGTTCTTGACGGTACTGATAACTTTACTGCCCGTTTGGCGGTGAATGAGGCGTGCGTCAAAATGGGGGTGCCATTAGTGTCTGGTGCAGCCGTGCGTTTGGAGGGTCAGCTGGCGGTTTTTACAAACAAAGGTAAGGGGCCCTGTTATCGGTGTATTTACGGGGACGAGGATGAATGGCTTGGAAATTGTGAGGGGAACGGTGTGCTGTCGCCTGTAACAGGTGTGGTTGGTGCATTAATGGCGGTGGAAACTTTGAAATTGCTGATGGGCATAGAGTCAGGACTGAAAAATCGTTTGCTGTTGTGGGATGCCGCAATCGGTCGGTGGCAGGAAGTAGGTCTTAGGCCTAAATCGGATTGCCCGCTTTGTCAGGCATGAGAAATTTCCGATAGTTTTCTAAGTTGATGTCGTTCTGTAATTCAAATTAGCCGAAAGCCAGCGTTCTGTTTGTTTAGTGGTCCAACCTTTTCTGGTCGCATAGTCTTCAACCTGATCTCTATCAATTTTGCCTACAGAAAAATAGCGCGATTTAGGATGAGAGAAATACCATCCACTTACTGATGCCATTGGTAGCATGGCATATGTGTCTGTGATCCTAATGCCTGTAGTCTGCTCTACTTTTAATAGTTGCCAGAGCGTTTTTTTCTCCGTGTGATCGGGGCAGGCCGGATAACCGGGTGCAGGGCGGATGCCGCAGTAAGATTCCTCGATCAGGTCTGCGTTTTCTAAATTCTCACCGGGCGAATAGCCCCAAAATTCTGTGCGGACTCGCTGGTGTAAGCGCTCTGCAAATGCCTCAGCAAGTCGATCGGCTAACGCTTTGAGTATGATTGCGCTGTAATCGTCCTGTTGTGATTCGAGGCGCGCAACATGCTCTTCCAGTCCCAGCCCTGCCGTGACGGCAAAACCGCCAATATAGTCTAGTAGACCTGTACTTTGTGGCGCAATAAAGTCCGATAGACAATCGTTACTTAGATCTGTTCGTTTACTTTGCTGCTGACGCAAATGATGCAGTCTAGCTAAGATGTTACTCCGCGTCTCGTCGCTGTACACCTCAATATCATCCCCTGTACTAGTTGCCGGAAAGAAGCCCAGCACACCAGATGCTGATAGCCATTTTTCGGCTATTATCTTTTCAAGTAGCTGGATTGCATCATCGTAGAGGGCTTTTGCAGCTTTACCAGCTTGCGGGTCATCTAGAATCTGAGGAAATCGACCGTGAAACTCCCAGGCATTAAAAAACGGCATCCAATCAATAAAGGTGCTCAATTCTTGTAATGGATAGTCCGAAAATATCTGTATATCCATTGATTTTGGTTTAGGTGGAGCGTATTCCTTCCAGTCCAAGGCAAGCTTATTTTTTCTTGCTTTTGTGAGTGAAAGATTAGTTTTTCGGCTACGTTTGTCTTCGTGCCGCCGCCGCCGTGCCGCATGTTCTTTTTTTGTTTGCTCTACAAAAGTCTTTTGCCCAGATCCAACCAGAGATTGGACCACTCCTACTGAGCGGGAGGCGTCTTTAACATAAATGACGGGTCCTGAGTAGGCAGGGTCTATTTTTACACTAGTATGGGCAGGGGAGGTAGTTGCTCCGCCAATCAGAAGAGGGATAGAGAATCCCTTTCTTTCCATCTCTCCAGCAACATGCGCCATTTCATCTAGGGAGGGCGTGATCAGTCCGGAAAGACCAACTAGATCAGCATTAATCTCATTTGCCGTGGCTAGGATTTTTTCCGACGGCACCATGACACCTAAGTCCGTAACCTCAAAATTGTTGCACTGAAGCACTACTGTAACAATGCTTTTCCCAATATCGTGTACGTCGCCTTTAACAGTAGCGATGACAATTTTCGCCTTTGTTGAGACCTCATGTTTATTTTCCTCAATAAAGGGTACTAGATAGGCTACTGCTTTTTTCATGACGCGAGCAGATTTAACGACCTGAGGCAGAAACATTTTACCTGCGCCGAAGAGGTCGCCCACTATATTCATACCATCCATAAGCGGACCTTCGATGACATCCAGGGGGCGATCTGTTTTGCAGCGAGCTTTTTCGGTGTCCTCTATGATATAGCTGTCATCGCCATGCACTAAAGCATGCTCTAATCTTTTTTTCACCGGCCAGCTTCGCCACTTTTCGTTTTGTTCTATGTTGTTTCTCGGTTTACCACTTCTGAATTCATCTGCAAGTGCCACAAGTTTTTCTGTTGCGTCAGAAGTTCTGTTGAGAATTACGTCCTCAGATGCATTTCGAAGTGTTTCAGGAATTTCTTCGTACACCGACAGTTGTCCTGCATTGACGATTCCCAAATCCATACCAGCAGTCACAGCGTGATACAGAAATACCGAATGCATAGCTTCACGTACGGGATTGTTTCCTCTAAAGGAGAAAGAAATATTGCTGACACCACCGCTAATTTTTACATGGGGCAAGGCGTCTTTAATTTGGCGGGTCGCCTCAATAAATGCGAGGCCGTAATCGTTATGCTCGGCAATTCCCGTCGCCACAGCAAAGATGTTGGGATCAAATATGATGTCCTCCGGTGGAAATTGCACTTTTTGTACCAGAAGTTCGTAGCAGCGGGCGCAGATTGCAACTTTACGTTCTACCGTATCAGCCTGTCCTTCTTCATCGAAGGCCATGACTATGACAGCGGCCCCATAACGGCGAATCTCATTGGCCTGCTGTAAAAAGATTTTTTCCCCTTCCTTCAAGCTGATCGAATTGACAATACCTTTGCCTTGCACGCATTTCAGGCCTGCCTCAATAACGCTCCACTTAGAAGAGTCAATCATGATCGGAACACGCGCGATATTGGGTTCAGAAGCGACCAGCTTCAGAAATTGATCCATAGCCGCTTCCGAATCCAACATGCCCTCATCCATGTTTACGTCGATAATTTGCGCGCCATTGTTTACCTGATCCAATGCGACGTTAATGGCAGCTTCGTAGTCATCGCCTTCGATGAGTTTTCTGAATTTTGCAGAACCTGTTACGTTGGTTCGCTCTCCGACATTCGCGAATAGACTGTTCGGGCCCATATTAAGTGCCTCAAGCCCGCTTAGTCGACAGAATTTCTTTTTTTCGGAGAATGTTCTCGGCTGAAATTGAGATGCTGTTTTGGCTATTTTTTGTATGTGTTCAGGGGTTGTGCCACAGCATCCACCCACGAGATTTACCCAGCCTTCTTTTGCAAAATCCCCTATTATTTTTGCCATATTTTCTGGGGTGTCATCGTACTCGCCAAACTCATTGGGTAGCCCTGCATTTGGGTGTGCACTGGTGTAGGTTTCAGAGAGTCGAGCGAGTTCTTCCACGTACGGTCGGAGTTCAGAAGCGCCTAGGGCACAGTTCAAACCTACCGTAAGTGGTTCTACGTGACGAATGGAGTTATAAAATGCTTCTACGGTTTGCCCAGAAAGTGTGCGGCCAGAAGCGTCGGTTATCGTACCGGAAATCATCAAGGGAACGCCCGCAGCCTTAGCTAATGGCCCAATAGCGTATAGCGCTGCCTTCGCATTAAGTGTGTCAAAAATTGTCTCCAAAAGGAGCAGATCAACTCCCCCTGTGATCAGCGATTGAGCTGCTTCACTATAAGTTTCAGCAAGGCTGTCGAAGCTTGTGTTTCGTGTACCTGGGTTGTTGACGTCTGGTGAGATTGAGCATGTCCGGTTTGTTGGGCCCAAAATGCCGGCCACAAATCGTGGAGATCCTGTTGCCTTAGAATATTCATCAGCTGCCTGGCGCGCTAGGTTTGCGGCAGTCAAATTGAGTTCCGCTACCAAAGATTCCATGCCGTAGTCTGATTGAGAGGGTGCGTTCGAGTTAAACGTATTGGTGCTTATTATGTCTGCACCAGCTTCTAGAAATTTTTGGTGCATTTGAGTAATCTGCTCTGGCTGAGTTAAGCAGAGTAGATCATTGTTGCCTTTTAGGTCTGTGGGCCAGCTTGCAAAGCGCTTTCCCCTGAAATCGGATTCCTCTAGTTCAAGTGATTGGATGCTGGTACCTGATGCACCGTCAAGAATCACAATTCGCTCCGAAAGTAGCTTTTTAACTTGATCAGAAGAATTCATGTTGTGGGTTTTTCTGCACTGATTTTTTTTGGACGCAGACCTAGTGCATGACAAATCGCATAAGTGAGAGTGGACCTATTTAAAGTATAAAAATGAAATTCCTGAACGCCATCTCGTTTTAGTGTTTCCACTTGTTCAATGGCGATACTGGCTGCCATGAACTGGCGGGTTTCAGGATCATTTTCGAGTCCGGCAAAGCGTTCATGCAGCCATGCGGGTACCGATGTTCCGCACATGTCGGCAAAACTCACCATCCGTTTAAAATTTGTGATCGGTAGAATTCCTGGAACAATGGTAGCTTCAATTCCGTGATCGACACAGCGGTCCCTGAATCGAAGGTAAAGATCAGTGTCGAAAAAAAACTGAGTAATAGCACGGTTAGCACCTGCATCGATTTTGCGTTTTAGGTTTTCAAGATCGAATTGGGCGCTAGGAGCTTCGGGGTGGGTTTCGGGGTAGGCAGCGACCGAAATATCGTATGCACCTACCTTTAGCAATCCCAACACTAAATCTGAGGCATAAGGGAATCCATCGGGATGTGGCTCATAGTGAGACATGTCTTTTAGTGGATCCCCACGCAGAGCGACTACGTGCCTTATGCCTTCTTTCCAGTAACCGGATGCAATGTCCATAACGTCATTTCGCGTGGCCCCAATACAAGTAAGATGGGGAGCGCAGGTAAGTTCAGTCTCATTGTGAATTCGTTGCACGATCCGATGAGTGCGGTCTCGGGTGGAGCCATCTGCACCATAGGTTACTGATACAAAACGAGGTTGCAGCGGCGCAAGTCGCTGAACTGAGTTCCAAAGCGTTTCCTCCATTTTTTCGGTTTTTGGCGGGAAGAATTCGAAGGAAACTTGTATTTGTTCCGGTTGGGCCATTTTACTCATCTGAAATCGCAGCTCCTGCAGGATGGGTAATGGGGCGCCTAGAGAGTGCAACCAGAGCAATGTTCCTTCCGACTTCGCAGAACTCAATAGGACGAAGTCCCGCCTGCTTTACCCAAGTTTTTAGCTCAGCTTCTTTGACAGCGGACCCGGCAGTTTCGACTACTAGCAAATGACCTCCGGGCTTAAGCACACGTGATCCCTCTCTAAGGGCCCGAGAAGCTTCTTTTGCTGTCCCCAGCACTCGGTCCATGGTTATCATGTCAAACGCGTTTTTAGGGAAGTTAAGGGCGTACATATTTCCCTCTTGGACTGTGCAATTCGCGAGCCCTTCTCCTAATACGGTAGTCCGGGCAACCAAACGCATATCTCGCGAAATCTCCACTGCTACGATCCGGCGTGCACGCCCTGCTAGGAGACGAAGCATAGTTCCTGTTCCGGTGCCTATGTCTAGCAGCTCTTCTATTGAGTTATGTGGTAAATATCGATCCAGCATTTGATTGATTATTGCGTCAACTTGAGTTTGGGCCTCGGGACTTAACGGACGGATCCCCATATTTTCCAAAAGCGCAGTTACCCGCTTTTGCCGCTGATCTAGAATGGCCTCAAGCCTTTCGCCATCCTGGTTCAACTGGTAGTCGTGCTGAGGTAGGGTACGGAGCACAGTCTGTACAAGTGCTCGTCGCTCTTCGTTAACCTTGGCACGGTAGTAGACTTCGTTTTGGTCTCGGGTGCGACCCAATACCCGAGCCTCACAGAGCAGTTTTAGATGACGGGAAACTCGGGGTTGGCTTAGGCCAGTTACCTGCGTAAGTTCACCAACCGTCAGTTCTCCACTATTGAGCGCAGACAATAAGCGCAGGCGTGTTATATCGCCAAGTATCCGCAACAGCTCAACAATTTCGTTTTTATCTTCCATAAGAATATAACAATATAAAGATTATGTTATATACCTTTCTAAACGCCTAAAGTCAAACGACTTTTGGTGTTCTGGTCATTCTTTCAGGATGGGAATGGTCTAGAAATATCCTGGAGTCGCTCATTCATTGTGCGTTCAGTATGCTACGTACAATGTTATTCACTTGCTCTGGATTGGCTTTACCTTCGCACGCCTTCATCACTTGCCCTACAAAAAATCCCAGTACCTTGTGTTTCCCGTTCCGGAACTGTTCTACCTGCTCAGGATGGGCTGCGATCACCTTTTCAACTAGGCTCTCAATGGCATTCGAGTCAGTTATTTGTTGAAGTTGCCTTTTTTGGATAATCTCATCTGCTGTACCTTCCCCCTCCCAAAGGGCTTCAAAGACAACTTTTGCTAACTTACTTGATAAAGTGCCGTCTTCAGTGCGGTTGATTAATGTTGCTAGGTTGATTGGATTTACTTTAGATTTTTCAATAACTAAATCTTCCCGATTTAGCGCCGCTGCCAGACTGCCCGTCATCCAATTCAATACATTCTTGGCACTCCCAGATGACGCCTCGACCACTGCTTCAAAATAGTCTGCTGAGGCTTGGTTCGATATGAGTATGCTGGCCTCAGAGGGTGAAAGTTTATACTCTGCTACAAAGCGTTCCAATTTGTCATCGGGTAATTCGGGTAGTTCCCGTCGTAGTTGATCAATAAGATTTTTGTCGATAAAAACGGGAAGAAGGTCTGGGTCAGGAAAATATCGGTAGTCGTTAGCTTCTTCTTTGCCGCGCATAGGCCGCGTTTCGTTTTTCTCGGAATCGTACAAGCGCGTTTCTTGTACAACTTGTCCATTGTCTTCGAGTACCGATATTTGTCGTTCCACTTCAAAATCAATGGCTTTTTCAACAAAACGAAACGAGTTTAAATTTTTTAATTCTGTTCGTACGCCGAGTTTGTCTTCGTTTTTAGGCCGAACCGATACATTTGCATCACACCTGAAAGAACCTTCCTGCATGTTACCGTCAGAAATTCCAAGATACCGAACCAATGTGTGTATTTTGCGCATGTAACTACCAGCTTCTGACGCCGAGCGCATATCTGGTTCTGATACGATTTCTATTAATGGTGTCCCGGCCCGGTTTAAGTCAATGCCCGAGAGCCCATGGAAGTCGTCATGCAAGCTTTTTCCCGCATCTTCTTCAAGATGAGCCCGTGTGATTCTTATGGTTTTGCTGCTACCATCGTCTAGTGAAATATTAATATGTCCGCCTCTCACGATAGGTAATTCGTATTGACTAATTTGATACCCCTTTGGTAGATCTGGATAAAAGTAGTTTTTGCGGGCAAATACTGAGCGAGCTGATATCTCACTCTGAGTGGCAAGGCCGAATTTTATTGCCATATGCACTGCCTGTTGATTAAGTACTGGTAGTACCCCTGGGTAACCTAGGTCCACTAAGTTGGCCTGTGTGTTAGCTGGTGCGCCGTAATGGGTTGATGATCCTGAGAAAATTTTGCTCTCGGTGGAAAGCTGAGCGTGAATTTCCAGTCCAACAACCACTTCCCATTCCATATTAACGCTCCTATTCGTCGTACCCGGGCGGTAGATGTAGATGCCAGTCCGTTTCTTTTTGGAAGTAGTGGGCTGCTTTTAGAAGTCGCGCCTCATCGAGATGAGTGGCGATTAATTGCAGACCAACAGGTAGCCCTTGTACTAAACCACAGGGCACAGACAACGCAGGTAGCCCCGCAAGAGGTGCACCTATGGTATAGATGTCATTCAAATACATCTCGACTGGGTTTTCTGTTTTTTGGCCGATCTTGAATGCTGGGGTCGGAGTGGTTGGACCCGCAAGCAAATCGACTTCAGAAAAAATGCGCATGAATTCATTACTTATGAGTTTGCGAACCTTTTGGGCTTGCAGGTAGTAGGCATCATAATAACCGGCGGATAGTACGTAGGTGCCGGTGAGAATCCGCCGCTTAACCTCTGCACCAAAACCTTCGCCACGTGTTTGCATGTAGAATTCGTTAAGATTTTTGACATTTTTGGATCGGTGACCGAACCGGATCCCATCAAACCGTGACAGGTTTGATGATGCTTCTGCAGGCGCTACCACATAGTAAACTGGGACCGAGAGATCTAGATGATCCAAGTGTACATCTTTAATTTTAGCTCCAAGTTTCTCAAAGACTTTGAGTGCATTCTTTACTGCTTGAGCATTGTCAGGATCTAGTCCTTCATCAAAAAAATTGTCAGGTATGCCGATAGTAAGATTTTGCCAAGGCTCATGTATCGCATCATGGTAGGCAGGCACTGGCTCATTTAATGAAGTGGAGTCCCGGCTATCAAAACCTGCCATGGATTCTAGGAGTAATGCAGCATCCTCTGCTGTTTGGGTAAGTGTGCCAGCCTGGTCCAGACTTGAAGCGAAAGCTACCATGCCGTAGCGAGAGACCCGCCCATAAGTGGGCTTTAGTCCAGTGACACCAGAAAATGCCGCGGGCTGACGAATTGAGCCCCCTGTATCTGTGCCAGTAGCCGCACTTACCAATTTGCTTGCTACTGCCGCTGCAGAGCCGCCGGAAGAGCCTCCAGGTACTCGGTCATGGTCCCATGGGTTGTGCACCGGACCATAAAAGCTCGTCTCATTAGATGAGCCCATAGCGAATTCGTCCATATTAGTTTTGCCAATCATGATAGCGCCGGCATCTTTAAGTCGTTTAACCACTGTAGCGTCGTAAGGTGATATGAAGTTATCGAGCATCTTAGATCCACAGGAAGTTTTAATGCCACGGGTGCAAAATATATCCTTGTGGGCGATGGGTACACCCGTGAGTGCCCCTGATTTTCCTGCAGCAAGTGCTTTGTCTGCTGCACGAGCCTGTTGAATTGCCTCCTCACGAGTGACAGTGATAAAGGCATTTATTTTCTCATCAAACAGATCAATGCGTTCTAGATAGTATTGGGTCAATTCTTCAGAGGAAAACTGGCCCTGCCTTAGGCCTTCAGCTAGCTGGGTGAGGGTTTTTTTATTAATTTCTTTTTCCATCTCTGAATTATTCGATGACCTTGGGTACAAGGTAGAGGTCTTCCTCAACTAATGGCGCATTTTTCTGGTAAAGCTGGTGTTTGTCTGTCTCGGTTATTTGGTCGGGGCGCAGTTTCTGTGTCTGATCCAGAGGATGCGCCATCGGGACCACATCAGTGGTATCTTCAGCTTCCAGTTGACTTACCAGATCTACTATGTCTGAAAGTTTCGTCAAGACATCCGCCATCTCGTCAGGCGTGATCTCCAGTCGAGCAAGTACACAAAGTTTTTGAACGTCTTCTCGGGTGAGTGACACAATGTCTGCCGTAGGTCAATGCACGATAACTATACACCTCGTCTTGCCCATTGTCCTACCCATTGCTAAAGTGACTAACTTTTTTTTATTAGCGGTCTTACGCTCCAATGCTCAAGAATTTTCTCGGCCATTTTTCGAATGACATGTCCATCGATCTGGGCACCGCCAATACACTGATATACGTTCGAGGTAGAGGTATTGTTCTGGCAGAGCCATCTGTGGTGGCTGTTCGTGAGAATGGTTCTGTTAGAGGAGGTAAGGTTTTAGAGGCTGTGGGGACAGATGCGAAGAATATGCTAGGCCGCACACCTGGAAACATTACAGCTATTCGGCCCCTGAAAGACGGCGTTATAGCAGATTTCACGATTACCGAGAAGATGTTGCAGCATTTCATAAAGAAAGCCCACGGTGGACGTTATTTCAGGCCCAGCCCCCGAGTATTGGTGTGCGTGCCTTATGGTTCTACCCAGGTTGAGAGACGCGCTATTCGTGAATCTGCAGCTGGCGCAGGGGCCCGCAGGGTCTATTTGGTGGAGGAGCCTATGGCGGCAGCGATAGGTGCAGGTATGCCTGTGCATGAAGCCCGCGGCTCCATGGTATTGGATATCGGCGGTGGCACGTCGGAGGTTGCAGTGATTTCTTTGAACGGCATTGTTTATGCGGCTTCAGTTCGCATTGGAGGGGATCGCTTTGATGAGTCAATTATCGCTTATGTTAGACGCAACTACGGTATTCTGATCGGCGAAGCTACGGCTGAACGTATTAAACACGAGGTGGGATCTGCGTATCCTGGGCGAGATGTTAGGGAGATCTCCGTGAAAGGCAGAAACCTTGCTGAGGGCATCCCGCGGAGTTTTACTCTAAACAGCAATGAGATTTTGGAGGCACTCTCAGAGCCTCTGCAGGGCATCGTTGGAGCTGTGAAGACTGCACTGGAACAAACTCCTCCGGAGCTTGGCGCAGACGTGGCGGAACGTGGAATCGTATTGACCGGAGGCAGCTCATTGTTGACAGACATAGAAAAGCTATTAACTGAAGAAACCGGTTTACCTGTAGTAGTGGCCGATGAGCCTCTCACTTGTGTGGCTAGGGGTGGCGGTCGCGTGCTAGAACTTTTAGATCAGTATGGTCCAGGCGCTTTTGACGTAGAGTGATCAATTGAGAAGCGCTTAGATTCAAGGGAGTAGGCATACGCGATGAGTTCCCCAGGAGAATCTAGCGGTAGCCTTGAGCATGGGCAGGTTTACCTCGGGCTGCGTTTTCTGGGGCTGGTAATAATTTGCCTTACTCTTATGTTTGTTGATTACCAGAAGGATCATCTGTCTTTAGTTAGGCAGACGCTTAGTATAGTGGTATATCCAGTGCGAACTCTGGTTGATTTGCCATTTAAAACTTGGAGCTGGGCCAGTAGCAATCTCGAAACTCGTTCAGCGATGCTGGCAGAAAATCAACGTCTCAACTCAGCACTACTTAATGCAAGTGTTCGTCTTCAGCGACTTGCTACTCTTGAGGCTGAGAATGTTCGGTTGCGCGCCATGCTTGATTCAAGTGCTCGGGTCGAGGAGCGGGTATTAATCGCTGAGATACTTTCTGTAGATCTAAATCCTTACCGCCAGCGTTTTATTATCAATCGTGGTACCAATAATAGTGTTTATGTGGGCCAGGCACTTTTGGATGCTGATGGCGTCGTCGGCCAAATTGTGCGAGCAGATCCTTTTTCAGCAGAGGTTGTACTCATTAGTGATGCAGATCATTCTGTACCAGTGAGCGTGGTTCGCAACGGGTTGCGCACTTTCGTTGTAGGCACAGGCGATTCTAAGAGATTGCGATTACCTTATCTTACAAACAGCGCTGATATTCAGGTGAACGATTTGTTGGTTTCTTCGGGGCTTGGTGGTGTATTTCCCTCTGGTTATCCAGTGGCCCGTGTGCTTCAGGTGATACCTCAGCCTGGACAGTTTTTTGCTGAGGTGTTTGCAGAGCCCGTGTCAGAGTTGGATCATGATCGTGAAGTTATGTTGGTCTGGACGGCTGAGGATTCTCAGAAAGTTACTGACCTTGCGGTGGAAGTTCAATAATGGGAAGCTCTTGGTCAGAAACCCTTCTACCTTTGGGTACCCTAATTATTGCACTTTTGCTTTCTATCCTACCGCTGCCCGAGGTTATTGTGTTCCTTCGCCCTGATTGGGTGGCTATAGTACTGGTCTATTGGTCATTATTTAAACCAGGCCATTTTGGGTTTTTAACCGCTTTCTGGCTGGGTTTAGTCTTGGATACTTTATATGGCTCTTTGCTTGGGCAACATGCGCTGGCTCTTTTGGCTGTAACCTACATTGCTCGCCATTTTCATCTTCGGATTCGGGTATTTCCAATCTGGCAAATGAGTGTAACCATATTGGTATTACTAGCACTCTACAAATTTCTTTTATTCTGGGCTGATGGAGTAGCAGCCCGCACAGTTCCAGCCGTAGATCGTTGGGCGCCTGTTGCAATCGGCGCATTGTTATGGCCGTTAGTTTTTGTTTCTATGGGTAGATTGCTGGGTGCCAAGGAAAGGGAAATTTAGGAATGGATTCTAATATTCTGCTCAAGGACCATCAAAGTGAGACACGGCTGTTTCTTTCGCGACTAATGATTGCCGCTTTTTTCGTTTTAATGCTAATGGTCTTGTTGATTGGGCGTCTGATTCAGTTGCAGATCATAGATTATCAGCGTTTCAGTGAACTGTCCCAAGGAAACCGGTTGCGTATTGAGCCCCTACCTCCTACTCGAGGTTTAGTGTTTGATCGCAATGGGGTACTTCTGGCAGAAAATCTTCCGACTTGGCAGTTGGTCATGATTCCAGAGGAGATAGAAGACCTCGAAAATACCCTCGTTGGATTAGAGGCCTTGGGCCTCACAAATTTTATTGAGCATCAAGAAATAATTGACCTTGTGCGGTCACGGAGGGATTTTGAACGAGTTCAGTTGCGCAATTTGAGCGAAGCAGATGCCTCACGGTTTGCAGTTCGTAGACATCAGTTTCCTGGGGTTGATATTCAAGAGGGTCTAATTAGGTATTACCCCTTTGGAGCGATTGGCGCCCATACCATTGGGTATGTGGGAAGCATCAGCCCGGAAGATTTAAAAAGGATTGATCGCAGCAACTATGCAGGGACATCTCAAATTGGTAGAAGCGGCATTGAGCGAAGCTATGAGCAATCTCTTCATGGCGAAGTTGGCTATCGTCAGCAAGTGGTAAATGCCCAAGGTCGTATACTGCTGGATCCAACATCTAGCAGACTGGAGTCAACCACAGAACTCAGCCAAAATAATCTGGAAACAAAATGGCCAGTCCCTGGAGACAATTTGATATTGGGTTTAGATGTCAGGTTGCAGTTAGTTGCGCAAGAGGCAATGGTTGGATTTCGGGGTGCTGCGATTGCCATAGAACCAAAAACTGGTGATGTATTAACACTGGTTAGTGTGCCTTCCTTTGATCCTAATCGATTTACTGTAGGTCTGAGCCGCGCTGATTTCACTATATTAGATAGCGATCCTGATCATCCTTTATTCAATCGAGCTATCGCCGGTACTTACCCACCTGGGTCTACGGTAAAACCGTTTTTTGGAATTGCAGCCCTTAAAGAAAAGGCAATTGATCCGGTACATCGCGAGATGTGTCCAGGGTTTTTCAGTTTGCCGGGGGATACACACCGATATCGTGACTGGAAAATCGAGGGTCATGGACCCATGGATCTGCATGATGCTCTTGTTCAATCTTGTGATGTTTTTTTCTATCAGGTGGCCTTAAGTCTAGGAATTGATCGCCTGGGTGAGTCTTTAGAAAATTTCGGTTTTGGCTCCACCACCGGTCTTGATGTCGTGGGGGAGGGGCGCGGTATTGTGCCTTCTAGAGAATGGAAGAAAAAAAATTTTTCACGGAGAGAGGATCAAGTTTGGTTCCCAGGAGAAACATTGATTACTGGCATTGGCCAAGGCTTTGCACTTGTGACCCCTCTACAACTTGCTCACGCAAGCGCAGTTTTGGGCACGCATGGAAAGAGATTCAAGCCGCGGCTTGTGATCGGGACCCAGGAGGGCGTCAATGGGCAGAGCGTCTGGTTTGAGCCTGAGGAACTCAAAGGTCCAGCAGATGTTGAGTCTGAATATTATCAGAAAATTCATCAGGCAATGCTTGGAGTAACGGAAGAGACTGCTGGTACTGGGCACAATGCTATGCTGGGCACGCCCTATCGTGTTGCTGGGAAGACGGGAACTGCGCAGGTCTTTTCCTTGGCGCAGGAAGAGGAATATGACGAGGAAAGCATTGATGAACGATTACGTGACCATGCTTTATTTGTTGCGTTTGCACCTGCCGAGGACCCCGAAATTGCAGTGGCTGTAGTGGTAGAAAACGGTGGCAATAGTGGGACCGCTGCAACAGTTGCCCGGAAAATGCTAGATGCCTTTCTACTTGGGGTGGATCGTGCTCCCAGGCAGCCGTGACATTTAAGTCAAATTTGGGTATTTCGCCGAAATCCTTAGGCTTAAGTCGGGTAGTTATAGACCCATCGCTATTACTGTTGACAGTGACAGTTTGTTGTATTGGTTTGGTTGTCCTTTACAGCGCAACCAATGAAAGCGATGCACTTCTGGCTCGACAATCCGTGCGTTTTGCGGTTGCGTTTATTGCTTTTCTTATGGCTTCTCAAGTTTCTCCTGATTCTCTTAGGCTTTGGGCACCTTGGATTTTCTGTTTGGCATTGGGGTTACTTTTGTTATTAATGGCCATGGGCTCTGCTAGCCAGGGTGCAAATCGTTGGCTGGATTTCGGTGTCTTTCAGTTTCAGCCTTCAGAGCTTATGAAGTTAGCTGTACCCATGGCAGTAGCATGGTTTATGAGTGAGAGGCGTTTGCCGCCTACTCTTGGTCAGCTTCTTGTTTTACTTTCAATAGTGTTGGTACCCACGCTGATAATCGCAGACCAACCGGACCTTGGAACCGCTGTGTTGGTGTTAGCGGCAGGGACTTTGACTATTGTGTTGGCAGGAATCGGTCTCCGGGTACTTTTGGGCGCAGTTTTTGCTGCTGCTGTATCGGTGCCTTTATTATGGAACTACATGCTGCCTTATCAACGTTCCCGAGTATTTACTTTTTTTAATCCTGAATCTGATCCTTTGGGCGCAGGCTATAACATTATCCAGTCCAAAATTGCTCTGGGTTCGGGTGGGCTTTTTGGAAAGGGCTGGTTGAACGGAACTCAGGCACATCTAGAATTTCTACCAGAAAGTTCCACCGATTTTATTTTTGCTGTCATGGGAGAGGAATTCGGCTTACTGGGGTTATTGTTCTTGCTGATTCTTTATTTGGCCTTGGTTGCGCGAGGGCTCTACATTTCTTCCCAGGCTCAGGACACGTTCACACGACTGTTAGCCGGTGGGTTGAGTTTGACATTTTTTTTCTATGTCTTTGTTAATGCCGGTATGGTATGCGGCTTACTGCCGGTGGTTGGTGTTCCGCTACCACTCGTGAGCGCGGGGGGCACCTCCATGGTGACCCTGATGGTAGGATTCGGTATGCTGGCTGCGATTAATGGACACAGAAAGTTATTAGCACCATGAATAGGAAGACTCGGAAGATTGTTGTTGGGGTTGTAGTTTTTTTCAGTTTGATTGTAGCCGGAAGAACCGTTGAGGTAGACGATGAGGCCGTTCGCCTTGCTCGCGAGGCGTTCATCGATCATATGGTGTCTGATCATAATTTTGATCGTGAGGTTTTAGCGGAAGTTCTTGGTAATGCAAGCATTAACCAAGGGGTATTGGAGGCAATCTCAAGGCCTGCGGAGCGAGTGCTTACCTGGCATGAATACCAACAACTGTTCTTGAGCGAAGCACGGATCAACGCGGCAGTTGAGTTTTGGTCTGCTCACAATGAAGAAATTCAAGAAGCTAGCGCAAACTATGGCGTTGAGCCGGAACTATTACTCGCAATTCTTGGTATTGAGAGCTTTTTCGGGCAGCGTACCGGACGCTATCGCGTGTTGGATTCTCTTGCCACTCTGGCTTTTGCCTATCCGCCCCGTTCGTCTTTTTTTACCTCTGAGCTTGAAGCATTTTTTTTACTGATTCGAGAAGAGGGAGTCGAACCAGATGAGTTGCTTGGCTCATATGCTGGCGCAATGGGTGCGGGTCAATTTATTCCTTCAAGTTATCGGGCTTATGCGGTTGACGGAGACGGTGATGGACAGCGTGATTTGTGGGGTAGTTGGCAGGATATCCTCGGGAGTATTGCCAACTATTTCAAAGTACATGGCTGGATCGAGGGGGCTCCGGTGGTAGATTGGGCTACACGTCCATCGTCTTGGTCAGGTTCGGAGCCAAGCAACAGCATGAATCTCAATGATACAGTTGGATCGCTAGCTGATATGGGCTATGTTTTTTCGACCACGTTGCCCGAGTCCTCGCCTGCGACCGTGCTTGCTCTGGATGGTGAAGCTGGACTTGAGTACTGGGTGGGGCACCATAATTTTCGGGTTATTACTCGTTACAATCGAAGTGTCAAATATGCCCTAGCAATCTATCAGCTGGGACAGGCCATACAGATGGCGAAGGAGAGTCGATTGTAGATGACAAGCTCCCCTCATAAATTTTGGTTTGTGATTCAATTTCGGGTTTTTATTTTATCCTTGTTTGTGTGCTCGGGTAGTGTCGCCCAAATTCCTATACCACAACCACCCCAGCTAAGAGCAGAGAGTTTTGTTTTGTTGGATTTTGCTAGCGGCAAAGTGTTGGCAGAACGTACTCCAGATCTCAGGCTAGATCCAGCAAGCTTGACAAAATTGATGACGGCTTATGTAGTTTTTCATGCTCTTGATCAAGGGCAGATCGGTTTAGATGATCAAGTTACCGTGAGCGAAAAGGCTTGGAGAACGGAAGGTTCGCGAATGTTTATTGAGGTGAATACCCGCGTTCGGGTTGAGGATTTAATAAGAGGTATGATTATTCAATCCGGTAATGATGCGAGTGTCGCTTTGGCGGAGCATATTGCGGGAGATGAAGATACTTTTTCAGTGCTCATGAATGAGTATGCACAGATACTGGGTATGACGGGGACTTCTTACCGAAACTCCACTGGCCTTTCCTCTTTAGACCATTACACTTCGGCTCGGGACGTGGCTATTCTTGCACGAGCCATTGTCACAGAGTTTCCTGATTACTATTCTTGGTACTCAGAGCGTGAATTCACCTACAACGAAATCACACAACACAACCGCAATTCTTTGCTCTGGCGGGACACATCCGTAGACGGCATGAAAACAGGATACACGGAAGACGCAGGTTACTGTTTGGTCACTTCTGCCGAGCGTTCTGGAATGCGACTCATTTCAGTCGTTATGGGGATGCCAACTGCGGAAGCGAGGGCTAGCGGTAGTCAAGCCTTGCTTAATTACGGATTCCGATTTTATGAGACCCATAGGCTTTATACATCAGGTGAGCAAATTACCAGTGCCCGGGTATGGGGCGGAAACCAAGAAACGGCTGCTTTGGGCATTGCAGAGGATCTTTTTGTCACAATTCCTCGGGGAAGCTATGACACCTTGTCAACAGATCTAGAGGTAGAGGCTGATCTCATTGCACCCCTTGCCGGGGAGGTAGCTGTCGGCCAGATTCGGGTTTCCCTGGGTAAGGATACATTGCTTGATGTCCCTCTGATTACCCTGGATCCAGTTGAACAGGGAAGTTTCTGGACCCGACTGAAAGATGAGCTGACCCTCTGGCTTCGGTGAACAGGGAATTCCACGAAGACCCTTCCCATATCAATGTCTAGCAGTGTCGCTGTGAAACCTTTTGTAGGCAGGGATTTGGGTTTGCGTCCGCTGCCGGACGTTTGGACTAAGATGCAGCGCTTTACCGATGAACGCTTACCCGGATCCGCAGATGAAGTTTGGTTTGTACAGCATCCCAAGGTTTTTACTCTTGGTTTAAGTGCGGACCCATCTCACCTTCTTTCGCCCGGAGACATTCCCGTTGTCAGGATTGATCGGGGAGGGCAGGTTACCTACCACGGACCAGGACAACTGGTGGTCTATGTAATGCTCGACCTTAAACGACTCAATATGGGCGTTCGGTCCTTAGTTGAGGCCCTGGAGGGAGCTGTAATAGAAACCGTATCTGCTTATGGGGTTAAGGCCTACGGACGTCGTGATGCACCGGGGGTATATGTGCAGGGTCGTAAGCTTGCTGCAGTTGGCTTGAGGGTGCGTCGTCACTGTTCATACCATGGTTTCGCAATCAATGTAGATATGGAGCTAGAGCCGTTCAAGCGAATCAATCCCTGCGGGTTTGATGACTTGGAGGTCACACAGTTGAGTGCGTTGAGCACTACAAATAATTTGGTGCAGGTGAGGCAGGATCTTGAGCCGTCCTTGAGATCACACTTAGTTCGTAGATTTCATTAATGTAGACTTTCTATTTATTGCACGAATTGATAAATACCTAATGCTGTTTGGATGAGCCTACCGAGGTAACAGACACGGATTCGACGGCATCCTTAGAATTTTCAGCGTCTTTTCGTCAAGGTAATGTTAGGTACTCAGGGAGTAAGAATCGCAAAGTGAAGAAGTTTGAAAGTAAAATCAATGTAGATGGTTTGATTACGTCCGCTGCCGATGCGCGGGTGCCTGTTATGGACCGGGGTTTCCTTTACGGTGATTCAATATACGAAGTTCTAAGAACCTATCAAGGCATACCACTGTTTTTTGATGAGCATTGGGATCGTCTTCAAAGATCTGCAGAGCGAGTCCATATGAAACTTGGGTTTTCTAAAAAGCAGCTAACTCAGAAAATTAAAGAAACTGTTAAAATGACATACGCACCTGATCTTGGTCAGGATGTATACGTGCGCTATGTAGTAACCCGCGGCGAAGGCCCAATTGATCTCTTCCCAAGCCCGGCGTTATCTACTCGTTACGTGATCCTTGTAAGAGAGCTACTTCCCTGGAGCTCGGATTTCTACAGTCGGGGCTTATCAGTAGCAATTTCGGAGACTCGTCGAAATTCCATTAATGCGCTTGATCCCAATATTAAGGGAGGAAATTATCTAAACAATGTATTGGGCGTAATAGAGGCACGGGAATTTGGGGCTGATGATTGCCTGATGCTAAACGCATCAGAATTTATTACCGAGGCATCCAACAGCAACATCTTTTTTGTTATCGATGGCAAGTTGGTCACGCCCTCCCAGAGCACTGGGAATCTCATGGGAATTACTAAAGCTGCCGTGCATAAGGCCTGTCTTGAGAATGGTCTTCAAACGGGGGAATGCGAAATTACGGTTAGTGAACTGGCGAGCGCGACCGAGTGTTTTGTTACAAGTGCGACTCGGGAGGTTATGCCGGTATTGAGCATTAGGGTAGACGATGGGCATATGGTGGAGTTTCCCGAGGGAGGAGGCGAGTTGACGCGTCAAGTACTTTCCTACTACAGGATGCATGTGGATAAGTACCTTCAGGAGCACGCACATTTTTCGCTATTTTGATGGCAGAACGATCGCAATTCCTACAGTAGGTAGAAATTGCGATCGGTTGAACATCTCTACATGCCCGTCATTTTGCGAGTGGGCTTGGCCTCATTTGAAAGTGTACGACCAGAGGCTTACTTCCTACACCATTTTCTTTGAGCCATGGTGTTCGGTCGCCGCTCGGGACCCACAGTCCGCGCCCTTTCCACCCAATTGAAGGGTCATCGATACGTCCTTCGAAGCCCTTGCTGTAAAACCCGAGGGGGTAAGGTACGCGCAGGGTGACGAATTCATCATTCACGAGAGCATGCACGCCATCAAACAGGTTACCGGTTGCTATTGGGGTATTAGCGCCAAGTCCCAGTGTATTTCTCTGGTCGACCCAGGTGTAGTAACTGGATTCCACACTATATTCGGGCAGACCGGGAAAGCCTGGGCCCGGGAATCGGTGGAAGGTCCAACCCTCTGGGCAATGGTCGCCTGTGGCTGCAGGACCGTTTAGTGGTCCTTCGCATTTTTTTCGGTCGAACTGGCCGAGATGGCCACTTCCGAGTGAGACCCAAATAACACCATTACGGTCGATGTCAGCGCCCCGTGAAGCAAATCCTGGGAGTGGAACATTGTATAGCTCGGCGAGTGCAGTTTCCGGCGGATTTGACCCTGGATTTAGACGGACGACTGAACCCGGATGGCCAAAGCTTGTGGATCCCCATATTGAGCCGTCCGCAGGGTTGGGCATAATCGCGTAGTAACCGGCAATGATGCGTTTGTCCAGATCTGGATCTATGGGTTCATCGGCTTCTGCGTAATCATCTCGCTTACCGTTACCGTTTGTGTCAAGAATTAATGCCGTCCACCCTTGGGATTTTTTTTCGTCTCCTGTTCTTAGAAACATATCAGTATTTAACCACCCGACTACATCCCTCCCGCCGCTGGTCCAGAGCGTATTATCATCATCCTCCGCAAACTGCAGATGATGAGTCGAATAACATGTATCGACGAAGGTGTATTCACCGGTTGTGGGATTGCGTACTGCAAGATGACGCCCGGCGCTTTCTGTTGGGGTCAATTGGGCAGAGGGATGCTCGGAACCCTCTCTACAGAAGCTTGGATTTTCCGAGTCACGGATGCGCGCGGTGTACCACACAAGCCCTCTGTGATCGAGCATAGGATTATGTGAATTAGCTTTGCTGTCCCAAATTGCTTCATTTCCCCAGTATGATGAGGCTTGGAGGACTGGATCGTTGTTTGTAGTTGGGGTATCCGTGTCGCGTACTGGTGCAACGAAAGTCGTCGATACATTTTTTACGGGATCAAGTATTGGAAAGAAATCTGTGCTGAGCTCTGGTGATCCATAAAGAGGCCCATATCCATTGACTGTGGGATCCCGTCTGTCTGTGCCTGAGAGATCGTGTAAATAGGCTTTCGGGTCTGACCAGTCTCGGACTGTGACGACTACGTTGCGCTCAAGCCCGATAGGACGTTCCGGCTTGGAATGCGGCAGCTCTCCTGCCGCGATGCGATCGGTCCAATTGGCGAGGTATTTGAAAGGAACGCCACGCAGTACGGAGGCCAGTGGCCGAATCATTTGATGCCCCGCTTGCCCTGACTGTACGCGTCGAACCCAGGCAGTCTCAGACGATTCAAATTTACCCAGATTCTCTGGGATAGTCCGGGTCGCCAATTGACCGAGCTGGTGGCAGCCTACACAGGATTGGTTTTTCATGATCGCAAGATACCTGTTCAATCCACCGGGAATGTCAGCTACTTCAGCTTGGTCGGGCAGATTCATCATTGAGTACCAATAGGCTGCCGGATACACTTCAGCCGCCACCGCTTCGCTAGGCGCAATTATTGCGGTCAGGTTCGCAATTTCTCCGGGTTCTGCAGTTATTTTTGAAGAGTCCGCGAGTCCGTAGCCGCGGACCCATAACTCGTAGTCCGCGTCCGGGAGATCTGGAATCACATACTGGCCATTTTCGTCGGTCACTACAATTTTGGAGAATCGGGTCTGAAATTGATCGGTTTCTGCAATTACCCAGACACCGGCCTCCGGTCCTTCTGAGCTAGTAACGACACCGCCGATGTCATCCTTGTCAATTTGAATGGTTGTTTCTTGTCCAGAGATCTCAGTGAAGCCTAAGCTGAGTGACAAGGTGATTGTAACGGTGACGATACTTTGGCCCGCCTTTTTTTCGATTCCCATATCTATGCTCCCGCAGCTTTTTCTATGGCAGCATCCTGTTTAGTTTTTGCTGCTCCTTGCACTTTTTAACACCCTAGCCAGTGTGCGTCTAGGATGGTCTGCGGTAGCCAGTTTTTACCATTGACCCTAGCAGACCCTGCTAGAATCACCAGCTGCAATCTGGTCATAGGATCATCGAGTTATGCGCAGGCTTTGCTCTGATGCCGGTCATCGGTACGCCCAATATTTTAAGGGTTGGTTTGTTATCTTGGTCTTTCTGCTGTCCTCTGCAGTAGTGGCTGAGGTTGTTCGAATCGATGTGCACTCAAGGAGTGATATAGCTGCAGGCCGGGCCTACGGTCTTGCAGGACCGTATGAACGTTTGGTGGGCCGGGTTTATTTTGAGGTAGATCCCCGAAATAACGTCAACGAATCTATCATCGATATTCAATATGCTCCCTTAAATGAGCTCGGTCGGGTGGAGTTTTCCTCTGACTTCTACCTCATCAAGCCGAAGGATGTCGAGGCTGGTAACGGAACGGTATTGGTTGACGTCATGAACCGGGGCAGAAAACGAGTGCTCCACTATTACAATTTTGCATCGGCCCAACTGGAACCTGAATCCGAGATGGACATGGGTGACGGGTTTTTGTTAGATCAGGGATTTTCCCTGTTGTATGTGGGTTGGCAGTTTGATGTGCCTCATCAAAGGGGCTTGATGCGGGTTTATACCCCGGTAGCAACCGAAAACGGCTCCCCAATTCGTGGGCTTGTCAGAAGTGATTTCGTGGTTCAGGAGCTGGTACACGATCATTCCCTAGGTGATCGGGGTCATGTGGCCTACCGGGTAGCGGATCCGAGTGATCCTCGTAACGTACTTACGATCCGGGACGCAGCATCGGGTAATCGGATGGTCATAGGCAGGGACCAATGGCAATTTGGACGGCTGGAAGATGGCCGGATGGTCGCAGATTCTACAAGCGTTTATCTTTCGAGTGGCTTTGAACCTCAGAAGATTTACGAGGTGGTTTTTGTCTCTGAGGACCCACCAATTGCTGGACTTGGGCTAGCCGCTATGCGTGATTTTGTTTCCCGACTCAAATATGAGTCAGCTGATCCGCTTTCGGTTCCTGCGGGCAGCATCAATCGAGCCATAGCATTTGGGGATTCGCAAAGTGGTCGCTATTTGCGCACTTTTCTGCGGGACGGTTTCAATGAGGACGAGCAGCACAGAAAGGTCTTTGATGGCCTTATCGCACACACAGGGTCGAATGCTCGCGGAAGCTTTAACCATCGTTTTGCTCAGCCATCCCGTGCCATCGACAGGAGCTATTTTTATCCCGGGGACCAGTTTCCTTTTTCCGATGTGGCGCAGATTGATCCAGTTACCGGCTTGAAAGACGGTTTGCTGGAGGGATTGAACCCGGAGACCATCCCAAAAGTGTTTTATACGAACTCCTCGACCGAATATTGGCGGTTACCGACGGCTTTGATTCATACCAGTGTGGATGGCGCTCAAGATGTCCAGCATGCGGAAACATCCCGTATCTATCTTTTCGCAGGGACGCAACATGTGCCGGCACAGCTACCAAGAGTGCGCCCGCAAAGTTTACACATAGGGAATCCGAACGATTACAGGTGGTTTCTCCGATCACTATTGGTTTCGATGAATAACTGGATTGTTGATCCTGGCATTTTGCCGCCACCAAGCCGTTATCCGAGAATTTCTGACGGCACCTTAGTCCCTCTTGAGCAAGTGCAGTTTCCGAATATCAGAGGAATTGTTCTACCAAGAGATGTCAGTAGAGCCTACCGGCTCGATTATGGGAGCCAATTTGAGGCAAACGGTATCATTACTAGGGAGCCGCCAAGCATCCTGTCAGTTTTTCCGTTTCTAGTACCGCAGGTGGATGATTCCGGGAACGAACTGGCTGGTTTGCAAAGCCCGGATCTTGCGGTACCCCTGGCCACCTACACAGGATGGAATCCCTACAGTCCTATCGCGAGCCAGGGTTCTTATATGCCCTTCCCAAGGACACAATCTGAACGGGAGAAAGGCGGGGATGTGCGGCTCCCGATCGACGCCCGGTACGAGAATCGCCAGCATTATTTAGGACTCGTCACTGAGGCAGCACTAACTCTGATCAAGCAAGGCTATCTTCTTGGAGGGGATCTGCCTTTGATCCTAGAAAATGCAGGGAGTCACTGGGATTTTCTTGTCACAGACGGTCAATAGTTGCAATCAAGTTTGAAAAAATTGGTGGTTGATTGATAGGTGTTGGTGTTGGAGCCGGTGTTGATCTACCACTGCCACCCCCGATGGAGACAGCCACACAAAGCAGAACAAAGTACCACGTGAACAAGCGAAGGTTAGTGCATGACCATGCTCTTTTTATGGTTCACCATCCTGAGAGGTTTACTATCAATGGCTTGATTAGCTCAAGCTTTACTTTTCAGGTCTATCCAAACGATGTGTGTATCGATTTTCAAGGAATCACTTCTGCTTTTCCTTCATGCCAGCGCACTTCCATGTCCGGCCCTCTAGAAGGAACTCCATCCTCAGCTGCCCGGAACAATTCATAGACAATCGAGCCGTCTGCAGTCTGTGTGCTTTCAATGACGCGGATCGGTTCGAACAGATCCGGCGCGGCGGCAGCCGTGGCGCGGACCAACTCCGGTACGGATGACCACGCGACATCACGTTGGATCTCAATCGCCGTCCATGCTCCGTTCGACTGCACCATATCAATCTCAATCTCATCGCCGTTTGGCAACGTACCGGTGACCTCGTATTGGTCACCGCTGGTATTGAACTCCCCACTCGTGATGGTGACGCCGGGCGCAGCGGCCGAAGCCACTGCCGAGGCATCTCCGAGGACGGAGGACGCAGCGGTTTCTGGTTGCGTTGTTTCGGGGGCGGGCGGCGAGCAAGCCGTTGCAGCTAACGCTAGGGCGATGAATGCGTATTGAACCTTGGTCATGGGTAGTCTCCTATGCCTCATGTCTGTATCTAAATAGGAAATGCGCAGCGCATGAAACAACAATATATGTGGGACATCCTGCTTCAGTTGGCGCGCCCGGAGAGATTCGAACTCCCGACCTTGCGGTTCGTAGCCGCACACTCTATCCAACTGAGCTACGGGCGCAACATGTAAAACAAAAACCTACATCTAATTTTCCTCTGGAAACCAGCTGAAAGTAATTTTTCTGTTCCAGTAGAGCACTAGAGAGTATCCCTCCGGCTATTTTTTCATTTATTTAGTTTTTAGTTGATTATCAAGCCACGCGATAGTGTCTTCCACCACTTCAACTTGAATTGGATCCGGGCGGTATTGACCATCCTCGTTTCGGCTTACATATATGAACCCGTGTGCATCATGATCATAGGATTTCCAGGCGGTTTCTTTGCCCGCCTCGGTTAATACTTCGTAGGTGAGGCGGAAGATACCCTGCAGGTGATCATCATGGCGACCATGTACGAGGATCGGTGTGGTAATTGTACTTACGCGTTCCAGTGCGAGATCCAGATTAATCCGGTTACGGGTTGCTTCAGCATCGCGCATCTGCATTTCTTCAATGTTCCACATCCCAGTGTCTTCAGTGATGAACGCTGTTTCGTCCGGAGTGAGGCCGAGAAATTCATGGGAGGCGGGCTCATTAGCGACAGCAGCTGCTAGTCCGTGGTATTGGGAGGTAATCTTCATGGCCATCTCTCCGCCGTGACTCATACCCACATGGACAACCTGATTCGGATTTACAAAAGGCAGGGTCTTCAAGAATTCAACAATTGAAATTTCGTCATCGATCTCGAGGGGCCCACGGTTGAACATTTGCATGCCCTGTCGGCCACCCTTAATTAGCCGCTCATTTTTGTTGAATCCGAGTTCAACTTCCGCGCGGTAGCGCATCCAAACCACTGCATAACCGGCATCAAGGAAGCGGTCCAGGGTCCAGCCCCTGTTATGACTTGAGTTTTTTACCCAACCCAGGCCACCCCCGCCATTGCCGGAAGCGAAAACAACAATAGGAAATGGACCGCTACCGCTGGGCTTGCGTAAACCCACGGGAACGTAAAGACCATCAACGGTCTCAACCATGTAATACGCAACCGGAAAGTCCGAGTCCGCAATGGTTTCTGTGCCAAGCAGAAAGCCTCCTTGAGCGTTTGTTGTCACAGGCAAAATAAATATTGTCGCAAGGGTAGCAATACTAAGAAATTTTTCGTACACGGCTCTGCTCCGTTTTTTGATTTCGTTGAAAGATATTACACAAATTGTATATATACGGCACTCGCGGTCCTATCATCTCATAAATACTTAAGCGCTAGTTTCAGCGCAACTGCCACCTGTCGAGGCTTCAAATTCTAGGGTGGAGTGACTGATCGCAAAATCTTCCTTTAGCATTTGTTTTAGAGCTCCTTTAAGGATCTCGACATCCTCCAAGTTCTGTGCGGTGACCACAACATGAGCCTCCAGGGCGATGCGACTCTCATCCAAATGCCAAAGATGAATGTGGTGGACATTTTGTACACCATCTTCAGTTTCTAGTCTTTTTTTAATGGTTTCTATGGATAAGTTTTCTGGAGTACCTTCCATTAGTAAATGGATGGTTTTTGGCAGCATAAGTAAGCCCTGCCACAGCACAAAACCAGCAATCGCAAACGTCAACAATGTGTCTACCCAGTACCAACTGTAGAGTAGGATTAACCCACCAGAAATAATTACTCCGACTGAAACTAAGGCATCTGAGAGATTGTGTAGAAATGCCGCCTTCATATTCATACTACCTTTTGACATGCTGTAGGTAATTAACGCGGTAAAGGTATCCACAATTAAAGCAACAGTAGCCACAAAAATAACAATCCAGGCTGTTATTGTTTGCGGTTCTAGCAGCCTCCAAGCCGCTTCATAGATTAAGTAGAGACTAATAACAACTAATAGAGTAAGGTTTATAAGGGCAGCAACAATTTCGGCTCGTTTGTAACCGAAAGTTTTGAATTCATCAGGGGGTTTACGACTAATTTTTCGTGCGAACAGCGCAATACCCAAGGATGCGGCGTCACTAAAGTTGTGAAGGGCATCAGCAATCAAAGATAAGCTACCCGAAATGATTCCCCCAATCACTTGTGCCAGTGTTAATAAGACATTGACGCTAACAGCGGCAAGTAATCGCCTGTCGTTTTCTATGCCAGCGTGGTGGGTGTGATTCATGGATATCAAATTCTACTCAGCACTAGTACACCTAGTTTACCTAGGGGTATTTATATTTAGAACTGATGTTACCTTTGAGCCCAAGATCCGCGGTGATTTTGGGGAGTTTCTATTTTCCTGTAACCTCATTTGGCATAATGACTTTTCCTCTGGTAGCTATCGGATTGAACGTCATGTTATTTTCTAGAAGTTTTCTGGCACTGATTATTAGCTCACTTGTTGCGATAGGAAGTGTTGGTGTGGCACCGGTAGTCGCAGAGACTGTGGCAATGATTGGTACTGGTAAAGTGGCTAGTGCGCTGGGACCAGAATTTGCAGCATTGGGACATCGAATTATATATGGCTCTCGTAACCCAGATCGACCTGCAGTAAGAGAACTGTTGTTACGTACTGGTAATGATGCTTTGGCGACAGACCAAGCGACAGCATCAGCCCAAGCCGACATAGTTGTTCTCGCGGTACCATGGAATGCCGTTCAGGAGGTATTGCCCAACCTGGGCGATCTTTCAGGCAAGATCGTTATTGATCCTACTAATCCAAGGGTGATATCAAGCGATGGTTTGCGAGACTATGCCGTTGCGTCATCCAATGCAGAGATAATTCAGGCCATGGTGCCCGAAGCCAAGGTTGTAAAGGCATTTAATACGATGAGCTGGGAGACGATGGTCGATCCCGCTTCTTCAGGTGGTCCCGTTACCGTACCCTTGGTGGGCAGTGATCAAGGTGCAAAAGATACAGTAGTGGCAATTATCGAAGGCATGGGACTGGAGGCGGTTGATCTTGGCCCAATTCGATACGCTCATGTTGTGGAGGGTTTGTAGCTTATTTGGGGAAATGCTCGTTCTTTGTGAACACCCTTTAACTATCATTTTCGAAGGATACCGAATTAAGGACATTTGCCTCTAATTTGCGCTCAGCGATCGAAAAATCCACGTATATTGCCTATGCGAATCATTAGCGTATTCGTGATATTTGTGACGAGGATTGGGCAGTCCTCTCTATTCGAGGTTTCGCACCGTATTTTTCGATCGCTGATTATTAGTCTCTTTTTCGTTGGGTTTCGGGTTTGGTTCTAGACAATATTGACTGAGGAACACGAGAATGGCGAAGAATTGGTTGGGCAAGGGTATACATACAGATACTACAAAGTAGCAATCTTATGGATAGGAGACTCGTATGAGAAAATTAAAGTTGGTCTTACTCAGTACTGTTGGGCTGTTCGCCCTCCAGGGCCAGGCGCACACTTATCTGTCGGAGTCTATTCCAGCTGATGGGGTTGTAGTAACAGTTGCGCCGGAGGAGATCGTTTTAGGTTTTTCCGAGGCTGTCACACTAACGGCGGTGTCTATTCGTGAAGGCGGAGGCGCAGAACAAGCGTTGGAATTGCCGGGTGAGCCAGACGAACGGTTTGCGGTCGGTGTTTCAGACCTATCACCCGGAGAGTACATCGTGAGTTGGCGTGCTGTCGGGGCAGATACCCACATCGTCTCGGGCGAATTCCGTTTCACTGTTGCCGACGCCTAGAAGTATTAGCCAGCCGATGGTTGAAATGCTTTTGGAGCGTGATGGTTGATATTGTTGCAATCGGCTTGCGCGCTGTCAGTTTTGTAACTGTCTTGCAGGCGGCTGGCGTGGCAATGTTTCTGTGGCTTTTCGGAGGGAGCCTCGTAAGATCCACGAACGCCGTTCGTTCGCTTGGCACAGATGTTGCAGTCGTGGGTGGATTTTTTACGGTCGCCCATCATTTGATGCAGCCCGCACGAATGACAGGGTCTTTTTCCGGGATGTTCGATGGTTCTTTGCAGGTAATGCTCTTGACCTCAGACGTTGGCGCGACAAACGCTATCAGGATCCTTGGGCTCGTGATGCTGGTACTCGGATTGTTAAAGCTGAATCGTTTGGGAGAGGCAGTCAGCCTTATTGGTGCGACGCTCGTTGTTGTTTCCTTTGGGGTAATGGGGCACACGGCCGCGCACGATCAACGCTGGGTTTTAGTCGCGTTATTAGTCATCCATTTGCTGATCATCGCTTTTTGGTTTGGTGCTCTCCTACCTCTCTATATGGCATCGGCACGAGAGTCAGCCAAGGAGATTGCATTAGTTATAGAGGAGTTTTCGTCGATCGCTGCATGGCTGGTGCCAATTATCTTCATCGCCGGATTGGTAATGTCGATTTTCCTATTGGAGGAGCTGAACAATCTGTGGACGGCATACGGCCTCTCACTCGTCGCTAAGGTGGCAGGATTCGGTTTGCTGATGGGTCTCGCTGCCCTTAACAAATGGCGCTTTAGTCCAGCGATCGCGGCCGGAAGGGGCGCCTCTCTGATTTCATTTCGCCGATCCGTTGCCGTGGAATGGTGTCTTATTGTGAGTGTATTGACGCTGACTGCCTTGATGACGAGTCTGTTCTCACCAACATAACACCCACCACAACAATACCAGCGGTGATAACATCTGCTGTCTTCGGATGAGCAAAGAGAAAGAGAAGAAAAGGAATGTGCTATTGAGCTGGTGGAAGAGTCTATCGTTCTGACCGAGAAGTAACGGTGCTTATGCTTTAGCTTGGCCGAGTCTTCCTAATCCGCCCCAAAATCAATGCCGTCTTCGGCGCCTCTGACTCAGTGGCATAGATCCGGTAGCCAACTCCCTCTCCTTTAGTGTTTTCTGTTACGTTGGCACCGTTCCTTTAAGTGCGAAAAGTAAAGCCTGACTGGTTAAGTTTCTTTCAAAGACAAAGAAGAGCATGCATTTATGAAATTGATTGGCTTGGAAATTTTTTTAAACAAACCGTTTCAGTACTTTCGAAAGGATGTAGATGGCCATAAGGTATGATCCAGTTGAGATCAGAAAGCTTAAGGCAGCGAGATTAATGCCTGAAGTCATACTGTCAGTTAATTGATCTGCAACTCCTTGGGCGTTAGCAAAAATTGATCCCAATAGCAGTATTGCCGAGATGGTTGATACTGAAATAATTTTCCACAATGTCATGTACTTTGCTCCCAAAAAAACCAAAACATCAATTTTTCCTATGAGCGGCAAGTCTCAAGTTATCTGAGTAGGCCCCACTTAATCACAGTTAGGACCGCATCATTATAACTATTTTGTTTGGCTTGCTTGTTTTCAGGTGACATCATACGCGACTATGAGTGTTTTGAAATGTATTTGTCCAGCCTGTTCAGAGCAGAGTATTAATAGGTTTCTGAGTTTACTCTTTGTTGTCCGGTGTATTTCTTGCGGTACTCTAGTTGGGCGCTCCAGGAAATTTCCTGGAATACATGGGCTTATCGAGGCATTTTTGATACTCGGCTCTGTGCTGGGCGCCATTACAATACTCAATCCAATACCTTTGCTGGTGGGGATTGCTGTGTTTGTATTATATAAGCATACAATGCCGCTTAAATCAGCCGAGGGAAATAGTTCTAGGCACTTTGGTGGGCCCCGAGGCCCCGACTCGGATTAGGTGTCCACCGCCGCTAATGGTTAGGAGTGGTGTGCATTGAAATTAAACTGGAATAAATGGTGAGTTTAGTTAGTTGGTTTTTCTACTTGCGCAGAGTTAAGGTTAGGGAAGACGAGAGAAGATCTATATGAAGATTTTGATCAAATACTGTGAAAAGTGAAATTACCTACCTAGGGCTTCCAGTTTGGAGGCTGAGCTCGCAGGCCAACTTGGGGCCGATATTGAGCTCATCAGGGGTGGGGGCGGGGTGTTTGACGTTGTTGCAAATGGTCAGCTGATATTCTCTAAACATAAGGAAAACCGCTTTCCAGAGACTTCAGAGATTTTTACTCTCTTAGGCGAGCTACCAGATATACCTTAGATGGGAGAGGGGGAGGGCCTGTTGGTTCCGTGGAAGCTACTATAAAACCACAGAGAAACTTGTCACGGCGGCGTTTTTTGTCAGGATTGTCAGCGGTAATGGTGGGTGGTATGACTGGCGGAGAAGCGAGAGCTCAAGAATTGAACAATTTGAACTTTGTTGATGCGAATATATTGGCGCGCATGCTCCGCAGCCGAGAGGTGACTGCAGTCGAGGTCATGGAGTTTTTTCTTGATCAGATTGAACGGTTGAATCCGCTGGTCAATGCAATTCCAACACTACGGCCTAGACATGAGTTGCTTACAGAAGCTCGCAATGCAGACAGCTTGCTCAATAAAGGACAAGTGCCAGGACTTTTGCATGGATTTCCCTTTGCGGTTAAAGACTTGGCTCTGACCAGCGGAATACGTACAACCTTCGGCTCTCCAATCTATAAAAATTTTGTGCCTGAAACCGATGAGTTGTTTGTGGAGAGACTGAAGAAAGCTGGCGCGATAATTATTGGCAAAACCAACACACCCGAATTCGGCGCGGGTTCCCAGACATACAACGAGGTTTTTGGAGTGACGCGCAATCCCTATGATCTTTCCAAGACCTGCGGTGGAAGTAGTGGTGGTGCAGCGGTAGCTTTGGCTTGCGGGATGGTACCTCTTGCTGACGGGAGTGATCTTGGTGGTTCCCTGCGCAATCCTGCAAGTTTTTGTAATGTTGTCGGGTTTCGGCCTTCTCCAGGACGAATACCGCGCTTGGCCACCCGGGCATGGAATACCTTGCCGGTACAAGGTCCCATGGCGAGGACAGTACTTGATGTGGCTTTGCTGATGTCGGTAATGGCAGGCCCCGATTTTCGTGATCCTATTTCTCTCCTGGAACCAGGAGATGAATTTCTCAGTCCTTTAGCAAGGGACTTTCAAGGTACGACAATTGCTTGGAGTGAGAATTTAGGTCTCTATAGCGTGGAGCCCGCAGTTAATGAAGTCTGTAATGCTTCCCGTAGTACATTTGAAGATCTTGGTTGTCGAACAGAAAATGGCGAGCCAGATTTTTCGGGAGCGGATAAAATTTTTCAAACGCTACGAGCAGCTAGTTACGCTTCAAATTTACGCGATGAATATAAACAGCATCAGGGTCTCCTCAAAGACACCGTCGTTTGGAATATAGAGCAAGGGCTCAATCTCACAAGTCGGGATATTGCTGAAGCAGAGGCCCAGCGCACCGAACTTTACAGGCGTGTTGCATCCTTCCTGGAAAAATATGATTTTCTGGTTCTGCCCGTTTCCCAGGTTGCGCCGTTCTCAGTGGAAATTGATTGGATAAGAGAGATCAATGGTATTCCCATGGAAACCTATATCGATTGGATGGCGACTTGTTATGCCATCACTTGCACTGGATTGCCCGCCATCTCCGTACCTTGTGGGTTCACACCTGATGGGTTACCAATTGGCCTGCAGATAGTTGGCCGCCGACATCGGGATTTTGAGGTGTTACAGTTGGCTTACGCATTTGAGCAAGCGACGGGATATGCGCGACAGCAACCAGATATCGCTCAGAATGCGTAGTCCCTGATGCGGATATTTCTATAGTTAGGCCGGTCTATTTTGTAATTATCTTGGGCAGCTATCGAGTCTTCAACCAAAAATTGTAATGACATCAGATAATGTAAACGGTCGGCAAATAGTAAAGGTTGTTAATGGTCACGCGACCAGTGACGGTGCTGGGGTTCATTTAACTCGGTTGTTGGGAACCAGTGAGCTATCCTATCTAGATCCGTTTCTTCTTCTGGATGAAATTAGATCTGACGACCCTAATGATTATATTGCGGGTTTTCCTGACCACCCGCACCGTGGTTTTGAAACGGTAACTTACATGTTGGCCGGTCGCATGAGGCATGCAGATAATAAGGGCAACAGCGGTCTCTTGGGTCCGGGTAGTGTGCAGTGGATGACAGCAGGGCGCGGTATTGTACATTCAGAGTTGCCCGAACAGGAGAACGGATTAATGTGGGGGTTCCAGCTCTGGGTGAACCTTCCGGCTAGCAAGAAATTAACTGAGCCTCGCTATCAGGATATTCCAGCCCAAGAAATACCTGAAGTCGTTCCAGAACCAGGAGTGCGTGCACGTGTCGTAGCTGGTGAATTTAGTGGAGCTACAGGTCCCGTCCAGGGTATCAGTACCGATCCTATTTTTCTTGACCTGACGCTTGAGGCTGCCAAATCAGTACTGATTCCATTACCAATAAAATACAACGCTTTCATATACGTTTACGAAGGCTCCATCCAGCTGGGATTGAAATCTCCCAGGGCGAAGCAAAACCAGTTAGCTGTCCTCGGTTCCGGCTCACATATTGATCTCAGTGGTGGCTCTACTGGAGCCCGAATAATTTTGGTAGCTGGGAGGCCTTGCAATGAGCCGGTTGCGAGGTACGGGCCTTTCGTGATGAATACTGAGGAGGAAATTCGTCAGGCATTTGCCGATTATCAGGCGGGTTGTTTCTAGGGATACTTTCTTTTTTAGTAACTACCATCCCAGAAAGATCGAGCGGCATTCTTAAATAGAATTCACGATAAGTCTGGCGAGCCTAAGGGATCGGGAATCCAACTTGCTCTTTTAAAGACCGCAGGATCAAACTTGAAGTAATACTCTTCACTCCGGGGTATCTTAGAATTTCCTGCATTGTTAGTTTCCCAAACGCCTCAAGATCCGAAACCGCCACCTTAAGAAGACAGTCAAAGCTACCTGATAGCGCGTAGCATTCAACGATTGCAGGTTCTTTCAGTACTGCCTCATGGAAACCTTCTGCGTCTGCTTGATCTAGGTTGACTTCGATATAACCAACGATATCCATGTCTACTTTATGGTGATCAATGTATGCGCCGTAGCCTTTGATCACACCCTGTTGTTCCAGTCGTCTTACCCGTCTGAGGCAAGGCGAAGGTGACAGACCGACTTGCTGCGCTAGGTCTACGATGGGCAGCCTTCCTTCTTTTTGAAGCTTTACCAGAATTTTACGATCGGTGTTATCCAGATTATTTAGCATTATAATTTCAAAAAGATTTATAAATAAGCAATAAAATATCAAAATAATGGACTATTAAAATAAGAATATCAACATATTTATCTTTGTAGTGATATATTGTTTGTAAGTGCTCATTAAATCAGCTGTGGCCATGTCCGCGAGCGGAGAGCTTCTTCAGGCGTCGCCACAAGGGGATGCGCCTATAACTGGTAGAGGAACTGGCTTTATGTCTGCGATTCGCGCAGCGTATTTCGAGCGCACCCGGTCAAGTGCTGACTTATACAAAAAGGCAACTAATCTGATGCCGAGTGGAACGTCGCGGCAGGCATCCTACTGGGAACCCTACCCCCTCACGATCAAGCGTGGCACGGGCCCTCGCTTTTGGGATCTCGATGGTCATGAATATCTTGATCTGATCAATAATTACACGGCAATGGTCCATGGACACGCATATCCTCCCATCGTAGAGGCAGCGCGCAGACAAATCAGCGACGGTACCGGGTGGGCTGCCGCTAACGAACCTCAGAACCGCCTTGCTGAGCTGATCATCGATCGGGTGCCTGCCATTGAGCAGGTCCGCTTTACGAATTCAGGGTCCGAAGCTGGCGTACTCGCATTTACCATTGCCCGGATCATTACCGGTAGAAACAAACTGTTAATGGCACGGTGGGGCTACCATGGGTCGGCACTCGAGTTCGGAATTGGTTTCTTTGGCAAGGAAGGGCCACTTACTCACCTGGCAACCTACAATGACCCAGCAGACTTTGCGGCCGTGCTGGGCGAACACGGAAATGACATTGCGGCTGTGTTCCTAGAACCGGTACTGGGTGCTAGCGGGGTCATTCGCGGTGAACCGGATTTTCTCCACGAAGTCAGGGCGGCCGCACACAAGGTTGGTGCACTATTCGTTCTCGACGAAGTGCTCACCCTGCGATTCGCAGTTGGCGGGTGCCAGGGAGCCATTGGTATTGAGCCAGACCTGACCATGCTGGGCAAGATCATTGGGGGAGGGTTCCCTGTCGGTGCGGTGGGTGGTCGCGCAGAACTGCTACAAATTTTTAATCCTTATGACATGAAAATTTTTCACACCGGCACTTTTAACGGGAACCCAGTAACAATGGCTGCGGGCGAGGTATCCTTGCGGGAGCTAACCGTAAAGCGTATCGAGCAGATGGACCAGCTGCGGGGATTACTACAGGCGGGGTTGATCCGTGCTTCGAACAAGCATGGATTGCCTTTGTCGGTAAACCATCATGGGTCCTGTTTGAATCTCTACTTCAGCGAAGCGGCTCCCCGGTCTTCTAACGTCCGCGAGGATGGAGAGTTGATTGAGAAATTTCATATTGCCTGCATGAATCATGGGTTATTCATCGCGCCACGGGGCATGATTGCTTTATCAACTGTTATTACGGAGAAAGATATCGCGGAGGCTGTAGAACGTGCCGACATGGCAATGCGTGATGTAGTGATGGAGATGGGGGGCGACAATGTTCGAAAAGGTTGAAATTCCATATGGTTGTTACTGGTCTACACCGTTTGCGCGTTGGCAAGGATCGATGCAGCATCTCCATGCCGTTAAGTTTGCCGCCTACGTCGCTCGCCGTGAGCTCGCTAGCCGCAGCATTGACCCAAAGTTTTTTGACGCCGGTGTACTCGGGCTCAGTATTTACCAACATCAATCGTTCTACGGCACACCTTGGTTTATGGGCTTGCTCGGTGCACCGCAGGCGCCAGGACCCACCGTGTCACAAGTCTGCGCATCAGGTGTTCGGGCCGTACTTATGGCCGCTCAGGAAATTAGTAGTGGCCTAGCCCAAACTGTGCTTGCCGCTACTGCTGATCGTTGCTCTAACGGTCCACACACCTATTATCCGGCCCAGACGGTAACCGGTGGGACCGGTGTCTCCGAGGATGTTGTCTTGGATAGCTTTAACTGTGATCCACTCGGTAAGCATTCGATGTTGCAGACGGCTGAGAATGTTGCTGCAAAGCACTCCATTTCAACAGCCGAGCAACATGAGGTTGTATTACTGCGTTATGCACAATACCAAGAGGCCTTATCGGAGGACAAAGCATTTCAGAAGCAATATATGGACTTACCGTTTGCCGTTCCGGACCCGCGATTCCGAAAAAAGGCAGAGGAAATTGACGGCGATCAGGGAGTGGTTAAGTCCACGGCTGATGGTCTTGCGCAGCTTAAGCCTGTTGTCGAGGGCGGTACAGTCACATTTGGTGGGCAAACTCATCCGGCAGACGGTAATGCGGCTATCGTGGTTTCGGGTCTGGACAGGACCCGAGAGCTGTCGGCGGACTCCACCGTGCAGATCCGCATCTTGAGTGCTGGGCAATCTCGGGTGGAACTCGCATACATGCCGGAGGCACCAACCAATGCGGCCCGTGCAGCTCTGCGGCACGCTAATTTGTCATTCGAGGACATAGATGTGATTAAAACTCACAACCCTTTTGCAGTGAATGACATCATCTTTGCTCGGGATACCGGTGTGCGGGTGGAGGATTTCAACAATTTCGGTTGCTCCTTGATTTGGGGACACCCTCAGGCGCCCACCGCGATGCGGTCGGTCATTGAACTAATTGAAGAATTGGTTATGCGTGGTGGCGGAAACGGACTTTTTACGGGCTGTGCGGCTGGCGATTCCGCCATGGCTCTGGTCCTAGCTGTAGACAATCGCCCGACAGGATGAAACAGCCGATGCCACCGGGATTTGTTCCCGCAGCAGTAGATGTTGAATGCCCACAGCAATGCCGCTGCGTTATCCCGATCAATCAACTACCAATTTTTGATACTGGAGAAATAGAGTGAAAAAATCTCAAAAGAACACCGGTGCAAATATACCGACAATTGAACTGGATGGGGAAACTCTGACCGTTGATGAGTTGGTTCTTGCGGCTAAAAGTCATGCGAGGGTAAAAATTTTTCCGGAACAGGAAGTCCGGATTAAAGCATCGAGGGATTTGTTGGACGGCTTTGTGAAATCAGGTCGCACTATCTACGGTGTGACTACTGCAGTAGGTGGCTTCGTCAACTGGCTAATCCCAGAAAATCTTGCTGAAAAGCTTCAGAACAACATACTGCGCGGTGTTTCTTCGAACGTTGGACCGGACCTAGAAGACATCTACGTACGTGCGGCTATGTTATGCCGGATTAACTCTATGGGCCGCGGTATATCGGCGATTTCACTGGAGAATTTCAAAAAATATGTGGATATGTACAACGCTGGCATCATTCCCTGTGTGCCGGAGAAGGGATCCTTAGGGGCAAGTGGTGATTTAGGGCCACTGGCCTACATTGCGCTTGTTGCTACAGGCGCATGGCGGGCTAAATATCAAGGTGAGATTATGTCAGGCGAGGAAGCGCTTAAGCGCGCTGGGCTTGAAGCCGCACGTCTAAGCTACAAGGAGGGTCTTGCCATGATTAATGGCACCTCCATGATGGTAGGGGTAGCTGCGCCATTGCTTTATGGGGCCAAAAGACTGGTGAAACAATTCTGTCTGGTTTCTGCCATTAGTCTTGAGGCGCTAAAGGGCAAGATCATGCCTTACCATCCCACTGTTCACAAAAATAAGCCTCATCCGGGACAGATCAAAGTCGCGGGTGCAATTTGGTCAACCTTGGCTGACAGCAAGATGGTGGTTCAGGATGAAGAGGTGGACCGTTGGCTCTCCAGTATGAGGAGTGGAGAACCCCAGGGGATGGATCAGCAAATCGAGGATGCCTATTCAATGCGTGCAACGCCGCAGATTCTGGGTCCAAGTCTTGATGCTATCTGGTCTGCAGATCAGACACTCAAAATAGAGATCAACTCTACCAATGACAATCCACTGGTCATTGTGGAAGAGGGTGATGCATTCCATAATGCTCATTTCCATGGCCAATATGTAAGTCAGGCCATGGATCATCTTTCTATTGCCGTTGTAAATATGTGCAATTTATCTGACCGACGCATAGATCGATACCTAGATCCTCACCACAACAACGGGTTACCTCCATTCTTATGCAAAGAGGATCCAGGATTGCGTCATGGATTGATGGGTGGCCAGTACTGCGCAGCTTCCATTATGGCGGACATGCGCTCACTGTGTCATCCGGTCTCGATCCAAACATTAACTACTACCGGAGATTTTCAAGATCATGTTTCGATGGGTCTCGTGGCTGCCCGGCGTGCCCGGGATATTGTTGATAATGCCTACTACATTCCAGCTTTTGAATTGATATGTGCCTGTCAGGCGGTAGACCAGCGCGACGAAGGAGCGGCCGCACTAAGCTCCGTCACTCGGTCCATCTATGAAATGGTGCGTGAGCTAGTTCCATACCTAGATCATGATGAAGCGCTTGGCGACTATATCTCTGACATATCAAACCTGTTGCGCGAAGGTAGGCTATTGACGGCACTACCAAGCGGAGATCTGGATTGGGATGACTAACACACTAGCTATCTGGCTCTAATCTACAAGTATTACTAATAGCTACCACAGCCTACTCAATGTGTTACCAAACTTATGACAGATTTTTGCCAACTGATGGTGCTAGACTACAGGCTGCATGTGCATAGTCGAAGGGGATAGTATGTACTTGATTAAAAAAGCTATGTTTTTGATAGTTCCAGGGTTTTTCCTAGTTCTTTCGGGATTGGCATCTGCTCATCATGGGTGGTCGTGGTATACGGGAAGCGATTTTTCTCTAGAGGGCGTTGTTGTTGAGAAGCATTTTGGGGCTCCCCACGATCGGCTTACGATTGAAGCCGGTGGTCAGCAGTGGAATGTGGTACTTTCAACTCCTTTCCGGAGCCGGCGTGCCGGTTTTGGTCAAGATGAGATAGAAGTGGGCGAGACTGTTACGGCGTATGGGCACCGTCATGCTGAGGCAACGAATTTCGAGATGAAAACCGAGCGCCTCAAGGTTGGGGATCAGCTCTACAATCTTTATCCGAATAGAAACTAGAACAATCTGTTGTCGCCGATAAAGGCGATAGTGACATGTCTTTTTCTCCGCCTCAGAGGAGATTTCCCTTGAGGTAAGGATGGTTAGTTTTCGTAGTGTCGATAATGAGCTCTTTGGCGAAATTAAGGTAACACTCGGCCCGGATTTAGAATTCCTCCCGGGTCAAGGGTGTTTTTCAGTCTTTGCATCACTTCGATTTCTTCAGCACTTCGTGAATAGTGTAGATAGTCGAGTTTTTGAGTGCCTATGCCGTGTTCGGCAGATACTGACCCTTTGTGCGCGCCCGTTAGTCGATAGATCAGATCAAAGATCTTCTTTACATCTTCACTAGTCCCGGTAGTAACAACCAAATGCAAATTGTTGTCGCCTATGTGACCGAAAACCAGCTTTGTGGCGTTAGTAAATTTAGCTGTGAGTGATTCATGTACCCGATCTAAAAACCCTGACATTTCTCCAATGGGTAGACTAATATCAAATGTGGCGTAAGGTATTAAATATTGGGTGACCTCACCGATACCATCGCGGATATTCCAGAAAAGGCGTGTGTCTTTCTGGGATTGAGCAACAACAGCGTCTTTTATGATTCCAGTATCTAGTGCCTCGTTCAACGTAGCTTCGAAAAGTTGCTGATCTCTTTCCGTATCGGTACCTTCGGATTCTACGAGCACGTAGAGTGGGTATCGCTCATCGAAGGGTGAGCGCAGCGCTTTAATGTGATCCAGAACATAATCATAATAAGATGCCCACATGGCTTCGAATGTGCTGAGTGAGCTGCCCAAACCGATTCGTGCTTGATTGAGTAGCTTGATAGCACTAGAAAAATCATTTAGCGCACAAAGGGCTGTTGATCTGCTGGTTAGCTTTGGGTAAAGCCGCAAAACGGCTCGGGTAATGACCCCCAGCGTGCCCTCAGTTCCAATAAAGAGCTGCTTGAGGTCATAGCCAGCGTTATTTTTTAGCATGGTATTCATCGAGGTCAGAACAGTCCCGTCTGCCAGCACCGCCTCTAAGCCCAAGACCAGATTACGCATCATGCCAAAACGGATTACTTGATTGCCACCGGCGTTAGTTGCAATGTTGCCACCGACGTTGCATGAGCCACGGGCACCCAGGTCTAGCGGAAAAAGGAGTCCAGCATCCTCAGCCGCTTCCTGAATAGCCTGAAGTGGTGTACCTGCTAGGGCTGTCAGGGTCATTGAGGTAGGATCAATCGTTTCAATACCCGACATTCTTTCAAGTGAAATAGCGATCTCGTTATGTTGCGGGGTTGCGCCACCCGCAAGCCCACTGAGCCCACCTTGGACGACCACTTTTTGGTCCATCTGAGAGCATAGCTTGAGAATTCTGGAGACTTCCTCTGTAGAAGCAGGCCGTATTACCGCTAGTGGCATGCATGGTTTATCACCCGTGTAGTCGACAAAATATTTTTCGCTAATCTCTGGACCAGTTAGCACTGCTTGTTGGCCAAGTTCATGTATAAGGGTTTCTGCAATGTCAGTCATATTCACTATGTTCGCTATTCCCGTTCTATTTTTAACGGGAGTGTTGAAAAATGGATAGCAGTGTCAATTTGGTATCAGGATTTGGCATTATTTCGGGAGAACCGAAGTGATTGGCATCGGATCATTGAATTTTCTATGAGTTTTCGCCTCAAAGATTTTTTACTTCCAGTTATGATGTGCTAATGGGAGTATATCTTTTGCGTTGGGCCGCGGGAATTATTGCTGTCTATCATCTTTGTGTGGTTTCCCAATTGCCGACATGGTTTGGGGTTTTCGTCCCGGATCAAGTACATAAGGCTGTAAGTCTTTGTAGCGCACTATTCGTCCTTTTTCTATTCATGCCTCCAGATCGTCATCGTCAAGAAGCCATCTCAAGTCGATTTAGGCATTCGTTAGATTTTTGTTTTCTGCTTTTAGCACTAGCAGGCGGGGGCTTTGTAATTTTTTTCCATGACCGCATTCTTGGTTATACGTTATTTGGTTTTCTTGATAGGCCAGGAATCATTGCTTCTTCGCTGCTTGTTATTTCACTTTTAGTTGCGATTCGGCGCGTAACAGGCTGGGTTTTACCCGCCATCATATTGTTTTTTATTTGTGTCACGATGTTTCAGCAGTTCCTGCCCGGCGTTTTGCGGGGCATCGGTTTTCCGATAGAGCAGTTGTTGTTCAGCGTGTACGTAGGTGATGCTGGTATTTTTGGTCGTCCCTTGGATGTGGCGGCTAACATCGTCATCGTTTATCTAATTTTTGGTGCCCTGATGCATAGGTGTGGTGCGAGTCACTGGTTCATGGACATGGCATTGGCACTCACAGGCTGGTCTCGGGGCGGGCCCGCTAAAGCCGCGGTACTGGCAAGTGCTATGTTCGGGTCTATATCGGGTTCGCCATCGGGCAACTCAGCCACTACCGGTGTTTTCACGATACCCCTCATGAAGCGTATTGGTTACACAGGGGCTTTTGCAGCAGCTGTAGAAGCAGTAGCGTCTAGTGGCGGAATGATTCTTCCTCCCGTAATGGGCGCGATTGCATTTCTAATGGCCGAGTGGATCAACGTACCTTACGTAGAGATTGTATTTGCAGCTGCCATACCAGCTGTACTTTATTTTTTTATTGTCTTTTTTTCTGTTCATCTGCAGGCAAAAAAGGATGGCGTTGCTCCTTTGTCAGCGAGTGACTTGCCAAGCTTCAAAGCCGTATTTATTCGGGGGTGGTACTACCTAGTTCCCATGCTTGGGTTGTTTTATTTTCTCATTGTCGCTGCACTGCCACCGGGAATAGCTGGTGTTTATGCTTGCCTGTTTGTGTTGGGCGCCAGTTTTTTGTCCAAAGATCGCTCTAATTGGTTATTGCCACGTTTGTTCTTGCAGGCACTGGAGGAAGGAGTGACCCGTTGGGTGGTGATTGCAGTGATTACCGGCGGGGTAGGGATGATGATTGGGGCCATAGAATTGAGTGGAGTGGGTCTTAAGTTTTCACGTTTTATTATTGATCTAGCTGGAGGCCATTTGGTTTTAGCCATGCTTTTCGTAGGTGTGGTTAGCCTATTTGTTGGCATGGGACTTGATGCCACACCAGCCTATATAACCCTTGCAACCCTGATGGCGCCAGCATTGATTCGGATGGGTGTTTCAGATATAGCCGCACACCTTTTTGTTATCTATTGGGGATTGGCTTCATTTTTCACCCCACCCACCTGTATTGCAGTTTTTGTCACATCCAGCATTGCTGGAAGCAAGGTTTGGGAAACAGGGGGAGAGGCGGTTCGTCTTGGTATCGCTGCTTTCGTGATCCCATTTGCTTTTGTATTTAATCCAGGTCTTCTTTTGCAGGGTGAGTTAATTGATATGGTTTTTGCAATTATCACAGCCGTTTTTGGTGCAGCATTCTTTGCTATGGGTATTCGGGGATACGCTTTTTTTGCACTTAATCGCACCCAGCGTCTGACTATTTTTGCGGCAGCGTGTCTTGCGATTGCTCCTGGCTTGTTTATTCCGTTTGCTGGATTGGCATTAGGTGGTGCCATCTTGCTTCCACAGTGGGTTATTGGTAGAACACGCACCGCCTGAGCATCAAGCTTAAACGCGTAGGGAACATTATGATTGATCTGTATACCTGGACTACTCCCAATGGCCGAAAGATCTCTATTATGCTCGAGGAGGTTGGACTGCCTTACAAGACTATTCCAATCAACATCCGCGAGGGGGAGCAGCACGAACCCGAATTCCTCAAAATCAGCCCGAATAACAAAATTCCCGCTATCGTCGATCACGATACAGGTATTTCTATGATGGAGTCTGGGGCCATTCTTCTGTATCTGGCAAAGAAAACTGGGCAGTTCATGCCCCAATCCGAGCCAACCAACTGGGCAGTACTTGAGTGGCTGATGATGCAGATGGCAACCGTAGGTCCCATGCTGGGTCAGACCCATCATTTTCATTATTTCAATCCGGGCAAATCCGAATATGCAGAGGAGCGCTACTTAAATGAGAATGCGAGAATCTACGGTGTTCTAGACAAGCGCCTGGAGCAATCCAACTTTCTAGCAGGGGAATACTCCATAGCAGATATCGCCACTTGGCCTTGGATTGCCCGTTACGAAAGGCAGAAAGTACATTGGCCTAGTTTTCCTAACCTAAGGCGCTGGTACCTGCAGATTGCTGAGCGACCGGCCGTGCAAAGGGGATATGACATCCCCAAAAAAGCCGAGGACATTCCTATTCCAGATTAACTTTGTGACTAAGCACGCGCAGCGAGCAAGTCAGGCATTTTTCTTTTGAGAATTTGAATATGTTTCGGTGTGGTTCCACAGCAACCCCCGAGTAGCCGAGCACCGCCCCGGACCCATTCCAGTGCATGTTCTGCAAAACGCTTTGGCTCCATCAAATTATTAAAAACCCAATTGGGCGCAGAGAAATCTCCTAATTCTGGATAGACTCCAATTGGTCCGGCCCAGTGTTGCCTCAGATTTTTTAGAGCACTTGGCACGACATCTGGCTCTGTGTGCATAATATTTACAACCAAAGGGCCTAAGGGAACTAAAGATTGCAGGACACTTGAAAAGGATGTATCTGGAAAATCAAATGCCACAAGTGATTTGCCGTCCGTGCCTAATCGGGAGCTGACCCCGAGCCAGAGAGGCAACCCTACTTCCTGAGCAGCTTCCATAGCCATCAATGAGTGATAGTTGTCCTCCATCATTTCCAGTGCAATCAAATCAACGCCACTTTCTGCAAGGAGCTCTGCCAATTCTTGGTAGTCGTCTTTTTCTTTGCGCTTACTAGGATAGGTGTCCGCATTCAAGCCAGGCGGCAAGCAGGAGAGAGATCCAGCGATGGCAACATACTCACCATTAGCGTCTTCGCGCCCTTCTTGGGCTGCATCAATTGTGGACTTGTTGATTTTACGGAATTCATCTCCAAGTCCTGCGGCTTCTAGGACGAAGCGCGTTGTTCCAAAGGTGTTAGTGGTAATAATTTGTGCTCCAGCTCTAATGTAGTCCGTGTGAATTTTCCGAAGTACCTCTTTGTGGGTGTAGGCGGCAGGCCCGCTCCACGCATTTCTATCCATAGTGACACCCCGACGTTGCAGCTCACTACCGGTACCGCCGTCAATAAGCAGAATTTCACCCGCATTTAGTTTTTCGAGCCACCCAATCATTCTGATGCCAATTTTTTCTGCATAGACCTATTTGATATGAGATATAGGGTTTGCAAGACATCCCAGACCAGAAATTTTAATCTTGATAATCCCGGTCATTTTCGAGAGGTCTATGTTTCGGTGAGCATGAGGAAAGCGTCCAACGCCCTTAGCTGTGGTGCCAAAAGAGAACATATCGCCCGGCTCTAGAGTAAAGAACCGGCTAGCCTCTGCGATTACTTCTTGGATCTTGAAACGGTAGCTAGACGTGTGGTCATCAGCAAACTGTTCTCCATCAATCCATGCTTTCACCTGAAGATCATTTGGGTCTATGACTTCATCTGCAGTGGTGATCCAGGGACCGCAAGGCCCGAAAGTGTCTGCTCCTTTTGAGCGGGAGTGATAAACAAAATACAGATCTCTGTCATCTTTTCGGTGTATATGTCGCCATTCCGACATATAGGGTGCCCAAATTTCCTTTGGCCTTGTTACGGCGACACTGTCCATTGAGAATTTCATTTGGTGAGATGTGACATCGTTCATGATGCTATAACCGAAAATATAATCCAGTGCTTTTTCAGCTGAAATGTTTTTAGCTCGGCGCCCAATAATGGCGGCAAGCTCGCATTCTGGGATAGTTGCCCCATAAAAACTGCGGATTTCTATCGGCTTTAGGTGTCCGGTCAGACACGAAGGCGGCTTTAGGAAAAAATTGGGCACCTGAGGATCTTTGTGCGCTGTCTCCATTAACCGCTTGTTGTTGAATGCAACTCCAAAAATTTTACTCGGATGAGGCTGCGGTGCCAGCCAGTCAAAGTTTTTTTCATCTATCGGATTGATAGCTTTTGAGGTTACGCTCTGAACCGCCTCTTGCGCCCTACTTAATTCTTTTCTTCCTCCCTTAATGAGTGCGAGCATGTTATTTGGAGCTTCGCCGAAGTTAGCAGCGGAATAAGCATTTGCTAGCGTCGTTATCTTTCCGCCATCTATTTGGGCGATGACAGTCTCTTTTTCGTGGTAATTGACCGTTCCTAGTTTCATATGCCGACCTCCCGCGCAGCGGAGAAGAAATTCACACGCTATACGTTTCATGTCAAGTTGAGAGTGAGCTAAGAAAAAAATATTAGACTAAGTCACGATACATTGACGGTCAGAGTATTTACTGGTACTTATCTCGGCTAGAAAGTAGTAGGAGTGAGCAGTGAAAGATTTTTTGGTTTCTAGGAAAAATTGGGGGTAGTTATAATTTGGATAAACTCAAAGACAATACTTCATTATCAGCATGGAAGTTTTTTGCAGCTAAAAAAGGAAACTGGTACTTGGTCATAAAAACAGCAACCTTTAAAAATATTCTAGTGGGTAGCTTTTTGTTAGTGATGATTGGAGTTCCTCAGGGGCTAACTCTAGCTCAAGGGGGGGAGACGACTAGATTTGTTTCAGTGGTGACTGAATTTAAGCGCCCAGATTTTCAACTTACTGACTTAGATGGTGGCTTGCATTCCATCGCAGAATGGGATGGACGGGTTCTGTTGATCGATTTCTGGGCAAGTTGGTGCATTCCCTGCCGAAAGGAAATGCCCGCATTCAATGAATTGAGAGCCAAGTATCTTGGACAGGATTTTGAAGTTATTGGTGTTGCCGCAGATAACGCAGAGAATGTAGAGAAATTTCTTTCGGAGGTTCAGGTGGATTTTCCGGTCCTCTTTGGCGATGTTTTCGAGGTTATGGGTATTTCAGCCGGTTATGGGAATAATTACGGCGGACTTCCTTTTAATGTTTTCATCGACCGAGACGGCAATGTTCGTTACGTCCAGAAGCCGGGGGAGGTAACGTTTGAGGAGGCAGAGGAAATTCTAAAGCGACTTTTATAAAAATTTTAAGCGGTCAACAAAATAGAAAAAATCGGGGTAAATCAATCAACACCGGTCAGCAGAATATTTGAATCATGCCTGAAGAGCGAGAGTTTCAATTACCAGGTCTTACACTAGCAGCCCGGGAGTGGGGTGACCGGAGTGGGAGGCCAGTCATTTTCTTGCATGGCTGGCTTGACAATGCAGGGAGTTTTGATCGCCTCGCTCCGTTGCTCGAGAGTTGCCATTCCCTTGCCGTAGATTCCGCTGGCCATGGCCTCAGCGCCAATCGTTCTAAAGATTCTGCCTACAATATCTGGCAAGAAGTCGGTGACATTACCCAGATTGCGGATCAAATGGGCTGGGAGCAGTTTGCACTTGTAGGGCATTCGAGGGGTGCTAACGTAGCTACCTTGATCGCGGGAACTTTTCCTGAACGAGTCAGTAAGCTGATACTTATTGAGGGTGGTGTTGCGACAATTGGTAACACGGAAGATGCGCCAGAAAATCTCGCTCAGTCGTTTCGGGACAGAGTGAAGTTGGCTCAGAGATCTGGCCGGATTTTTGCCAATAGAGATGAGGCGATCGCAGGGCGCAGGGACGGTTGGTCTATGCTGAGCGAAGAGGCCGCCAAGATTTTGGCGGTGAGATCGCTTCGCCAGGTGAAAGAGGGATTTCAGTGGCAATTTGATCAGAGACTAAAGGGTAAATCAGAATTTCTATTGACCCATGATCAACTTAGGGCATTTGTCTCGCGTGTGAGTGCCCCCGTATTACTCTTTCTTGCCCAGGATTCACCAATTCAGAGCCAGCTGTTTTTCGAGGACATAATTTCTGATTTCACCCATCTAGAAAAGGTTGCTGTACCTGGTGGCCACCATCTCCATCTGGAAGGTGCACAAACACTTATTGCCGAGAGGATAGGGGCTTTCTTTGCACCCTGAGGTTAGTGCTGTGCATAATATTGCCGCACCTCCCGGAGAAGGAGTATCAAGATGAAAATAGACCGAATTCTGTGGCGAATCGTTACCGTTGCGCTGAGCCCCGTCTTAGCATTCACACTAGGCGCTTGTGGCCAGCAGGCAACCGATACTGAACCCGCCAGCCAACCTGAATTGCGGTCTTCGTCGGCGGCTCCTCAGTACAAGATTGATCCTTTTTGGCCTAAGCCGTTACCTAATAATTGGATTATTGGGCAGGTTTCGGGTTTGGCGGTCGATCTTCATGACCACATTTGGATTGTTCATCGCCCCCGCAGCCTTACCGCTCATGAGGCAGCGGCGGTGCAAGACCCGCCCACGGCGGACTGTTGTGTACCCGCACCTTCAATTGTTGAGTTCGACCCGGAGGGGAATGTTGTCCAAGCGTGGGGTGGTCCCACATGGAACCAGGACTTGGGTGAATGGGTGGATCCAGAGGATGGTTGGCCGGCGGCTGAACACGGTCTTTTCGTAGATCACGAGGATAACCTGTGGATGGGTGGTAATGGGATGGATGACCACGTGGTCCTGAAAATGAGCCCCAGTGGCGAACGTTTGCTGACCATTGGTTATTGGTACGAGACAGGCGGCAGTAATGATCCGCAGCGACTGGGACGACCAGCAGACATTGCTGTGGACCCCGAGACCAGGGAGGTTTTCGTGGCAGATGGTTACCTGAATCACCGGATTGTAGTGTTTGATGCAGATACTGGTGAGTACAAGCGTCATTGGGGTGCTTACGGCGAACGGCCCGATGATGAGCCCTGGCCGGAATATGATCCGGAGGCTGAACAGTTCCGCGGTTACCGTAACCCTGTGCATACCGTTCGGCTTTCCGTTGACGGTTTGCTTTACATGACGGATCGAACCAGCAACCGGATTCAGGTTTTTCTCCGGGATGGTACCTTTGTGCGCGAGGCGATTGTTGCACCCCAGACCCTTGGTCAGGGCTCGGCTTGGGATTTAGCACTTTCTTCAGACCCAGCACAAGCTTGGCTATTTATGGCCGATGGACACAACAAGAAGGTCTGGATCATTAGCCGTGAAGATTTAGCGGTCATCGGATCCTTCGGACAAGGCGGTCGTCAAGCAGGCCAATTTGAGTGGGTCCACAATATTGCTTCAGATTCCCGCGGCAATCTTTATACTGCTGAGGTCAATACCGGTAAGCGCGTTCAGAAATTTTTACCAGCGACAACTAACTAGCTCGGCACTCAGGACGAATCGATTTACTCGTGATTTGCCGGATTCACCATCGACGGACAAGGGTGGCAGGCAGTTGGGCTGGTCTGCTTATTCAGTCGCCATGGGTGGTGAATCACCTGAACCGTGCCGTCGCAGTATTCACTTTTCTATTTCTGGCTGCGGGCATTTCGGGCTGTCATGGCGAAGTCGACGATCAACTTAGCCGGGTTACCATTGGCAGTAATCCCCCTGGAACTAACTACAACTTGCTGGGTGGGGGGATTGCCAAACTGCTTCAGGAAAGACTTGGTGTTGCCTCCACAGTACGCCCGTTCGGCGGATCTTCAGTATATGTTCCCATGCTGCACCGCGGAGAGATTACGCTAGGCATAAATTCTTCCATGGATTCTTACCTTTCGTATCGGGGGGCCGGGCCTTATGTAAGCCCCATGTCAAATTTGCGAGCGCTGATGTCCCTTTGGACGGTTGGGCTCATGTACGTGGTGAGGGCCGATTCAGGCGTACACCGAATCGAGGAACTGCTGGGCAAGCGAGTCGTCATTACCATGCGGGCGAACACATCGTTGGCGAGCCTACACAGGGCCATTCTCGCGACGGGCGGATTGACAGAAGAGAGCGTTGTACCCATTACCGTCTCCGGTCTGCCTGAAGGTCTCCGTCTGCTTACTGAGGGTAGGGTAGACGCGGTGTCAGCAGCCATTGATCTTGCTCTCGCCAGACAGGCCCACGCTGCAATACCGGGCGGTATCCGCTTTCTTGAAATGGGCCAGGATGAGCAAAAGCTTTCGGAGCTCATGCCGGGCTCCTGGGTAGCTACGGCAATTCCCGGTCCAGTGACCGTCGCACTCGACAAGCCAACTCGGATTGCTAACTTCAACAGCTTTATCAATACTGGTGTTCATCTCCCAGAGAACGATGCCTACATTATCGTGAAGACCATTCATGGCAATTGGGAGAGTCTCCAGAATGACTATCCTATCTTAGCGGCTATTCCGGCCGACAGCCTTGCACCTGCTAACACGCCCCATCCTTACCACCCAGGAGCAATTAGATATTTTAGGGAGGTGGGTTTGTGGAATGAGGCCCATGAGGACAATCAAGCAAAGCTCATAGCTGTGCACAGATAAGATATGGACATACGATTACCATGAGGGGCTTTATAGCTTTTCTCGAAAAAATCTATCTGGGCTCGATAATCTTCATCGGTGTCGCCTGGGTTGTTAATGTTCCTCAGTACTTTGGTTTTTCTCTCATATCCGCTGAATGGATTGGGGCATTTCTTTCGGTGGGGATTGCCGCGGCTTTTTTACGCCATCCCTACCAAAAGCAAGCAGGAGTGCTGGAATTATTTCTCGGCTTTACGGCGTTGGGCTGTTGGTTGTGGATGTCGTTGAACTACAGTGATTGGGTTATCGATTTGGCTGGCCAGACACCCCAGAAGTTCGTTCCCGGTATTTTTGCCATTCTGTTATTAATGGAGGCCATGCGAAAATCAGCAGGCTTGCCCATTACTATTCTGGTATGGGTACTGATTGCCTACGGTCTCTTTGGGTGGATTTTTCCTCAGCCCTTTCAATCCGAGCAACTACCGGTATCACGCCTTGTTATGTACATTTATGCCGACACAAATGGCATTCCAGGTCTCGTGGTGACCATCATGGGCACTTTGGTTCTGGCTTTTATTCTTCTGGGTAAATTAATGGAGGTAAGTGGTGCCACGAAATTTTTCACTGATATCGCTCTTGGCACCATGGGTCATCGGCGTGGCGGTCCGGCCAAGGTTGCAGTAGTTGCCTCGAGTGTATTTGGTTCTATCAACGGCACTACTGTTGGAAATATTATGTCTACGGGCATTGTCACCATACCCTTGATGAAAAAATCTGGCTTTAAGGCCCACTTTGCGGCCGCTATCGAGGCGGTGGCCTCCAATGGTGGTCAGGTGGCTCCACCGGTGATGGGCGCTTCTGCTTTTTTGATCGCAGAATTTTTACAGGTCTCTTACGTGGAGGTTGTGTTGGCAGCTTTGGCTCCTGCGCTTCTCTACTACATTTGTCTTTTTACCCAGGTCGATGCGATTGCCGAGCGAGACGGTTTGCATGGCTTACCCAAGAATGAGCTACCGAATGCAAAACAGGTCATGAAGTCCGGTTGGTTTTTTCTATTACCTCTGGCTATCTTGGTCTATCTTTTATTCTGGCTTGGGTTCAATCCGGCACTGTCGGCCATGGCGGCTGTCCTTGCTCTGCTTGTTCTGCACATCATTCGAAACGGTTCATTGCCAAGCGCAAAGGTGTGGGCAGAGCTGGTTGTCGGTGGAGGTGCCAATATGTTGCCCTTGGTGATGATTGCCGGTGGTGCCGGCGTTGTGATCGGCGTGATGAATATCACCGGCTTGGGTTTCTCTCTGTCGCTGCTGCTTAATCAAATAGGCCAGAACGCGGGTATGTTAGTGATGTTGCTACTTACTGCGGGCATTGGAATCATCTTGGGTATGGGTATGCCTACCGCGGCAATTTATGTGGTGCTATCGGTAGTGTTGGCGCCAGCTATCGTGGATATGGGTGTGTCTCCCATGGCGGCGCATTTGTTTATTTTCTACTTCGGCCTTCTTTCGTTTCTTACACCACCGGTGGCCATTGGGAGCTACGTTGCCGCGGGCCTTGCAAAGAGCAACATGTGGACAACCGCCTGGATTGGGATGCAGCTTGCAGCGGTGGCGTACTTTTTGCCATTTCTGTGGGTCTACAACGAGGCGTTGTTATTTCAGGGCTCGCCGTTGGAAATTTTCTACGTCCTATTAACGGCTGTTGTGGGGGTGCTCCTTGTTGCTCGGGGGATGGCAGCTGCCAGCCAGGGCAAGTGGCAGGAGTGGGTGAGAGGCGGATTGCTACTGATCGGCTCGCTGGTCGTAGGTGGCAGTACAATTTGGATCGGCTCGGAGTCTGCTCTGAATATTGGAGTTGCGCTTCTGGGTGTTGGAATATTGGTTGCGTCGCGCTTGCTCAATTCCGGAAATTAGTTTTCCTCAGTGTTTTTGGTTGTATCTTTTTTTTCGTGTCCCAATCGAAGTACGGGTAATCTTGCCCCATGGATCCTTTCTAATAGGGAGTGATGGGCGGTAGTTCAATCAGGAGAGCTGTGTCTTGGTTAAGCCTCGAAGGTACCATCCACTAGAACAAACATCATTCGACAGGGCTGATCAGACCGATTGCTCCACGCATGATTCGTGCCACGTTGTACCACGGTGTCTCCAGCCTTAATTAATACCTCAGAGTCATCCAGCACCAGATAGATTTCCCCAGATAAGCAAAGCGCATAATCTACCGTCTCTGTCCGGTGCATTAGGGGATGGGGTGCCGTGGTACTGGTATCACCCACCTGTTCAGCCCCCACAGAGGCCCAAGCTTTAGAGGCCGTCTCGGTGTCCACTTTTTCAATCCAGCCCGCTTCCGGTGGAAATTGAATAACTCGAAATACGGAACCGTTGGTGGGAGGCAGAAGCCCCATCTTGCAGTCAGTGGTTTCTTCAGGTCCAAAAATCATTGCCGGTGCCGACTCAATTCGCCAAATGTTATGGAGCGCCACCCCTGGTCGACCCTCTGGCTTGACCACATTTGGGGTATCTCCATCAAAAATAACAATGGCTTTACCATCTTTGTCATGACCTGTGACTACTCGCCTCACATTCATAGGGGTGCTCCGTAAATATTCTTAAAGTGACAAGTGTCTATTTTTTGGTTAAGTAGAAATGTATCAACAAAGGTAGCCTTGATGGGGCAAGAGCTGTTTTGATTTTGGCTTGGTATTGGTTTTCCGTTAGTCGCTCAAGACTTTCGTGGCCTAGGATATACCGAGCCAAGACATCTGGGTCAATGAGAGCATTCCATGTTTCCTGCCGACTCAATGACAAGTGGTATTCACCTGATATATCCATCATTCTTTGATCCTTGTATTTTATTCTACTAACCACACAGCAGCGCCGAATGATATGTCGGGCATGTTGTAGTAGCTATGTCTGCTGGAAAAATTTTTAAAAGCAGTTAATTTTGAATTTATCTTGTTAATATCATCCTATATATTGAAGCAATTCCTGCCCATCGGAGGGTTTTATGGTCGATTTTTCTCATCCTGCTACATCTCAAACCACGTCGGTTCACGAGACCGGCACCCTCGATTCCCTGGCGCGCACACCGAGCTCCAGACGCCAGTTTAT
>CAYXIJ010000006.1:9100-88499 GCA_964465375.1 uncultured Gammaproteobacteria bacterium | reverse complement strand
CATTGCGGCGCTAGTTTTTCTGGGGGGCGCGATTTCTTGGTATATAGCTATTCCCATATATTTCAGTTTTTTTCTTGAGACAGATCCTAGGCTTGCCGTTCAATATGCTGAAGGGGTTGGCGTCATCGATCTAGCGTTTTCCATTTGGACATCCAAGATTCGTTTTCTTGGGGTGGGGGCCATGCTAGTGGGGGGGATCTGGGCACTGGTTTCAATGAGAAGATCTTTGGTATCTGGAATTCGATCTGGGTTTTACGCGGAGACCCAGAGAAAAAATTATGATCATACCCAGCAAGACACGCCCATGACATTTGCGATGTTAGGCGTAGTCATTTTTGTCATACCTATTTTCTTTGTCTATTACAGTATCGTAGGAACATTTGGTATCGGTCTTATCATGACAGTTATTATGGTTGTTACTGGATTTTTATTTTCTTCAGTAGCCGCCTATATGGCAGGGATGGTGGGTTCTTCGCAAAATCCAATTTCCGGAATTACGATTGCGACCATTTTATTCTCCTCTTTGCTTCTTTTGTGGTTCATGGGTGCTTCTGTGGTAGGGGCAGCTGCAGCAATCATGATTGGTTCAGTAGTGTGTTGTAGTGCCGCCATTTCCGGTGACAATATGCAGGACCTTAAAGCGGGCTATTTAGTGGGTGCAACACCGTGGAGACAGCAATTAGTGCAGGGCATCGGTGTAGTTTCAGCGATGTTGGTGATGGCCCCGATACTGAACTTGCTGCTACAGGCGTACGGCATAGGGCCCGCCACGGACGAACAGCCAGACGCACTTCTGGCGCCCCAAGCGACTTTGATGGCGTCAGTAGCTCAAGGTGTATTCGGTGAAGGACTTCCCTGGAACATGGTTGGGTTGGGCGTACTGATAGGTATTGCAATTATCTGTCTAGACGAATACCTAAAATATCGTAGGGCAAAATGGCGCGCCCCTGTACTAGCAGTTGCAGTGGGTATTTATTTACCGTTGGAGCTGGCAGTGCCAATTTTCGCAGGAGGTGTTATAGCCTATTTTGCAGGAAATCATATTGAGAAGAAGTCTGCAGCACGCTCGGATTCGCGACGACGAGGAGTTCTATTTGGTGCTGGCCTGATTACTGGGGAGGCATTAATTGGAATTTTGATGGCAATTCCAATTGTGCTCACCGGTGATCCTGAGGTCTTTGCCCTCGGTATGAAGTTGTCTTCCCTAGTTGGGCTTGCAGTTATCATAATAATTGCAGTGACGTATTATCGGATAGCGATTCGCTAAATATGAAGGTTTTTCAGAGTAAATTACCGAACGTCGGTACGACAATCTTTACCGTCATGTCTCATCTTGCTGATGAGTATGGAGCGATTAATCTTTCCCAAGGTTTTCCAGATTTTGATCCTCCCAAAGACTTGCTAGAGCGGATCAGTCACTATTTCTATTCGGGCCACAATCAGTATGCGCCCATGGTGGGTGTTGCTAGTCTCCGAGAGGCGACAGCGCGCAAGATTGAGAGACTCTACGGAATTCAATCAGACCCCGAAACGGAGATCACGGTCACCAGTGGCGCAACAGAAGCACTATTCTGTGCAATCCATGCAACAGTGAAACCAGGAGACGAGGTAATTGTTTTTGATCCGGCTTATGATTCTTATGAGCCTGCTATCATGTTGGCCGGTGCAAAGCCTGTTCATTTTCCTATGTCCCTGCCGAATTTTTCAATAGACTGGGAGCGTTTGTCTGCGTCCCTCTCAGATCGGACTCGGATGGTGATCATAAACACACCACACAATCCTACGGGCGCAGTGTTCACCTACGAGGATCTAACATGCTTGGCTGACCTCTTAAGGCCTTATCAATGTTATGTACTCAGCGATGAAGTTTACGAGCACATTATTTTTGACGGCCAGCGCCACTCAACTATTCTGGCTCACGAGGAACTCTCAAAAAAATGCTTCGCAGTTTTTTCTTTCGGAAAGACTTATCATGCTACAGGCTGGAAAATCGGTTACTGCGTTGCTCCATCCAGCCTATCCAGAGAATTTCGTCGAGTACACCAGTTCAACACTTATACTACCATCACCCCTGTTCAGCATGCGTTAGCAGACTACCTAGATGAGCACCCTGAGCATTACTTGGGGTTATCCGATTTTTATCAGGAGAAGCGCAACCTTTTTCAGAGCTTGATGAAGGAATCTCCATTCAAGCTAAAGACTTGTCGGGGGACCTATTTTCAGTTAGCTGACTACAGTGCTATCAGTGATAAACCAGATACGGAGTTTGCGCGTTGGTTAACTATGGAGCATGGTGTTGCTGTAATTCCTGTTTCCGTGTTTTGTTCTTCTGCATTAGACGCTCACTTAGTGCGATTTTGTTTCGCAAAGGAAGCGGATACGCTCGAGAGAGCGGCCAACATTTTGGGAAACCTTTGATAATGCTATGACCGACAAAGCTGAAAATTCGCCTCTGAGTTCAAAACAAATCAAGCTAATGCGGTCAGCGACGTACGCTTCCATAGCATTAGCATTGACTCTGATCAGTTTAAAAATCTGGGCGTGGTTAATAACAGGCTCCGTAGCGATTCTGAGTTCGTTAGCCGATTCTTTGCTCGATTTGATTGCATCAATTATCACATTCTATGCGGTCAAGGTCGCGGTATCTCCGGCTGATGCTGAGCATCGATTTGGGCATGGAAAATCTGAAGGTGTTTCAGGACTATTGCAGGGCTTTATCATTACGATTTCTGCCCTGTATGTAGCCAGCGAAGCTGTTATTCGCCTACTGGACCCCAAGCCTATTAGTGAGCCAGAGGTTGGGTTTGGTGTGATGTCAATATCCTTGGTATTAACGTTATTTTTGGTAGGCTTTCAGCGATTTGTTGTGGCACGCACAGGATCATTAGCAATTTCTGCTGATGCCATGCACTACAAAGCGGACTTGCTTACTAACTTGGCAGTTTTGTGCGCAATTTTTTTTAGCTATCGCCTTGAATGGGATATTTTGGATCCGCTGTTGGGATTATTAATCGCCGGATTTATATTTCTGGGGGTCCGCAGAATAGTGCTTGACGCAATCGATATACTTCTTGACAGGGAATTACCGGAAAAGGACAGGCAGCGTATAGAGGCGATCGTATTGGGTCATCCTGAAGTCCTCGGTTTGCACGACATGCGCACTCGCTCGTCTGGCCTAGCCCAGTTCATTCAGTTTCATTTAGAGTTAGACCCGAATATCACGCTGACCGAGGCACACCGAATTTCTGATGAGGTGGAGGACGAAGTTCAGAAATTTTTTCCAAAAGCCGAAGTCATAATCCACTCTGATCCACACGGGCTGGACGAGCTTAGGGATTCTTTCTAAGGAGCGTTGAAGCTAATTATCATTAGCCTCCATGGCCACAAGTTCGTCAATAAGTTCGATCAATGTAGGATAGCCGCCAGCTTCACTGGCACTAGTTGTATATTTTCCATTTATGACTACCATCGGTACGCTTGCAACGCGATAACGGCGTGACAGTTCATCAGCGCGCTGGAGTTTTGCATGGACCGCAAAAGAATTATAGGCATTCTGGAATTCATCCTGGCCTATCCCGAATTGACCGAAGAAGCTGGCTAGTGCTTCTTCAGAATCTAAGAAATTGCCGTTGACATGGATTTCTCTAAAGAAAGAAGTATGCATTTCCTCACTTTTTCCTAAGACCTCGGCCGCATAAAAGGCACGAGCGTGCATCTGTAGCAATGGATTCCACACTGCTGGAACCCTAATAAAGCTGACATAGCTGGGTAGATCCGGGCGCCAGCTTTCGAGAAACGGATCAAACGTGTAGCAGTGTGGACAGCCATACCAAAAAATCTCGGCTACTTCGATTTGATCAGGGCTCGAGCTCGTAGGCTGAGTCGGAGAGAGACGCTGATAATGCTCACCGAGTTCGAAGCGCCCAGAAACAGGACTTGTTTCAGCTTGAGCCAGCATAAGGTGACCGGTAGAGTTCTCTAACGGGGTTTCCACTATTGTGGTTCCTTCGTCAGACAGACTCGATTTGTTGGTGCTTGTTGTGGAATAAGCGCCGACTGAGTCCGGCTGGTCACCGTAAGCAAGCGGTATCATAGCAATCAGAGCAAATAGCGATGTTCGGTACATTGGATGTTTTCTCTAAAGAGTTACCGTGAAAATTGTACACTAATCGGCCGTTTCCAGTGGCTATCGGAAAGAGAAATGAACCCCGAGTTTATCAGCAGTGCCCACAATCCTAGTCAATTTCCAATGGACCGAGGGCGAGAAGTGGCTTTTGCCGGGCGTTCAAATTCCGGAAAATCTAGTGCTATTAATACGATTCTTGCCCGGAAAAGGCTGGCCAGAACAAGCAAGACGCCGGGACGGACGCAGCTGGTTAACTTTTTCGCCGTAGGAGAGGGTCATCGTATAGTTGATTTGCCGGGTTATGGGTATGCTCGTGTATCAGTTTCCGTGCAGGAGCACTGGCGGAGCTTACTCGAGGCATACTTTAAAAGTCGGACTTCTCTGGCTGGGCTCATAGTGACTGTTGATGTTCGTCGTGGGCCAAAAGAGTTGGATCGGGTGATGCTGAATTGGGCTAATGAAGCTCACGTACCGGCAGCTGTATTGTTGACCAAGGCAGACAAAATGAGTCGGCTAGCGGCTAGCGCCCAGGAAAATCAAGCAGCTCGGAATTTTGGTGCCCCGGTTGTGTTGTTTTCAGCGCGAAAACATCAGGGGGTTGAGGAGGCTCGGGCCTGGATTTGGAAATGGCTAGGATTGGACTGAGCGAAAGAGCATCGTCTTTCGCATGTGAAGGCACTAATGTGCCTCATCCCAGTTAAATCCAATTCCGACTTCCACCTTGAGGGGGACTGACAGTTCAGCCGCTGATTCCATGATTTTTGCTAATTTTGTACTGACCTCAAAAGCTTGGACTTCCGGAACTTCCAGGACCAGCTCGTCATGAACCTGCATGATCAACGCGGCACCATCCAAATTTTCTTCAATCCAATGCTCGACTCGGACCATTGCCCGTTTGATGATATCTGCCGCTGTGCCTTGCATGGGCGCATTTATAGCGCTCCTTTCAGCGTACTGGCGCCGCTGATGATTGCGTGATTCAATCTCGGGCAGATACAGTCGCCGACCAAAAACGGTTGAAACATATCCCCGATCCCGAGCTTGGCGCCTTGTGTCATCCATATAATGTTTGACGTCAGGGTATCGTTCAAAATATAGGTCCACGTAGGCTTGGGCATCTTCGCGTTTAATGTTCAACTGTCGGGCGAGACCGAAGGCAGACATTCCATAAATTAGCCCGAAGTTAATTGCTTTTGCGGAGCGGCGTTGCGTATCTTGCACCTTCTCTTTTTTTACGCCGAAAATTTCCGCCGCAGTAGCTTTATGAATATCCTGGTCTTCGGCAAAGGCCCTTCTAAGTCCTTTATCTCCCGACAGGTGGGCCATAATTCTTAGTTCAATTTGGGAGTAGTCTGCTGCTATTAGTTTTTTCCCTGGTGGAGAGATAAAGGCTTGGCGGATTCGTCGGCCTTGGGGCGTGCGGATAGGAATATTTTGCAGATTCGGTTTCGAAGATGATAATCGTCCTGTAGCAGTGATTGCCTGATGATATGAAGTATGTATCCGTCCTGTAGTCTGATTTATTTGTGCTGGTAGCTTGTCCGTATAGGTGGACTTAAGTTTTGACAGCGCGCGGTATTTAAGTATCAGGCTTGGTAACTCATAGTTTTCAGCAAGAGCCTGCAATACTCCTTCCGCAGTAGAGGGCTGACCTTTTGGAGTTTTTCCTAATATTGGCAGTTTCAGGTTGTCGTAGAGTATTTCCTGTAACTGTTTTGGAGAATCAAGATTGAAGGTACCGCCAGCCTCATTATGAGCCTTCCTTTCCATTTTTTTTAATAAAAGAGAAATTTCTTGGCTTTGCTCATTTAGTTTTTGTGCATCAACCATGACGCCGACGTATTCCATTTTTTGTAGGACTTTCACAAGGGGTTGCTCTATGTCCTGATATAACTCTGTCAACACTGGGGTTGCTTCGAGTTTTGGCCACAGCGCGTGATGGAGTTTAAGGGTGATGTCAGCATCCTCAGCTGCGTACGGTGCCGCGATTTCAATAGAGATTTCATTAAATCTGAGCTGTTTTGCGCCACGCCCGGCAATCTCCTCATACTTGGTTGTCTCGGCATTCAAGTATTGTTTTGCCACTGAGTCCATGTCATGCCGGGTAGCTGTGGAATTCAAGACATAAGACTCAAGCATGGAGTCGTAGGTGATACCCTTTAGCTTAATTCCGTGGTTGCGCAAAATGTGCGTATCATATTTAAGATGATGGCCTACTTTGGGCGCATCGCTTTCTAGCCATGGCCCGAGTTTTTCTAGAACCAATTCTTGGTCCAGCTGTTCTGGAGCCCCAGTGTAGGTATGGCGTATGGGTATGTAGGCAGCCTCACCTGGCTTCACCGATAATGAAATACCAACCAGCTGAGCTTCCATGTAGTTGAGGCTGGTAGTTTCAGTATCAAGTGCAACAAGTTCTGCTGACTGGATGCGCTCAATCCATTCATCCAGTTGTTTTTCCGTGAGTATGATCTCATAGTTTTTTTTGGAGGTAACACTCTTTTGGTTTGTGCTCTGAGGCTGGTTTTTTTCGTCATCGATTTTTTTGAGTAATGTTTTCAGTTCCAGCCGTTCATACAGGGAGCGCAGTTTTAACCTGTCTGGCTCCCGAAACTTGAGCTCCGAAACCGTTGTAGATAAATCTACATTGCAGCGAATGGTCGTAAGTTCCTTGTATAGAGGCAGGTGTTCCAGAGACGCCCTTAGTTTTTCCCCGGCCTTTCCTTTGATTTCGGCTGCATGCGATTGTAAGTTTTCCAGCTTGGTGTATTCGGTAAGCCACTTCGATGCAGTTTTTGGCCCGACCCCAGGAACTCCGGGTATGTTGTCAGAGGCATCACCAACCAGTGCTAGATAGTCGACAATTTGATTTGGGAAGACGCCGAATTTCTGCTTCACGCCATTTGGGTCCATTTTGACGCCACTCATGGTATTGACGAGTGTAACGTGGTCGTTTACCAGCTGGGCCATATCCTTATCAGAAGTTGAGATCAAGGTGGAAAGACCGGATTGGGTAGCTTGTTTGGCTAGGGTTCCAATTACGTCGTCCGCTTCTACCCCTTTTATGCTGAGAACCGGGAAACCAATGGCTTCAACAGCCTCTGTAAGTGGCTCAAACTGCGCTCTTAAGTCATCCGGAACTGGGGGCCGGTTGGCTTTATATTCTGCGTATAAGTCGTCTCGGAAGGTTTTTCCAGGGGCGTCAAAAACAACGGCAATATGATCTGGTTTAAATTCATCAACCAACCTGTAGAGCATGTTTAGAACCCCAAGTACGGCTCCGGTCGGTTCCCCTTTACTGGAGACAAGCGGTGGTAGAGCGTGGAATGCACGAAAGAGATAAGAAGAGCCATCGACCAGTACCAAAAACCTAGAGTTCATCGTCCTCCCTATCCCTTGGTCCATTCTCGTCAGCGCCAATCGTCGTGCTGGATGAAGGCTCTGGAAGAAACAGAGCTGACTTTTGGCCACACCCAGCCATCAGCAAACTGCTTTGAATAGCCAGCAGAATAAGCAGCTGACTCAGCTTGAATTTATGTTTCCAATTTACCATTTAGCTCGGCTGCAATTATCCGGTAGGCCTCTCGGAATGGAATATCCTTCTTAAGGGCAAGCTGGCTGGCCCGCTCCGTAGCAAGGAGTTCCTCTCCGAGAACAATCCGATCGGCCTGAAACTGAACTCCCTCGAGTGCATGTGACATTATCAAGGCTGTGTCTTCAGCCAGATCAATGCTGCGAAACAGTGGGGCCTTAAGCCTCTGAAGATCCCTTTGGTAGCCTGAGCCCAGTGATTTTGTAACACTCAATACTTCCATGAGCGCGCCCATACCAACAGCTGGGGCGCTTCTCACAAGCTCGAAGACATCGGGATTTCGTTTTTGCGGCATGATGGAAGAGCCTGTAGTGATTTTGTCCGGCAAGGAAACGAAACTGAATTCCTTTGTATAAAACAAAAGCAAATCTGAAGCCAAACGGCCGAGATCACTCAACAATAAACTAATCTCGAACACTACCGTAGCCTCAGCTTTTCCGCGACTGATCTGTACCGCAGTCACGGGCTCGTGATTACGACTGAATCCGAGTTCGTCTCGAGTTGCGTCTCGATCCAGCTCAAGCCCAGCTGGACCGTAGCCTGCAGCCGACCCCAAAGGATTGATATCAACTCGACGGATGGCAGTGTTGAGCCCCTGTTCATCGTCTCGAAATTCGGTTGCCCAGCCACTCGCCCAGAGACTCACAGAGCTCGGCATGGCGGGCTGCATATGGGAGTATCCAGGTAACTGAATTTCACCTTGGCGGTGAGCCAGCCCGTCAAGTGTATGGGCAACGTTTGCTGCACCCTCCGCAAGAAAACTAAGGGCATCCTTCAAATAAAGTCTGATCGCAGTCAGTACCTGATCGTTACGAGATCGTCCTAGGTGTACACGCCCGCCCGCCGGACCAATGCGGTCAATGAGCCGTGACTCAAGCGCCGTGTGTACATCCTCGTCTTCCAGACCAATAGACCATTCGCCCTGTTGATGTTCTAGCCCCAGAGTTTCCAGTCCAGTGCAGATCAACTTGCAATCTTCTTTTTTTACCAGACCTTGCTTTGCAAGCATCCTAACGTGCGCAATGGAACCACGAATATCATAGGGCACCAAGCGTTTATCCAGATGGTGATCTTCTCCAGCGGTAAATTTGAGAATGTGCTCATCGAGAAGATTTCCTTTGTCCCACAAACGTGTCATGGCGTTTCAACCTTGCTGTTCTTCTGGAGTAAGATTCTGGGTGTCATTTACGACTAGTGTCCCGGTACCTTCATTGGTAAATATTTCAAGCAGGACACTGTCCGGTAGGGCATGTGAGATAACGTGTACTCGGGGCACCCCTCCAAGCAATGCTAGCTCTATTGCAGCTGCTTTAGGCAGCATCCCGTCAGAAAGTCGATTGTCATTGCGTAGCTTTGAGAGTCCGGCCAAGTCGACATAGGATATTAAAGACGCTGGCTCGTTAGCTGATTCCAGAATGCCCGGTGCGCCTGTTGCTAAAATGAGTTTTTCGGCGCTGAGTGCTACCGCAACAGCAGCCGCTACGCTATCGGCATTGATATTAAGAAGGGTACCGGATTCGTCCGCAGATAGTGGACTGACTATAGGCACTAGATCATTATCTAGCTGCTTGATCAACACATTCGCATCAACGCTTTCGATGTCACCTACAAAGCCATAGTCCACGGTTTCTCCTGAACTGCCTTGACGGGCCACAGGCGGCCTTTTGTGAGCTTTAATTAGTCCTGCATCAACCCCGCTGATCCCTACCGCTGGAATGCCTAGGTCCCGGCAGGATGCAAGAATACGCGTGTTTATCTGACCGTTAAGCACCATGGCTGTTATTTCGAGAGCGCTTTGATCCGTTACCCTGCGTCCGTCCACAAACTCAGCGGTGATTCCAAGTTCCTCGGCCATCTGGGTGGATTGGGCTCCGCCACCGTGTACAAGTACGACACGAATACCCACCTGATGCAGTAGCCCAACCTGCTCCATAAGGCTTCGGGTTGTGTCAGCGGAAGAAAATGCCTCTCCCCCGGCTTTAAGCACGAAAATTTTGCGTTTATACATACGCATATAGGGCGTCGCGTGTTTCAATGCTGAAACTACGATGGTTCGTTCGTTGTGACTAAGTCGTGACATGATCAATTTCTATCCCTTCAGCATTTTATATAGTACGGCCATCTGGACTAGCATCCGGTTGTGCGCTTCCTTTAAAACAACACTCCGTTCTCCGTCTAGAATTTGGTCAGAGACTACGACACCACGCCTAACAGGCAGACAATGCATAAATTTGCAGTCTGGTTGAGTATTCTCGAACCAGGGTTCATCCACGCACCAATGAACCAGCTCTTTTCTCAATTCTTGGTCGGCTGACCGGTCACCATAGTGCTGTGTAGATGACCAGGATTTTGCGTATATAACGTGGGCGCCATCCATTGCTTCTTCGCGATCGGTTGTCTCTGAGACACTGCCCCCACTTTTATTGGCTGCTTCGCGAGCTTTTTCCATTATTGGTTCGGGTAACTCAAATCCTGATGGGCGCAACACAACAAGATCCATACCCCGCATACATGCCATCTGCGTTGTCGCCGCGGGTACTGCAAGCGGCAAGGCTTGAGGATGATAAGCCCAAGACAGCACGAACCGTCCACCATTGCCCGGCACCTCAAGATCGTCCATGGTTTTCCAATCGGCAAGACTTTGGCATGGATGATTAATTGCAGATTCCATATTAATCAGCGGTACATCTGCCAATGATGCCAGTTGCTTAAATTCCTGATCAGCCAAATCCTTTTTAAGGCTACGTCGTTCTGCAAAAGCACGGATGCCGAGTGCATCGCCGTAAGAAGCAATAACCGGGACAGCTTCCCTAATATGTTCAGCGGCCGCTCCATCCATCACGATACCTGGACGAGATTCGAGTCCATGGATAGACATTTCTGGGGAAATCACAAAGGAGGCTCCTCCCAAACGTCCCATAGCGGCCTGAAAGGAGGCTAGGGTTCGAAGCGATGGACTCAAAAATAGTAGAGACAGAACTTTTCCTTCGAGCGCACGGGGCTCGGGTTTTCGTTCCAGCCTTCGAGACAATTTAAGGAGTGCATTGATTTCTTCCGAGGAGAAATCAGCAAGATCATTAAAAGTTTTCATTACTCATTTCCTCCAATGTTTCTGCTAGGCAGTGAGCGTGCTTTTCCCCCATAGTGAGCGGAGGGAGAAGTCGCAGCACGTGCGGGTCCGCACTCGTTCCGGCAAGGATGTTACGAGCCAGCAGCGCATCCCTAACTAGGGCAGCTTTCGGCTTCGTCTTGAGACCTAAAAGTAGGCCGGCGCCCTGAACAGCTGTTACCGGTCCACGGATACAAGTCTCACGGATACGTGCAGAGATTTTTTGCACGCTTTGCAGAAGATTCTCGTTGAGAATAGTTTCTATGATGGTTTTGATGACTGCGCAGGCCAAGGGTCCACCACCGAAAGTTGTACCTAAATCACCCGGACCTAAGTCTTTGGCCAATTCGTGGCGCATCAAAACGGCGCCGCAGGGAAATCCGCCGCCTAGAGCTTTTGCGGTGGTTAGAATGTCTGCACTCAAGCCGTAAAGATCTGCACCAAACGGGGTTCCCAGTCGGCCCACGCCAGTTTGCACCTCATCTAGAATTAACAGAGCCCCTGAATTGTCACAGGCAGTTCGCGCGGCATCGAGGAACTCGGGTTCAAAATTAAAGGCACCAGCGACACCTTGAATCGGTTCTATGATGAGCGCTGCTGAGTCTTGATCTAACATTGTATTGAGCGCGTTGATGTCGTTACGCGGCACAAAGGCAACTTCGAATGGATTGTGCGGGAAGCCGTACCAGCTCTCTTTAGCGCCCCAAGTTACGGCCGCGGCGCCTGCCGTGCGGCCATGAAAGCTATGCTCAACTGCAATGATTTTTTTTCGGCCGGTACTCTTCAGCGCTATGCGCAGCGCGTTCTCATTTGCTTCAGCGCCAGAGTTGACGAAAAAAACACGCGAAAGTGGCTCCGGCGCAAACGCAACCAGAGAATTTGCCGCTTCATCTCGAATGTCTAGGCGAACCGCATTACTTTGAAAGAAAAGCTGTTCAGCCTGCTCAGCGATTGCACTGGAAAGCCTTGGGTGGCCGTATCCCAGCGTCGCTACTGCATGCCCCCCATAGAGGTCCAGTATCTGGCGGCCTTCTGCGGTTTCAAGATAGAGTCCACGGCCTGCGATCGGCTTAAAAGGCAAGGTCGGATAGACCTCGCTGAGATGAGCTTCTTGCTGATTGCGATTAGAGATATTCACGCTTATATCCACCCCGGAGGTGCGTTTTTCAGGCCCTCATCATCTGGTTTGCCTGAAAGACGGTTTGCCCACTGAATCGCTCCACTCGCGGCACCCTTCAGAAGATTATCCAGAACACAGCAGACCGCCACCGTGTTGTTTTTGGCGTTGACGCCTAAAAAGGCACAGTTGCTGCCCGCTACATCTTTCAGGTGCGGCGGATTGGACCCCACCCAGACGAGCCCGCAATCAGCATAAAAATCGGAAAGCGCTTCCGTCAGCTGTTTCCCTGTAACCTTTTCTTTGCATTGCGCGAAAATTGTGGAATGAATACCGCGGGCGAAGGGACCAGAATGGGGGACAAAATTAAGATCGATTTTTTCCCCTGTTGCGGCTGTGACCAATTCCTTCACTTCCGGATCATGCCGATGAACGAGTGGTTGATAGGCAAACAAGTTGCTATGGCGAACGGGGTGATGGGTAGTTTCCCGTAACCCACTTCCCGCGCCGGTACTTCCTGTAACTGCGCTAACGAAGAAATTGTTATCCGTCACCCCCATTGAAACCAGCGGGACTATTCCCAGCAGCATGGCAGTTGCAAAGCACCCGGGTTGGGCAGCGTGTGGGGTCTTAATATCCTTTAGGTGCTCCGGAACGGCGCAGCTGAACTGAGTCAGGTGCTGTGGTGCAGGATGGTTCTGCTCGTAGATTTGTTCAAATGTTTTTGGGTCAGCGAAACGGAAGTCTGCAGATGCGTCCACCACGCTCACTTTTGTACCAGAGGACTCTGCCTCACCCAGGATTTCGTTTACAAGTGAAGCTGATGCCCCATGAGGCGCTGCCGAGATAACTGTCCAGTTAGGTGCTTTACGGAGACCCTGAATAGCTTCCTCAGGGGAAATAAAGCGTTGCTTTGGATAGGCTGGACCCAGATGCCGAAAGACCCCGCTGATGGCTTTTCCGGCGCGGCTGGTGGAAACTGCAGCAGCCAGCTTGAGGCTTGGGTGCTGTGATAGCAGGCGTAGCAGTTCACCCGCCACATAGCCAGTGCCGCCGAGTACGATTGTCGGTACCTTGCTCATTCGGACTCCCCGGCATTGGATTTGCCCAATTTAAGTTTGTGCTGAAGGAGGTCACCTAGTTTGGCACCATTACTAAGCGCATTAATTCCAGGGACACCACCCTGCTGCTCTATTATTGCTACACCTACCTCGTTATCTGTGGCACGGCCAGTGACTGCAATGGGATCTACCTCAAACTCGTCTCGCAAAAGTTTGATACCCCCCCAGGCGCCTACTGGATCGTTTGCGCAAAGAACCACTGCAGAAAGTGCATCACGAATTTCCGTATCCTGAAGTATCGCTTCTACGCCATAGGCACCTAGTAAGCCATCTCCCAGTTCGAATACGATGACGTCAGGTTTATGCAAAGCGAGGCCGGAAAGTAGGTTGCGTGTTAGTGCAGGCGCGTTGCTTGGTGATGTAGCGACGACACCGAAATCTGCAAAGATGCCTGTATTACGCGCACCCGAGTCTTCCATCGCCAGAATGTCCCGCCTCAGCGCAACACCGGTGGCTTTAAATGCGTCTACTGTCAGGCCCTTGTGCCGGAAGCGGCTTATCACTGCACAGGCAGCAACAGTTTTTCCAGAGTCCATGCAGGTGCCTGCCATAGCGATAACCGGGGTTCCGTTAAGTTTTAAGGTGGCCTGATTTTCTAGGTTTTTGGTTCCAACGCGGGCTGGAACGCCGATGCGTTCGCCCAGATAGGGGAAATCAAGCACGACACCGAGAACATTGCAGTCAAAAGGTTGTCCCCTGCTAGGATTGATTGAATCGCAGATGCCTAGAACACCACCAAGATTAAGAATCTGTATAGAATCGCCCGGGGCAAGTTTTTCAGGCAAGTGACCCGAGTAACCAAAGAGTGCTTTTCTGTGACCCAATGCTCCGACGATGACATCCCCGCGCTTTACTTGGGCCATACGTCCACTGTCGAGTTCCAGCGTGTTGTAGCGCGATTTATTGTTTAACACTTCGACCGCGATTAAAATGCCCTCCTCGCAAGGAATGTCATGGCTCAGCCGGACCTCTCGGCCTATTTCTTTGGTTTGCGCCACCGACGCTACTTTGTCTATTATCACAGAGCGCATATCAGCTTTTCCCGGCACGCGTATGGAGTATTCCCGGCAGGGCTAGCACGCGTGAAAAACCCAAAGCATCTTCGGGTGACCATTCTCCTGCTGACTCCCCATATTTGCCTTGACTAGCAGCCATAAGGGAATAGTTCGACTCTACGCCGACTATAAATACACTACCCGGGCGAAGTTCACAGCGCACATTGCCAGTTACACGTGCTTGGGATGACATGAGAAGCGCCTCTATATCGCGACAAGCGGGGTCTAACTGCTTACCCTCATGCACTAGTTCTCCATAAGTTTGGGCAGCTTGATCTTTGGTGCGGATTTGATGAGAGGTCAGCGTGAGCTTCTCCAGTTCTCGGTGGGCTCCTAAAAGAATTTCTGCGGCCGGGGCCTCAAAAGCAACTCGACCTTTGGTCCCAAGAATAGTATCTCCGAGATGAATTCCACGGCCGATGCCATATCGTGCACCCGTTATCTCCAGGTGTTCGATCAAAGTGACCGGGTCCATACTGTTTTCATCCACAGATACGGGTATCCCGCTTTCAAATGAGATGCTGATTTCCTTTGGCCTTTCCGCGTCAGAAAAAGCACCAGAGCTCAACAGCCAGGCTTCCTCCGGAATCGTATTTAGAGAGTCCAGAGTCTCGGTTCCTCCAATAGTTGTTCCCCATAGGCCGCGGTTAATTGAATATGCGGATCCTGACTGTGGCACAGGAAGTTGTAGTTTTTTGAGGTACTGGAGCTGGTCAGTACGTGTCCAACTATGATCTCGTACTGGAGCAAGAATTTTGAGGTCCGGCGCAAGCGTTTTCAAAATGATTTCAAAGCGAACTTGGTCATTTCCTGCTGCAGTGCAGCCATGCGCTACCGTGTCGGAGCCGAACCGTTTTGCAGTTTCGGCCAGTTTGTCTGCCTGAATACCCCGCTCGGCACCTACGCATAGAGGGTAGAGGTGCCCCCGTCGCACGTTCCCCATTAGCAAGAATTTGAGAACACGGTCAAAAAACTCCCGCTTGGCGTCCACAAAAACGTGATCCGCTGCACCCAGCTCAAGGGCGCGCTCTGCTAAAACCTCACTGTTGCGCTGATCTAAGCCACCTGTATTGACCGTGACCGTGACCACCGACCGCTTGTGGTTTTCCTTTAGCCAGGGGACACAGAACGAGGTATCCAGTCCACCGGAGAAAGCCAGTATTATTGGGTTCTTTATGCTCATCGCATGCCTACCTCTTTCAATGTGCTGCGAAGCCGGGCACCAAGCCTTCGCTGTTGGACCAAACCTGCCGTAGCAACAAAAATAGTGTCATCCCCGGAAAGTGTGCCAACGATCTCCGGCCAACCCATCCGGTCCAGCGTTACCGCAACCCTTTGTGCAGCTCCTACCGCGGTGGTGATAACCGTGATGTTTGCACCGGCCGGCTGGACATCCCGCACAAACTCGACAACTAGACCCAGCTCAGACTCATTATCGATCCGGTGCGGCCCAGGCAAGCTGTAGCCGTTTGTTAGCTTGACTGCCCCGAGCTCCTTCAGATCCCGACTGACGCTGGACTGTGTCGCATCGAAACCCTCGGTCTGCAGCAGCCGGACCAGCTCTGATTGGCGACTGACTGGGTTCAGCTCCAGCAATTTTGAGATTGCGCGGCGCCGGGCACTTTGATGGGCAATAGCGGTAGGCATAGTCTTGCTACTTGAATAAAATTGCGCATATAATAAGAGTTATGTGCAAATAAAGTCAACTGGTACATTGGAAAGTTTTCAAATAGAGGCAAAAGGCTCGGCTACGGGGAGCGTCATCTGGCTACATGGTTTGGGGGCAGATGGCCATGATTTTGAACCCATTGTGTCGCAGCTCGGGCTACCGAGGAGCGTGCGATGGGTTTTTCCGCATGCGCCCCATCGTCCTGTGACGATCAACGGTGGTATGTCCATGCGAGCCTGGTATGACATTCTAAGTTTGGACAAGCGTGGACCGGAGGATGAAGAGGGCATCAGGGCCAGCGCAAAGGCAGTGGGGGCAATGCTTGCGACGGAAGTCGGTCGTGGCGTACCCGAAGAAAAAATTGTTCTGGCAGGCTTTTCCCAGGGTGGTGCTCTCGCGCTCCATGTTGGTCTTCGTTACCCTAAGCGGCTAGCTGGTGTTGTGGCGCTTTCAACCTACCTACCTTTAGCGTCAACACTTGGTGCTGAGAAAAGTGATGCGGGGCAGCAGACGGAGATTTTTCTGGGGCATGGCCTACTGGACCCGGTGATTCCCCCGTTCTTCGGTGAGGCGTCTAAAAATGCTTTGGAAGAGCAGGGTTATCGTGTTGGATGGAATACCTATACCGCCGAGCATGCGGTGTGCCCAGAAGAGATCCGTGATATCGGTACCTGGCTACGGGGCAGACTTTGAGTGCTCCGGTAGAGTGAAGGAATAGGAACACTCTTCCCTTAATTTGCCCTTGGCCGTGAAACTTCGCTCAAGAAAACGCACTTTTCCCCGACTAGAAAAAAGAACCACTGTTGAGGACCGAGTCCCATAGTATGGGCCCTTCACAAAAAGGGTGGCATCATGAGGTATCCGCTCGGTTTCTTCAGTAATTGAAGGGTCATCATACGTATTGGCATCCGAAAGCAATCTGAACAGGCACTTACTCAGATCATTTGCGGACAAACATTTTTCTAGACCCTGTTTGGCCTTAAGTAACTTAGGCAACGTGGTTCCCCGTTTCGCATTACTGATAGCATGGATACCAGGCCCGAGCCTTGCGGTTTCAGCTCGATTGCTGAAATAGTGAAAGACAGTACCGTCAAAGATCAGTAGATTGAAAGGGCCAAAAACTTTTTTTTCTGTATCAATTTTTTCCCTGAAGTTTTCCGCATCTCCTTCTGTAGCCAGATAATCACTTACCAGGTGTCCCCGCGAAATTGTGGACTGGTTGCCGCCTTCATGTCTAAGATTGGTAACCGTCGCCAGCCAACCCTTCCGGTTAACACCCAACCAGGTACCGCCGGCTAACAGGTCCCTGCCCCCGAGGATGCTTGGGCAGTCCTTCCACCATTCCGCTGGAGCACTTGGACGTTCGTGCATTTCATCCCGGTTTGCTGCAAGTATTAGCGGGTAATTCCGGGAAACACCAAGTGCAAAAACCACGAGGCACATCCTGCTAGCTAAACCTTTTGTGGGGCTGTTCACACATTATTGTCATTGCCGGCAGGTGTTTTCCTGTCCCTGAGTATTGCCTGGCCATAGTTCAGAGAGCTTGTCCGAGTAGAGAGAATTTATGAGCTTACGCTTATCCAGCCCCCCCCGATACCTCTTTGCTGGGCTCCTGTTTACCCACAAAGTGGGCGCGGGGTGCAGGCTAAGTTAGTAGAATAAAGCCTCTGATCAAGATATTGTCCCACTGAATTTTTTAGAGACCCATCGGAAATGGATGCTTTAGTCGTTGAAAATTTGCGCAAGGTCTATCGTAATGGGGTTGAAGCCCTGAAAGGTATCGACCTGACTGTAAAGGAAGGTGATTTCTGTGCGCTACTGGGCCCAAATGGTGCGGGCAAGACTACGGTGATCGGTATCCTTACCTCATTAGTGACCAAAAGTGCTGGAACAATTAGAGCCTTTGGATATGACCTAGATAGAGAAATAGAAGCGGTGAAGGCTTGTATCGGCGTGGTCCCGCAAGAGGTCAATCTAAACATGTTTGAGAATAACCAGAACGTGCTTATCAATCAGGCAGGATATTATGGCGTTCCAAGGCGTGTCGCTCGTGTCCGTGCGGAGAAGTATCTGCGTGCAGTGCATCTATGGGATAGACGAGATGATGTTACCCGTAATCTATCTGGCGGGATGAAGCGTCGACTGATGATCGCGCGCGCCCTAGTTCATGAACCGAAACTACTGATATTGGACGAGCCGACCGCAGGCGTTGATATTGAAATTCGCCGCTCGATGTGGGACCTGATGCGCAAGATTAATGCCGAGGGAACCACAATTATTTTGACCACCCATTATCTGGAAGAAGCGGAAAGTCTCTGTCGCAACATTGCAATTATGGACGAGGGAAAAATCATAGAGAATGATCTGATGGTGAATGTAGTTAGAAAGTTGCAAAGAGAGGTGTTCGTTTTGTCTTTGGAGAACACGATAGAACAGGTTCCTGTGCTACACGGATATGAAGTGCGGCTCCGAAATAACCACGAAATAGAAGTTGAAGTCGCAAGGGGCCAGGGACTGAACAGTGTTTTTCGTGCCCTGTCTGATCAATCCTTAAATGTTACCAGCATGCGCACGAAAACGAATCGGCTAGAGGAGCTTTTTATCCGACTCGTAGAATCTAAAAGCGGAGGGGAGTCAACCCAATGATAGTAAACCCCTTGTCGGAGGGCTTTTCGCCCGAGAAAGAGCACCAGTCCCATAGTTTGTTGAAAGTTAACCTGATCGGGTTCTATACCATCATCTATAAGGAAATTAGGCGCCTTTTTAGGATCTGGGTTCAGACCATGGTTCCGCCGGTCATTACCATGACACTATACTTCGTCATTTTTGGCAGTCTCATTGGTCAAAGGATCGGGCAAATGGAGGGAGTTCCCTATACCACCTTCATTGCGCCTGGTTTGATTATGATGTCAGTAATTACAAACTCCTTTGGAAACGTGGTCTCTTCTTTCTTTTCTGGAAAAATGCAGCAACATCTGGAAGAAATGCTTATTTCTCCGTTGTGCTTCACTACGATAGTGACGGGTTATGTATTTGGGGGAGTAGTACGTGGATTGCTGGTTGCAGCTTTGGTTACGGGGGTCGCGATGTTCTTTACGGAATTACGTTTGGAGCATCCTCTAGTTACCATCTCTGTGGTAGTGCTTACTGCGATGGTTTTTTCCCTTGCAGGTTTACTGAATGCGATATTTGCAAAGAACTTTGATGAGATTTCAATTATTCCTACGTTTGTTTTGGCTCCCCTAACCTATTTAGGCGGCGTTTTCTTTTCACTATCTTTACTATCACCCATGTGGCAGAAGGTGGCTATGGTTAATCCTATCCTGTACATGGTTAACGCGTTTCGTTATGGGATGCTGGGCAGCTCCGATATCCCCATTGGCTTGGCTTATACGATCATTGTGTCTGCACTGATCATTTTTTATGCTACAGCATTGCTCTTATTGCGGCGCGGCACTGGCATTAGGTCGTGAAATGTGTGGCCGGTATGCCTTTCTCTCCTCATCTAACGGAGGCTTAGCGTTGGCTATTCGGGTGTAGTTGGTTCGTGAATAAAGAAAGTTAGTCGCGCCGTAACATAAAATTCTGTCCAGCATAACTGAGAATTACCCCATCGATCGTTATAGTGATCACTTGGGGACCTTCTTGGAGAATGTCCCCTTCACCATATCTGCTGGAATTAATGAACACGAAGCGCTCGGCAGGATTAGGACTGAAAACGTGGAGCTCGAGTTGGAGATTGGGTAAGTTTGAGCCGGTTGCTATTAATTCGGAGAGGCTCGGTGCGGAAACGACAGAGCCAGGCAAGGTTCTCGGTGGCTCCATTCGTACTGCGGACACAGGTGGTTCGACTTGAGTGTCGCTAACCGGGAAGGTTGTTCGAGCAGAGTCGGTCGCTGTTCGCGCTTCTAGAGCCAGGCTACGTACATCGCCGCTATTTGAAGGTGAAGCCGATGCTGTCGCCCTGATGGACTCTGTTCTTGTGGGCGGAACATTTATAGAGTTGAGTGTTTTCATCCAGCCCCATCCCAGGATTAGCGCACACATAGCAAGCATGCCCATGAGGTAAACAACCCACCGCGGAGTTTTGGTTCGTTTTACAGCAGACGGTATCTGATTGATATTTGGAACAGTGTTTTTCTGTCGTTCGTGATCAGACTTCCTTAACGCGTCTAATATAAAGGACATTTCACTGCGCTCCGGTCAGGAGAGGTGTGCCAGGTAGGGCAAGATCGGTATTCATTAGTATCTGAGTCTGCACCCCAACGATCCCGTCTACCGTCAGCCGTCGATTCCGCTGATAATCTTTAACCCGTGCTTCCAGCCCCGCATCGTACAAGCTTGAGCCTGTATTAAGCGAAGGCTCATTTTGTATCCGGGCCAGACTGCTCCGCAGCCAGGAAATTCCTTCATGTTCCATGCCCGGTATCAGGTCAGTATCTATCTGGGCTCCTGGTTTCCACAATACAAGATGCTCCCCATACCAGTAGTCATCCAGTTCCTCTAGGGGCACTGAGAATGCTCGGTTGCCAGCCATTAGGCCCACCTTGTCCCCGGCTAGAGTTCTCATAACAACATGGTGTTGGCTACCAGACTTATCAGTGAGTGTCAGGATAGCGGGCCGGTTCAGCAGTCTCAGCTGATTGAGGGAACCGCTGTGCACCCAGCACCTGAGAGCCAGCTCAATTGCTTGTTCGCACGCGTTTACGGAGCCAAGCTGACTGTACCCAACTCCCCAAAGATCAAAAAGTGTTTTGAAGGCACTATCGGTATCCTTTGAGACGCTGGGATCGACCAAGAACGACCCCACTACATTGGGGGCTTGTATTGCAGGTTCGGCTGCGGAGACGATGGTCGATGTCACTGCCGGTTCAATATCCGATTGGAGGGTGATTTCAGGCCCAAGTATTCGCCACAACCCCAGCCCGAGTAGCGCCACGCCAGCTACAGTGGTAGCGCTGGCGAGCCACCGCTTCCATGGTGAGAGGAAACCATCCCCATAAACTTCGGCTGCAGCTCTTCGTACCAGTTTATGGTTTACGTTTCTCGTATCATGGCTGTACGCTGCCAGTAGCGTACGGTCAGCCACTACATTGATAAGTCTTGGAATGCCCTTTGACCAACGATAAATTTCGCGTATGGAAGATTTCTTAAAAATACCGCCGGCAGCTCCCGCGACCTTCATCCGATGCAAAATGTATTTTTCGGTGTCATCTAGGTCTAGCGGCTCAAGGTGATAGCGGCCAGTAACTCTCTGAGCTAGTTGTCGCATATCTTCCCTCGATAGGACATCCCTTAGCTCCGGCTGTCCTATTAGGATTATCTGAAGTAGTTTTTGTTTTGGCGTTTCAAGATTGGTAAGAAGTCTTACTTGCTCTAGGATGTCTGTGCCGAGATTTTGAGCTTCATCAACAATCAAGACGGTCCTCCGACCTCTGGCATGAGCATCCAGAAGGTACGTGTTCAAATCGTCGACCAGTGATTTGGTAGAGGCCTGGGGAGCGACCCCAAGTCCCAATTCTTCTGAGATGGTTGCTAGGAATTCTTGGGTAGTGAGTTCCGGGTTAAGGATTAAGGCGACATCTGCTTCCTCGGGGAGTTGTTCAAGTAGGCTCCTTACAAGGGTTGTTTTGCCGGTACCTACCTCCCCAGTCAACTGAATGAAGCCGCCACTTTGGGATATGCCATAGATAAGGTGTGCAAGCCCATCCGAATGGCGCTGGCTCAAATAGAGATAGCGTGGATCCGGAGTAATAGAGAAAGGCTTTTCCCTTAGTCCGAAGAATTGTGTATACAAATCAGCTTTCCCTGAAAATTTTTTATCCTACTAGCCTAACTTCAAATTACTGTACCTGAATTGTGATTGCGTCGGACACCACTGGTGGATCGTGGGGAGTATGGAGGTAATCACCTAGTACAAGCTGTAGCCGGTGTTCTCCTGGTTCCAATTCAACGATCGTCTCTGTTTGTCCTAGCCCATAATGTAAATGATTGTTGTCAGTAGGTATCATCGAATCCATCGAAATAAGTTCAGTGTCTACGAGCAGATGGTGGTGACCTGTGGCCGGTAGATCCACGCCGGCTGGCGCAACACCAATTCCCTTTAAGCCAAACACTACCCGTACTGGAGAGTCGACGACATCTCCCTCGGCCGGGGAAATGATATAGGCTATAGCCCCCTCCGGAGCTGGGCGTAGGGTCCGCATCTGAGGCGGCGCTGATTCGGTTGCCGGCGATGCACTAGGCTGGGCTTCTGCAGAAGGCTCGGTGTCGGATGCCTGCTGGCCGCACGCGCTCAAAATCAGTGCGAAAGGGAGGCTGAGCAGTCCACAAGTACGCATAGTTTTGCTCCTTTGGGATTTTTGTTTGTTGTTCGTCCAAGGTACAAATTTAGCATACCCGACTCATCTGTGTGGCCTGCTCGTTTTTTATTTTATTGCCAATCAGAGTCAATTTTTGGTTCGTTAAGCTGATTTCTTTGTGACAGCCTTCTCATTCGCTTGTTCAGGCGACGCTTTTTTTTGCGATAGCTCGTTCGGGCCAAAATCGTCGACAGTCAGTAGGGCCAATACCTTGTGATCAAAGGCGCGAATTTTTTCTGCTTCTTCCCCGGTAATAATGCCTTTGTTTTCGGCTTCTTGGATTTGGCTGGGTGTATCTTCGCTCAGAATCTCCCCTGATCGGCGCGCATTGAACACTTTTCTCTCTAGCGGTTTCACTTCGTCAGCGAGTTCTAAGGCTTCCTGAAGTAGACCGATTGGGTTGCCGGGCTCAACTTTTTTGTAGATACAGTCACACAGTCGTTTGCGAGTTTCGGTGGGGTTGATAATCAGCTCCACCACCTCTTGTCCGAGCACATCGCTAGGCGAAAAATAGGTCCGGCCGCGGGGGAAAATAAAAATTCGCAGCGCTCTTGCAACCCATTGGTTAGGCAGGTTGCGCAGTAAGCCGTGCAATTGTTCTTGGGTCCGATACAGAAGGGTCCGACAGCACCATTCCACTAGCGGTAGATCAGCTTCCGGCCGACCTTGATCTTGATAATGTTTCAGTACCATTGAGGATAGGTAGAGATAGCTTAGGATGTCCCCAAGCCGAGCGGAAAGTAGTTCCTGACGTTTGAGGCTACCCCCCAGCGTCAGCATAGCGGCATCGGTTGCTAGCGCAAACGACGCACTGTAACGGTTAATTTGCTGGTAATAATGGCGAGTGGTACCCGCAGTAGGGGCTCCAGCAAATCTAGCGTGGGTCAATGCCATCACAAAAGATCGCACCGCATTGGAAATAGTGTAGCCAATATGGCCAAAAAGAAGCCTGTCAAAACTTAGCAGCCCGCGATCCTGGTTGTCATCCTGAGCCGCCTCCATCTCCCCCAGTACAAAAGGATGGCAGCGAATAGCGCCCTGGCCGAAAATCATGAGGTTGCGGGTCAGGATATTGGCACCTTCAACCGTGATTGCAATTGGAACCGCCTGGTAACCCCTTGCGAGATAATTGCTGGGGCCCAGCATGATACCTTTGCCGCCATGGATATCCATGGCGTCGTTCGCTACCTGGCGTCCCATCTCCGTGTTGTGATACTTGAGTATGGCGGTAGGAACCGCAGGCTTCTCTCCCGCGTTTAACGCGGCGCAGGTTACTCTGGAGGCTGCTTTCATGATGTAGGTATAGCCGACGATTCGCGTTAGTGCTTCACCGACTCCATGAAACTTTCCTATTGGGAGATTGAATTGTCGGCGGATTCTTGCATAGGCGCCGGTTGCATAGGCAGCGGTCATTGCTCCGCCGACTGAATTGCTGGGTAGTACAATGCCGCGCCCGACAGATAACAGCTCGACTAGCATCCGCCATCCCTGACCAGCCATGTCGGGTCCACCGATAATGCAATCGAGAGGCACAAAGACATCCTTGCCAAGTGTCGGTCCATTTTGAAAAGGTATGTTGATCGGAAAATGTCTCCGGCCGATTTCTATCCCAGGAAGGTCTGTTGGGATAAGCGCCGCCGTGATTCCGTATTCATCCTTTTCCCCGATAAGGTGATCGGGGTCGTATAGCTTGAAAGCAAGGCCAAGAACCGTAGCAACCGGCGCAAGCGTTATGTAGCGCTTTTCCCAGTTCAAACGAATACCAACAATTTCTTTGCCATCGAAATTTCCCTTGCAGACGACTCCTCGGTCGGCGATCGCTGTGGCATCTGATCCTGCCCGGGTTGACGTTAATGCAAAACAGGGAATTTCCTTGGCGCTTGCAAGTCCAGGTAACCACTTATTTTTTTGTTCCTCGGTGCCGTAATGCAAAAGAAGTTCGGCTGGACCCAGAGAATTGGGTACACCAATCGTGGATGCAGCTGTCGTGTTGCGTGAGGCAATTTTGGTCAGAACAAAAGAGATCGCTAATGGCGAGAAGCCGAGCCCACCATACTCTTTGGGAATCGCCATTGAGAAAAACCCTTTTTCCTTGATGAAATGCCACACCTTTGGAGGCAAATCAAGGAGTTCGTGCGTAATTTCCCAGTTATCGAGCATATGACAAAGTTCTTCCGTGGGCTCGTCCAGGAAAGCTTGCTCTTCGTCTGACAGCTTTGGTACCGGAAGATCATTTAGCAACTTCCATTGCGGAATTCCCGAGAAGAGTTCACCTTCCCACCAGACGCTTCCCGCCTCCAATGCGTCCTGCTCGGTTTTTGACATGGGTGGCAGCATTTTTCGGAAAATCAACAGGACGCGGCTTGAAATAAATTCGCTTCGAAGCGATTTCACATTTAGAGCAGCCAAGCCTATGAAAAATACCCACAGGAGAAATTTCCAAAGTAACCCACCGGCTCCGAAAAACGTGTAAACAGCCAGTGCGAGTCCTAATAGGGTAGTGGAAGATTTTAGATTTGTTCTTCGATAGGCAAGTGCCAGAGGAGCACCAAAGAAAAATATCAGCCACAGCAAACTTGTCACTTACGCTCTCCTGTTAATGTAGTGGCTCGGCTGGCGAGGTCCTTACAAAAGGTCAGCGACTCCCGATCGCTCCTCCCGCAACTCAACATTGCTCGCATCCATTTTTTCACGACTGAAATCATCTATTGTGAGATTTTTAACAATTTCATACTCACCGCCGTTGCACCTGACCGGATAAGAATATACAACACCCTCCGCGATTCCATAACTGCCATCAGACGCTACAGCCATACTGACCCATTTATCTTCGGGTGTGCCGAGTGTCCAGTCACGAACATGGTCGATGGCAGCAGATGCAGCGGATGCAGCTGAGGATGCTCCTCGGGCTTTTATGATAGTTAGACCGCGTTGTTGAACAGTGGGAATAAACTGATCCAAATACCAGTCTGAAGGAACCTTATTTTTGGCCGGTTCGCCCGCGATAGATGCATGTGAGATATCCGGATACTGAGTTGATGAGTGATTGCCCCATATGATCACCCCATCAACATCCGAGACGTGTAAGCCTACCTTTTTTGCGAGTTGAGCCCGAGCACGATTATGATCGAGCCTCGTCATGGCAGTGAAATTTCTGGGGTTGAGGTCCGGGGCATTTTCCCGTGCAATCAGGGCATTAGTATTGGCTGGGTTGCCAACTACCAAAACTTTTACATCACGACTAGCTGCATCGTTTAGGGCCTTACCTTGAGCAGAAAAAATCTTTGCGTTTTCTAAGAGGAGATCCTTGCGCTCCATGTCTGGGCCGCGTGGTTTTGCTCCTACGAGCAAAGCATAATCCGTTTCGTCAAAACTTTCTTCTGCCTGATCCGTTACCGTCACATCGCGCAATGCATCGAACGCACAATCGTCCAGTTCCATTGCGACACCTTTTAGCGCATCCATAGCCGATGGTATCTCCAGCAACTGGAGTGATACAGGGGTTTTGGGGCCAAGCATCTGTCCCGATGCAATTCTAAAGGCCAGCTGGTACCCAATTTGGCCTGCCGCGCCAGTGATGGAGATCCGGATGGGGCGCCTACTCTTCTTAGTCATATTTTTATTGCCAAGTTTTCCATGATGACTGAATAGGCGAGGATTCTAACATGGAGAGGAAAAGTGCTATGGGAGCCATCTTGATTCTTCCAGACAACGGGGAGGGTGCTATATTAGGGACCCTCAGGTCCAAAAAACAGGCTTTAGTAATTTATCAGTAGAGGCCTTGGTTGAAAGAGAATTTGGTCTGTTGAGCGGCTCTTTATTTTTAAGGCACGTGATTTAGTTCCGGGTGCCCATGCCCATGCCCATACCCATGCCCATACCTCCGGCCTCTGGGTTCGCTGCTCGGAAGGCTTGCACTTGTTGATTGAAAATCTCAGCAACTGTTTCCATCTCGAGCACAGCGTTGTTATGTCGGCTAGTCATAATTTGTGAATACTCTTCAGGCGCGTTGTCCCCAGCCGCCTCGGTTTCTTCATTTACACACGCGAGGTACTCTTCCATCGTCGTCATGTATTCTCGAATTTGTGCCTGAGCTGCCAACAACTCTTCCATGGTAGCATCCTCACCACTAGGGACTGCTACAAGTGGCGGGTATTCACAGGCGAATGATGTGCCGACGAAACTTGCAGCTAAAATCACTACACACCGCAGGGTATACATATGCTTACCTCACAACTGAGAAGAACTTCGATGCGCTGGACTATACCTGACATGTTTCGTTGTTTCTATGGTAGTTTTCGCCGGCATCACACGTTCGGCTCAGGTTTTTTGATGTAGCGAATTTCATGCTCAGCATGATAAAGCCAATCGCGATGTTTAAAGATCTCATTTGAATGGAAAGGTATTCGGAGTGACCCAGCACGGCAATTATCCAACGTTTAATCCGCCTTACGGGATGGGTAATCGGCATATTCAATCGATATTCGGTAGTTCTCGATTACGAAAATTTTTCGTGCGACGCCGCGTTGTGAATGTACTGAAGCTATCAAGGAGCGAGGTTCTTAGATGCTCTGATGGCGTCCGGCTTAAGGGATACTTTACTCCCCAACCTAAAAATTCCAAAGGGCTGGTTATTTTTCTTCATGGTTGGGAGGGAAGCGCTGATTCAGCCTACGTGCTTAGCTGTGCAGCACTTCTGTACCAGTCGGGCTTTGAGATTTTTCGGCTCAACTTCCGGGATCATGGGAATACGCATGATCTCAATCAGGGCCTGTTTCATTCCTGCCGAATCAACGAAGCGGTTGAGGCCGTCGGGTGTATTCAAAAACTACACCGGGCGCAACAAACTTTCCTGGTGGGCTACTCACTTGGAGGCAATTTCGCGTTACGTATAGGTGTTAGAGCAGAAGTTGCTGGTTTGGATCTGGCTAAGTTGGTTGCAATATGTCCGGTCTTGCGTCCCCATAGCACGCTGAAGGCACTCGAGAACGGGTTCTGGCCTTACCATCATTATTTTTTAAAGAAATGGAGAAATTCCTTACAAGCTAAAGCAAAATATTTTCCCGAAAGATACAATTTCGGCAACTTGGGAAGGTTCCGTACAATTAGCGAAACTACTGATTTTTTTGTTCGAAACTATAGTGATTTTCCGGACTTAAACGCTTACCTAGAAGGGTACTCGCTTACCGGTGATGCCTTGGCTGATCTTTCAGTATTGTCCCATCTCATTTTGGCAGCTGATGATCCGATCATTCCCTGTGAAGATCTGCCGGCATTAGCTGCAAGCGAGGCCTTGAGGGTTACAGTTCTTCCTAATGGGGGACATTGTGCGTTTTTCTCAAGCTATTGGTTAGAAAGCTGGGTTGATACCAAGGTGCTAGAAGAGATTAAGAGTACAGGCATGGGATCAAGATAGATGTACAAGGTTTATTCTGGATGAAATCCTTTATACCCGTGTTGTCGAAAAGGAGCGTATGAACCTTAAATGGTATTGGGGAACGAACCTTCTCCGGCGTAGTGTTTAAAGTGGCCAACGAAGCAAGAAACAGAAGCGTATTGCAGAAACAGCTTGACTGGTTGCAGGGCTCAGATCATGCGGCACTGATAAGGGATGGTTTGCGTGGACTTGAAAAGGAGAGTCTTCGTGTGGATGACAAGGGTTTATTATCCATGCGCCAACACCCGATAGGCCTTGGTTCTGCGCTCACTCACCCATATATCACAACCGACTACTCAGAGGCGCTTCTGGAATTTGTTACTCCCCCAAGGGACAGTAACTACGAGGCACTGGGTTTTCTCAAAGACGTGCACCATTTCGTGCAGTCAAATATGGACGATGAGTTGATATGGTCCTCCAGCATGCCGTGTTTGATGAATAATAAGGATGAAGTTCCGATTGCCCAGTATGGGTCCACGAACCTCGGTCGCATGAAGTCGGTCTATAGGTCTGGCTTAGGTTATAGATACGGAAGACCCATGCAGCTCATATCAGGTGTTCATTTTAACTACTCTCTGCCGGAGGTGTTTTGGGACGAGTACCAAGACCGGACGGAGGATAATCATGATCTGAGGCAATTTAGATCCGAACAGTACATGGGGCTCGTACGAAATTATCGCCGTTACGGCTGGCTCATTCTTTATTTATTTGGAGCCTCTCCAGTTTTGTGCAAATCACCGACCTCGGAAAAACATAAATTTCTGGAAGAGCTCGGTTCGACTACTTGGTATGCGCCCTACGGCACCTCGCTCAGAATGAGCGATATCGGGTACCAGAATAAAGGTCAGGCATCACTCTCTATTTCTGCAAACTCCCTAGCCGAATATGTGTCCGGCCTTGAAAAAGCGGTCAGTACAATGAGCCCGGAGTTTATGAATATTGGTGTTTTTGTAGATGGCAAGTATCGGCAGCTGAATGCAAATATTCTGCAGATCGAGGATGAATATTACAGTTCCATAAGGCCCAAGCCCGTTTCGGGCCAAAGTTCTCGTCCTGCGGTGGCGCTCAGCCGGGACGGAGTAGAGTATGTTGAGGTCAGAAGTTTGGACCTAAACATGCACGACCCGACCGGTATCAACGAACATCAAACTGCTTTTCTTGAAGCCTTTTTAATCTACTGCTTGCTCGCTGAAAGTCCTCCCATCACACCAAAGGAGCACGAGGAGATGGGTCTGCGAGATCTAACCGTGGCCCGGGAGGGTCGAAGGCCAGGCCTGAATTTACCGCGCGATGGGAAATCTGTCAGTTTGGCGGACTGGGGAGAAGAATTACTGGATGGTGTGGAGGCAGTCTGTCAGCTGCTGGATGTGAATCGGAGCAATTACACGGATTCTTTTAAGTTGCAGCGTCAGGCAATTCAGGATGCCGATGCTACCCCGTCCGCGCGAACACTAGAATTGTTTAGGTCCTCTGGGCGCGAAAATTTTCAAGAATACGCTCTCGATGTCTCCCGATCCCATCGGAACTATTTTCATGCACTTTCACCGGACATGGAGAAAGATCAGTTTTTCAAGGAAGCATCAACTCAATCACTTGAAAGTGCCAAAGCGGCCGAGGGGTGCGATGAAATACCGTTTGATGCTTATCTAGCCGAATACTTCAAGTGAAGAATGGTTTCCTATTTTGATGTTTTTAAAAAAAGAAATTGTTACACGACGATGACTCATGTTTTTCCTTCCTGTTCGTATAGTGATGAGCCTTCACTGTTGCTGGGGCCCCGTTTGCTTTGCTAGTAGGGACTGAGATGGATAACCTTTTTTTCTGGATCTCTAAGCTTATGTGGTTTTTTGTTTCACCGGCGTCACTACTTCTTATGTGGTTGGTTGCTGGTGTCGTTCTTCTATGGATGGGTAAAGAAAAGTGGGCCAAGGCTGTCCTTACCTGTCTCGCGATGAGCGTTTTTCTTTTGGGGCTGTTTCCGGTAGGGGAATGGATATTAATTCCTCTGGAAAACAGATACCCACCAAATCCCTCTCTTGAGAGTGTGGACGGAATAATAGTTTTGGCTGGAGCCGAAGACGCACTTTTGACGAGCGTCTGGGACCAGGTTGTCTTATCTGAATCGGCCGAGCGCGACTTGAGTTTTATGATGCTTGCTAGGCAGTTCCCAGAAGCACGATTGGTATTTTCCGGCGGGACTGGAAGTTTGCTCAACCAACAATACAAGGCGGCTGATGCTGCGGAACGTCTTTTTTTAGAGCAAGGCCTAGATACGGCACGGATTGTTTTTGAAAGAGGCTCACGAAACACGTACGAAAGTGCCCTGCTCAGCAAGGATTTGGTTAACCCTGAGCCGGGTCAGAAATGGGTTCTCATTACTACTGGCTGGCATATGCCGCGCTCAATGGGCATTTTTTGTAGGATTGACTGGACTGTGACGCCATACCCGGTCGACTTTCAAACGCGTGGCGTCAATCGTTTCCGAATTGACTGGAACCCCTCGTTAAGGCTGATTTCGATAGGTGTAAAAGAATGGCTAGGCCTAACCGTGTATCGGCTGACGGGAAGAAGCTGCTGAGAAGGCCTAGACGATTATCTATGACAGGGTCTGGCTTGGTGGACATAATGCACAAATAAGATTTTTTTCTATAAAACCTCTGAGTACTTGTTCATTGGCCTATGGCCTTTTTGGCAAGGTCCATGAAGTTCAGGGTTTGGTTAGCCAGCTTTTCGGGTGCAATGGTTTTCTCCTGGGAAATGAGTTTTTTCCCAAGCATGAATTCTCTGGGGCTGTTAACGGCATGGATTGCTATGATTTTCCCGGCTCTAAAATAGAATGCGGCAAAAGTTTCTTGGCTAGGTTCACCTCGGATCACGATTTGGTCATAACCTTTAGAGAGTCCTACGATCTGAAGCTTGAGGTCATACTGGTCTGACCAGAACCAAGGCACATCTTCGTATCTCTTAGGTTTGCCTAGCATGCCTGAGGCCGCAACCTTGGCTTGCTCAATTGCATTGTGGACTGACTCCAAGCGAACTCGAGCACCTGTTTGGTGATTCGGGTGGTTAGTACAATCACCCGCGGCAAAAATATCTGGGTGCTGGGTGCGAGCAAACTCATCCACGAGAATTCCATTGCTGCATGCGAGCCCCGCGGTCTCTGCTAGCTCGATTGCAGGCTCGACTCCTATACCAACAATTACGAGGTCGCACGGGAAATGCTTCCCATCCGCTGTTTCAACCCGTTCTACTTTGTTTTCTCCAGAGAAGCGTGTAACCGTAGTATTGCAGAGAATGTTCACACCTCTTTTTTGATGATAGTCAAGGTAGAAGTTTGAAATTTCTGGGGAGACAGCCCTCACCATCACCCGATCGAGAGCTTCCAAGATCGTGACAGCCATGCCTCGCTTGATTGCAACTGCAGCCACTTCCAGACCGATATAGCCGGCTCCGACAATCACCAATCGGGAGCCCCTCTTCAGGCCCTTCGCAATAGTGTTCGTATCTTTGATGGTGTGCAGATAATGTATCCCGCCCAGATCTTCGCCCGGTATTTGAAGTTTTCGGACATGACTGCCTGTTGCAAGCAGGAGGCGACTGAAAGTAATCGCCTGTCCGTTTTCTAGAACCACCCTGGATTTTGCCGGTTCCAGAGCCGTTGCTTTTTCCCCAAGCCTCATCGTCACATCCTTGTTCCTGTAGTGATTGATGGGTTTCAGGTAAAGACGCTCAACACTGAGCTCCCCGGCCAGGTATTTCTTCGACAAGGGTGGTCGCTGATAAGGTAGGTAGGTTTCCTCACCAACGATGGTGATTGGCCCGCTAAATTTTTCCTGGCGGAGGGTTTGGGCCGCTTGGGCGGCAGCCTGACCGCCGCCGATGATTAAGAAGTGTTCGGGCATAAGATCCCGTTTGTTTGCTATCACTGCGCTATGATTCTAACCTAACTCTTGGGTTTCGGCGGTGAGCATGACAAAAACAATCCGGCTAGACGAGTTTGGTGGACCGGAGGTTCTTAAATGGACTGAGGCTACTACGGGTGATCCAGGGCCCGGGGAGGCCCGTGTTGCCCACACCGCGATCGGTGTGAATCTGATCGATACTTATTTCCGTTCTGGGCTGTATCCGATCGAGTTGCCTAGTGGCTTGGGCAGTGAGGCCGCGGGCGTGGTATCCGCCGTCGGGAGCAGTGTGGATCATGTACAGGTCGGTGATCGGGTAGCCTATGTAACCCCGCCACCACTCGATGGATACTCTGAAGAGCGACTTCTTGATGCGGCCAGGCTAGTCAAATTGCCCCAGGGAGTTGAAGATGAGACAGCGGCCGCGATGATGTTGAAGGGTATGACTAGCTGGTATCTGCTTCATCGTTCGTACCCGGTACAGGCGGGGCAGTGGATTGTTCTTTATGCAGCAGCAGGAGGCGTCGGTTCAATCCTTTCCCAATGGGCCAGTGGCATCGGTGCCCGCGTGATCGGCATCGTCAGCACGGAGGAGAAGCGAGAGGTTGCGCTAGCCCACGGTTGTGAGCATGTGTTGCTTGCTGAGGAAGAAGTGGTGGGCCAGGTTCGAGAACTGACCGACGGTGAGGGTGTTCCGGTCGTCTATGATTCCATAGGCCGTGATACTTTTGTCCAGTCCTTGGACTGTCTGCGCCCGCATGGTTTCATGGTGAGTTTCGGGAATGCATCGGGCCTAGTTGAGCCCTTTACCCCGCTGGACCTCCAGACCAGAGGATCCCTCTACGTTACTCGGCCAACATTGTGGAACTTCATCGCAACCCGGGATGAATTGATAGAAGCCAGCAGCGCACTTTTCGATATGGTCAGCAGCGGAAAGGTCTCCATTGAGGTCAACCAGCGCTATCCACTGTCAAGTGCGGCGGAGGCGCACCGGGATCTGGAGGCTCGCCGGACAACAGGCTGCACCGTCCTCAGCCCATAGCCAAAAAAAATAAACGTAAGATCTAAGAATGGTCTTGAAATAAGGTGAAATTATCATCATTAAAATCATTGGTTGGACGGGCTCAGCCACCCAGATCCGGAAACTAATTTAATCAAAGACAGGAACCGTAATCTCATGAGTAAACGCTTGAACCGTCAGGTACAACTGGCCGCGCGTCCGGAAGGTCTCCCGAAACCGTCGGATTGGGCTATCACAGAAGAGCCAGTGTCAGAGCCTGGCCCGGAAGAGGTTCTGGTCAAAGTACGCTATATCTCGGTTGATCCTGCAATGCGGGGCTGGATGAATGACAGGCCTTCCTATGTCCCTGTGCTTGGTCTTGGGGCGGTCATGCGTGCACTCACGGTTGGCGAGGTTGTCGCGTCGAACAGTGGCACCCACCGGGTGGGCGATTGGGTTGCTGGAATAGACGGGGTCCAGGATTATGCGATCTCGGACGGCTCCCAGTACATGAAGATCGATACCGGATTGGCGCCCCCCCCGACCTATCTGAATACGTTCGGCATAGCAGGCTTAACTGCCTATTGTGGATTGCTCGAAGTTGGACAGCTTCAGGCCGGTAACACGGTGCTGGTCTCCGGGGCCGCGGGTTCGGTCGGGGCCCATGTGGGGCAAATCGCCAAGCTCAAAGGAGGAAGGGCTGTAGGTATTGCGGGTGGGCCCGAAAAGTGTGCTTATCTGATCGATGAGCTCGGATTCGATGATGTGATCGACTACAAAAAAGGGAACCTTTACAAGAGCCTCGGCCAGGCTTGTCCGGAGGGTGTCGACCTGTTTTTTGACAATGTCGGGGGCGATACGCTGAACACCGGGTTGACCTTCATCAATGTGGGTGCGCGCGTGGTAATCTGCGGTGCTATTTCCCAGTACAACGAAACCAAATCCTTTCAGGGTCCGAGCAATTATATAAGGCTGTTGATGCGGCGCTCCCGCATGGAGGGATTCATCTATTTTGACTTCCGTGACAAGTGGCCTGGGATGCTGAAGGATTTGGCGTCCTGGCGTGCTGAAGGAAAAATTGTCTGTCGTGAAGACATCACAGAAGGTCCGGTCGATATCTTTCCGGATACTTTGCTCAGGCTGTTCAGCGGCAAGAATTTCGGTAAGCTGATGATTAAATTGCCAGAATAAGGGCCGGTTCTCCTATCCTCGCCAATTCTTTTTTATCTTTCCGAAAATTTGTGTCGAAAATTTTATTGCGCGGTGTTTAATAAACAAGGAAAAATTGTTTCCACTTGATTCGGCATGAGATATCTTGACCTTGGCATATAGGGCCCCATCGTACTTTTCAGGTCACTTTGTTTATGAACCCGCTGGATAGAGTAGTCGAAATCAGGCGCCGACAGCATGTGCCTGATTTGGACAATGGTTACGTCCGGGTCAAACATTCCATCCCCATCCCGGGCCATTGGAAGCCAGGCAATTCCACATTCTTTGATGGCGTTTCTTGGCCGATCTTCAGGCCTACTGATAGCGATTGTGTACAAGCCGTTCACACTCACGGGTATTTCTTCATCAAACACGCAGTCGTTCACCCGTGTATTGACGAAGCTTTGATTGGAGCACACTGACCAGTAACGAAGTTCACCAGCCCCCATCGGGGTTTCTCCGTGATAAGTTTTCGGAGTAGTGGGGGCCATACCTCTTATAAGCAAAACTTTTCCATGCTTCCGGTTAACTATTGTCCTGATGTAATGGTTATCAAGGTTTGGATAAAAACCTCCCTCGCTTCTTGGTGCATCAGGATCAATGTCACCCGTATACATTCCGATCAAGCTTTGACGGTCAAGCTGGATAAACCATTCCGGCGGATTATGTGCGGGCCAGGTATCGGGTTTGTTTGGCTGCGAGATAAGCTCACGGTACTGCTGGGTCGGGATTCCCAGGGCATCGATAGTGATTGCCACCTGTTGATCTGTCTGAAGGGTCTCACAGGCATCACTGCCTCGGAGTTCCGTGCCATCTTCCAGAATCAGTACCGGGGACGGTAGGTTCACACCGCCGCCGGGGGCTTTGCCTTCATCAGGCAGGTAAATTCGATAAAGGATCACTTGTTGTCCCGCCCCGTAGGCAGGAGCATGCAGGACATTGTTGCTGTCCATGCTAAGAATTTCCCCCACTTGACGATCAGACGTCGGATGGGCATTTAAAATATCTATCTTGTATTCGCGGTTATTGTTATCTCTTGGGCTTTCGGAGATAAAGGGGTTGTGGGAGTCGGATTCAATTAAATAATCAGCAAGTGACTCAATAGGCCTACCACGTTCATCGTAACTAATGAAAGACATGTATCGTGAATAGGGATAGTGTCCTTCGATCGAAAACCTAGTCCCTTGAGGAATTGTAAATGCCGCGGCCCAGTAAAATACGTTGGCATCCGGGTAAGCCAAGTTGATATAAGGATCCGAACTATGGGGTCCCCTCGCCCAGAAACAGTCTCGCGGACCGGGTATTGGGTCGAGTAAGTCAGCTGTACTTTGTGCAGCAGCTACAGCAGGCACTAGGGCAAAAACCAGAAGAACCAAATGCAATCGGTGCAGGCGAAGGCCAGTGACTGCCCATGTTTTTTTCATCGGGGCAAAACCTTAGTCAATTAAAAATACTTTAAATTATTGTCTGGTGACCATGAGGTCAGAGAAATAAGCATCTGTTCCTGGGCCTATCCAGAGCCCAATTGCACCTGTTTTATTGCCTAATTTTAAATCATTGACAATCAAGTTCGGTTGCTCTGACCCATTTACGTAAAGGTGCGCCTTTATTCCCGCAACCTCAATCCGTACTCGCATCCATTCGCCAGGCACAAGATCAACATAGGACTCGTACATCCCCGGCGTCTCTTCGCGTAGACGATACCAGGGATAATCCGGGTAAGAGATGTATTGGGCAGAGTGATTTCGACGAAGTTGGTCGTTAGCTCTACCATTTGTCGGTCTCAAATAGAAAGCTTCGAAGCTAGATACATCAGCAGAAATATGAAAGGCAACACCAACGAAACCACGAGCATTTTCCCCCGCGTGACTGCCGGGTGCTCCAGCAAGATTTACCTCAATAACGCCATCCTCAAATTCAACACCTTCAATGATGACAAGCTTGTCTTCGTTGTTCCCGGTAAAATCTCCTGGATCAGTAACATGGACAGCAGTCTGGCCGAGATGGTTCGATATTTCTTGTGCAACCTTATGAGCTTGTAACCCGTTCAAGCTGTCTAGGCTCAGATTTTGCCCAAAGCAATTCAAAGAAACCGCAGCTGCACACAAGGCCAAGGCAGTAGGTGGTTGTACAAATAATTTTTTAAAATTTTTCATACTCTTATCTCCTCGAAAGTTATTCTTTTTTATTCCTGATTCGATCTGTCTTGGCCCTTTGGCTTGCCGAGAATGATATATTTTTAGAATGAAGAAACTTATTTTAATTGCTGGACTAGCATTGTACTCAAATATGGTTTGGGCAGCTCATGAGGTCTGTATTGCTGTTTATCCCCCACCACCTGAATGTGTTCACGACGACGATGATAGCAATGCGGCGGCAATTATTGCAGCGGTTGTTGTAGTTGGTGGTCTGATCTACTACGCTACAAAAAAACGCTCTAAAAATAAATATATTAGCTTTTCAAAAAAAAGAATCGAGCCTCATTGGCAGATTGAATTTGTTTCACCGTCTCACCAACAGAGGCCAAAATTTTTCAGAAGAAGAAACTCCATGCAAATTCAATGTGGTGTTTTTTTTCAGTATGATTTTTAGTTAAGAAGTGCGCTGTAAGTTTTAAAGGTCGGCAAAGATTTGCAATGCATTGGGTATCATGGAAACCTCAATCGGCGTTTGACCAGTATTTTCGCCATCAATATTCAGAAAATCTTCTTTGGTATGAATAGAAAATTTTTTTACCTGCCGATATTCAACTGACGGATCAGAAATATGGTCTCCAAAAAATACCTGTGTGAAAATTTTCAGTGCTCTTAATTTCGATACGTCTCTGACTAAAATTGTATCAATCAAGCCATCATTTAACTTTGCGCGGGGAGCCATTTTCATGCCTTTTCCGGTATGGATGGTATTTAGAGCAACAAAGAAGAGGCTGTTACAGTCAATCACTTCACCAGCTAACGTCATTTTCAAGCAACGTTTTTTAAAAAATTTCATAATGTTTATAACAGCTGCAAAAGAGTACCGACTATTTCCAAGCCACCGCAGCCGTTCTGCCTGAATATTCACGTCTGAAGCCATCCCCCAGCCAATAACATTAAATGCGTAAGTGATTTCTTCTCTCTGTGTGATCCGCATAATATCTATCAAGCTTACTTTGCCATCAATGATTTGATTGGCTGCCTGAACCGGATCCTTGCATCCTAAATCTCCAACAAAAGCATTGCCGGTTCCGCCAGGGATGATCCCCAGAGGAACGCTTCGCCCCTGGCCTGACTTCATCAGGCCGAGGACCGTTTCATGAATGGTGCCGTCTCCACCCAGAACACATAAGCCATCAAACTCAGACAAATTATTATTGATAACAAAATCCGTAATAAACCCAGGATGATCACTGAAATGCTGAGTGCTTTCGACAAAAGGAGTATCAAAGAGTGGTTGAATTTTGGAAAAAATTTTGGTGGTTTTCCCGCCACCAGAAACCGGGTTGACTAGGATGCAAAAATTTTTTTTAGGAATCGGCTTAATCCTTAAAATTTTCTGGGTTATTTAATTCATTTATCAGCGTATCTAACATTTTCATTGGATAGCATTCATTGAATCTAGCCGGGTTTGTTTTTGTGACTGGGGAAAGGCTGTTCTATTAGGGGCTCGGTTCAGGCTCCGACTGCAGTAGGTCCTCAATGCTACGCGTCATCTGCTCATATTTGAATCTCGGGATCTGGAAGGTCCAACCGGAAAGGCGCCGGTTGAGCTCAGCCACTTCTGTCTCCGCGTCTGGTCCGCTTTCCTCCGGCCCGGCTCCCAGGCCTGCCTCGGCCAGCGTATGGTTTGCCGTGAAACGAACCCAGCCTTGGTCATTGATTTCCGATGCCTCTGCTGTCATGTGTAGTCCGTCGAAGGTAAGAAACTCGACCAGAATCGTGTCCTCAACTTCACCTGCTTTTGCTACGTCATCGAAACGCAGACGTTCCAGAACGCTCCCCATCACATTCGCAACACTGTCATAGAGTAGTTCACGCCCTTCGGGTATGTTCTCCACGGAAAAATTGGCTTGTGCCGCATCGGTTTTTTGAACCAGGACCGTTTCCCCGTCTGGATGCGCAACGCTCACCTGCTGGACTCGTTCCCCGCTGATGTCGAGAAGACTCGTGTCTAGCCAGTCCGTCGTTTCGGTTCCGAAATCAGGGTTCCGATCAACCAGGTAACTTTCAGCCTGGTCTGCCTGGCGGAGGTAGCGGTATTCCCCTTCAGCTTCTCCAACGAGGACAGTCGCCGAGTCATCCGGGGACTCGATTCTTACCGCGACGCCGGTCGCCATATTCTGAGACACGTCCTCGACCCCGAGTCGGCCGTATTGGTCCGGGTCCGATGTCTTGACCTCCACTACACGGGCTTCTGCCAGGTCAAGCAAGCCGGACCGAAACTTGGCAAAGTCGGCCGGGTATCCGTCCCTTTCCGCAACAGTCCAGGCCTCGGTAGTGCGCTGCAGCGTTGCGACAGGTTCATTTCCGGCCCTTAGGACCGTTACCTGATTTGCCTCGCCCAGGATTGACTCCAGTTCCGGGAAAAAGAGACGGCCCGCCTGAGTACTTTCCGGCTCTTTCTGCAGACTTCCAAGCGAGGCAAGTAGTATCAGCACTGCCGCTACACCAAGAAGTATCAGTACTGTTCGATTGTTCATGGGCCTATCCTGTCCTGCGTCGGCGCAGGGATACCATCGCTAGCGCGAGAATAGTCAACAAAACCGGAACCAGGCCTATGTTGATCACCTTCAACGTAGTTCCAAGCTGATCAATGCTACGGTTTAGGTCGAGCTGGACAGCCCTAAGCTCCTGCCGAATCCGTACCTGCTCGTCCAGGAAACGCTGAATCTCCGTCCGTTGCTCCGAGCTCATCAGCAGCGATGTTTCGTCGTCTCTGTCCGCTTGAAGTTCTCCCAGTTTCTGTTCGGTCTCGTCCAGTTCAGCCTGCAGACGTTGTTCCGTTTGCCGGAACCGGGCATCCGCCGCCCGGCGTAGCCCGTCGACAGTGGTGAAGGGGCGGGAGAAAGTTGCACGGCTGCGGATTCCGATCAGGGCGGCGCTCCCGCTTAGGTTGTCCAGTGCATTAATGACAAAGTCCCCGTTGTTAGCAAAAGTTGTGGCCAGACGTTGGCCGAGGAAGCTCTGTACTTGTACCCAAAGCCGGTCACTCAGGATGTCCACATCTCCGACTAGAATCAGGTTTGCGCTGTCGATCGAGTTCAGGTGTTGTGGGCTTGAGCCGGGAGCGGTTTCCGCAGCCTCATCCGAACCCCCAACTTCCGGGGCCCCGTTTGGAAAGGCTGTTCTAAGGGGGCCCTGTACGCGTGCGGCCAGTATGTAGGTCTCGCCTGTGGGCGAGAAATTATCCAGCAGACTGTCCGGGTCAGGAAGAAACTGGAACGTTTGCGCTGCAACCGTCGCCGACTCAGTGCTTGAAGTGAGCAGGGGTACCAGCTCAATTTCGGCGTCTTCCTGTGCCGTGAAGTGCCCCACCATACCCAGGTTAATCGAGCTCAGTCCAGAGGTCACTATGTCCTCGGCGTCCATTGAGGTGGACTGAATCCCGATTAGGCCAGGATGGCGAATCGGGCGCTGGCCGGGGCCAGCGTTAATGCTCAGTGCGTAGATGTTGTCAGTAACCACTTCGCCTGCCGAGAATACTACTCCCCAGGCCTGGAAAAGTTGGTCAAGGTTGGAGCTGCTCGGTACCGGGAAGCCACCCATGGCTGGATTTCCGGCTGATGCACTGTCGATTTCAGCCAGAGGGTCAACAAAGATCAGGGCTCGCCCACCCCTTAAGACGAACTGGTCAACTGCATAAGTGGTCTGCTCATCCATGGCTTTTGGGTGGACCAGCCAGAGAAGATCAATATCCTCTTCAATGGCGGTCAGGCTTGGTGTCAGAACACGGACCTCGAAGAGTTGTCTGGCCTGGGTGGTAATCATCCAGGGCTCGGTCATTTGTTGGGTCTGCGGATCGAAGCCCGCAGTCATGTTTACATCAGACAAAAGGCCGATCACGGTCTTGTCTGGATTGGACAGGTTATAGATTAGTTTGGCGAGGTCGTACTCCAGAAAGTTCTCTTTGTTGGGCTGAAAGAAACCGATTACGTCTTCCCCGCCAACACTGTTGGTACCGGCCAGACCAAAATAAATTGCATCACCGAGTGTGCCCAGACTAACGGGCTCAAGCCCGAACTGCACCGCCCTGTCCTCGTCTTCAGAAAAAGGGACCGGATCGATTACCTGAAGATTCAATTGACCTCCCGCAGCTGACACAAACTCTTCGAGTGTTTCCTGGACGCGTGTCGCATAGCCGCGAAGGAATGGAATGTCGGCAGTCTCGCCGTCGGAGAAGAAATAATAAAGATTGATCGGTTCTTCAATAGACTCTAAAAGGGCAATCGTTCCAGGAGAGACGGTGTAAAGTTTGTTCTCGGTTAGATCGATTCTGAGTCCTACAAGGAGCGTATTTGTGGCCATAACCGCTGCCACAAAGATGAGCCCAAGCAGAACCAGGGAGGACAATCCGAGCTTGCGTTGTTGAAGTGTTGTCATCGTCCGGCTTAGTCTGCTTTGCGTAGGTGTAAGATGATTGTGTTGGCGTACAGAAAGACTGCGATCAGCAATGAAAAATAGACAAGATCCCTGAGGTCAATAACGCCTTTGCTGATATTTGAGAAATGGGTGAGGAAGCTCAGGCTAGCGATGGCATCCACTAGCGCCTGCGGCGCCCAGGATGAGAAAAGATCCAGGACCAGCGAGAACCCGGCCAGAAGGAAGCCGAAGCAGGCCACTACCGAGAGGATAAAGGCAATGACCTGGTTTTTTGTGGTCGCTGAAATAAAGGCGCCAACCGCCAGAAACCCTCCGGCCATGAAAAGGCTACCAAGGTAGGCCGCAAAGATGACCCCGTTATCTGGGTCTCCGAGAAAGTTTACGGTAATCCAGATTGGGAAGGTCAGGATCAAGGCGAGGGCGATAAAGGCCCAGGCTGCGAGAAATTTTCCTAGTACAGCTTCTCTGGGCTCGATGGGTAGCGTCATTAGCAGTTCTATGCTCCCGCTTTTTCGTTCTTCTGCCCACAGTCGCATGCTGATTGCTGGGACTAGGAACAGATAGAGCCAAGGATGAAAGTTGAAAAAGGGCGAAAGATCTGCCTGGCCGCGCTCATAGAAATTTCCCAGGTAGAAGGTAAATGTGCTTGTCAGCACAAGAAAGATAACAATGAAAACGTAGGCAAGGGGTGTTGAAAAATAGCTGATCAGTTCCCTGCGCATGATTGCAAATGTGCGGTTCATACATTTTCACCGGCAGTTATGGTACGAAAGACCTCATCCAGCCGGCCACTTTCGAGATGAAACTCCGAAAATTCCCAGCCTTGGGCAGTAGCTAGTTCGCTAATTGCTGCCAGGGGCATCTTGTTAGGTGCCGGGAAGGCAGTCATACGGTTGTTGTTAGCATCGATCTCGGTCGCAGTCACTTCGTTTAGTGCTTCAATTGCCGCGCGTACCCCTTCTATGTGGGAGGGGTCAACCAGCTTGAGAGAAACTGCATTGTGAAAGCGGGAGCGTGACTCCAGATTAGACGGGGTGTCATCAACCAAGATTTGCCCTTCTGCGATTATGATGGCTCTGTTACATACCGCTTCCACTTCCTCTAAGAGGTGAGTGGAGATCACGATGATTTTGTTTTTAGACATCTGGTTGATCAGGCCCCGCACTTCGTGTTTCTGGTTCGGGTCCAGTCCATCCGTTGGTTCGTCCAGGATAAGGACTTCCGGGTCGTGCAGAATAGCCTGGGCCAATCCCACCCGTCGTTTGTAGCCCTTTGAAAGGGTGTCAATGGCTTGCTCAAGAACAGGTTCCAGGTGCAGCAGCGCAAATACCTCTTCTAGGCGACTCAGTTTTTTTCCTTTAGTAAGGCCGCGCACATCCGCGACAAATTCGAGGAAGGAGCGGGGGGTCATCTCGGGATAGCTTGGCGCACCTTCGGGTAGGTAGCCGATTTTTTGTTTTGCTTCCATGCTCTGGGACTCGACGTCAAACCCACTCACCAGGGCCCGGCCTGTCGTAGGTGTTACGAACCCGGCGATGATGCGCATGGTAGTTGTTTTGCCGGCCCCGTTGGGGCCAAGGAAACCAAGTACTTCCCCAGGACTGACCTTGAAGCTAACGTCGTTTACGGCAACTAGGTGAGCATATTTTTTTGTGATGCCTTGGCAGTCAATCATTACCTGAATTTTTATCTGGCCACATGCCCAAATGTTCTTTTTTAGCGAATCGGGCGGGATATTTTCCACATAGTTTTTTCTTTTTCAAGAACAACTAATTTTCTACTCTGGGGTTCAGGTTGCCATCCGCATCAAGAAATGTAATTGGGCCTAGTCCGAGTTCGCGTATACCCGTCTCGATTCTAGCAAGGTCGCCCACTATCACCCAAGTCAAATTTTCCGGTGCCAGAGTTGCTTGGGCTGCTTCATTAACCCTGCCACGATCTAATAACTCGACTTGGTCAGCATAGTGAGCCCAATAGTCATCCGGAAGCCCAAAACGCACAATTTCAGCGATGTCATTGAGGATTGCCCGGGTTGTTTCCCATCGACCCGGCAAACTTAGCGTGCGGCGTTTCTTTGCCGTATCTATCTCTTCATTACTTGCAGGCCGGCTCTGTACCAGATCGGTGAGTTCCCTTTTTAGTTCGAGTATTGACTCTGCAGTTTTATCGCTCTGAACTGGGGCATAGGCAATGAGCGGGCGCTGGGCCATTGTTTCTACGATCATTGTTCTTGCGCCATAAGACCACGCCTTGTCCTCTCGAAGATTTAAATTAATTCTGGAAACGAAACTGCCACCTAGAATGTCGTTCATCGTTTGCACAGCAGTTTCTTTATCGTTTGATTTAGGCGGTATCAAGTGTCCAGCAATAACAGTGCTCTGCTCGGAATCTGGCCGATCAATCAGGAACACACGGGGACGATTCGGGAGTGCTACCTCTGTTAGTTCCTCTTCCAAAATATTTTTTCCGCTCCACCCCGAAAAAAGTCTTTCAAGTTTTGACTGAATTTGGTCCAGAGTTATATCGCCGACGACGATCATGGTCGCGTTTCTGGGGTTAAATCCATCCGTATGGTAGTCGAGCAGATCTTCACGACTAATCTCGGCCACGGATTTTTCGGTTCCTGAGCCGGTCAAGGGCATTGAATAGGGGTGGCCTTCGCCATAGAGAAGCCTAGGAAAAACCCTGAGCGCAGTACTCATGGGACTTGTTTTTTCGCGTTTAATTGCGGAGATACTGAGATTTTTTAGCCGTTCGAGTTCGTCTGCAGGGAATGCAGGTTTTAGGATCACGTCGGCGTAGATTTCCAGTGATTCGTCCATATTTTCTTTGAGTGCTGAAAGGCTGACAAATGAGTAGTCTAGGTTCGCCCCGGTCCTCAGCTGCGCCCCCAGACGGGCAATTGTCTCGCTGATCTGCAGCGCATCCATTTTGTCCGTCCCTTCATCTAGCATGCTCATTGCTAGGTTAGCTGTCCCTGGGCGGGTATTCTGGTCCGACGCATAACCGGCCTTAATCTGCAGACTAAACTCGACGGTAGGTGCTCCGGTCCGTTCAGCTACTATCAGTCGAAGGCCATTCTCAAGCTGAGATTGGTGGAGTTCGGGGAAGGATCCCCTCGGGAAGGAACTCGGAAGAGGCAGCTCAGAACGGTCAGCCCCGGGGCCACTGGCGTGTAGCTGGTCCTGATAGGGCCGAACCTCCAAAATGAAGGCTCCCTTGGAAAGCCACGCCTTCGCAGTATTCCGGAGATGTTCAGGTTCGGTATTCTCGAGCAGGATCAGGGAGTCCTTGAAGGCATCCGCCCGACCACCGAAAACTGCGCTCTCGGCCAGAATGCCTGATTTTCCTCGGAAGCCACCAACTCGCTCAGTGCCCCGGACAAAGGAGGTACGAGCTTGAGTTTTTACTCGCGCAAGTTCTGCCTTGGTTGGTCCCTCATCTAGAAATTTATTCATTTCTTCATCGAGCAGATGCTCCACTTCTGCTAGGTCTTGGCCGGGCTGCGCTGTAACAAAGACAGAGTAGACACCCGCCATTTCTCCGATTAACGGAAATGAGCCTACCCCAGTAGCTACCTGGGTTTCATAAACTAGGCGCTGATAGAGGCGGGATGTTTTCCCGTCGGTAAGGACCGCATCGGCTAGGGATATCCAATCAGATTCGTCTGTACCCCATTCTGGAATTGCCCAAGCCTTATAAATACGAGCCTGAGGAACCCGATCCTCTAGAATCATTCGTCGGTCATGCTCATATGTTGGTATCCATGTTTCTATTCTTGAAAGGGGGGGGCCAGGGGGAATGTCCCCAAAGTATTTTTGGGCCTGCTCTTTTGCAGTTGCGAGATCTATGTCACCCGCCAACACCAGCGTCGCGTTATTAGGGCCGTAGTAGGTTCGAAACCATTCCCGCACGTCCTCTAGGGTTGCGGCGTTTAAATCTTCCATAGATCCTATCGGTGTCCAGGAATAGGGATGACCAGCTGGAAATACATTTTTCATGATATGCCTGAACGCGGTTCCATAGGGCCTGTTTTCTGATTGTCGTTTCTCGTTCTGTACCACGCCCCGTTGTTCATCCAGCTTTTCTTGGTCAAGGGCGCCTAGCAGGTGACCCATGCGGTCAGACTCAAGCCAGAGTGCGAGATCCAGTGCCGTTGTGGGAACCGTCTGAAAGTAATTGGTCCGATCAAAGTCGGTTGTGCCGTTCATACTTGTTGCGCCGACTTCCTGCAGGGGCTTAAAGTACTCGTCGTTGTAGTTTTCTGTCCCGTTGAACATCAGATGCTCAAACAGATGGGCAAATCCAGTTTTTCCCACTGGCTCATTTTTGGACCCTACGTGGTACCAAACCGAAACTGCGACGATAGGAGCTTTTCGGTCTTCGTGAACAACTACATGAAGCCCGTTATTGAGACGAAAGTCGTCGAAGGGGATATCTAGGTTGGCAGCGTTCGATAGTTTTGCTGCCAAAAGGAAGAAGCAGAAAAGAGCACAAAGAATTTGTTTCATATTTTTCTCACCTTTTCGGAGACAGACTTTTTAATCTCAAAATTTTCTGCGATCCGTCAATACAATCTTCGGCCAAACCGCTACTCTGTGAACTATGCCCGAGGACCACGCTGATGAACAGTCATTAAAAATATCTGACCTCATTTTTTTGTAAAGGTTCAATTATGAAAAGAACAACTGAAACCGCGAAAGAAAGAAGTCTCTATCCACAGCTGGATCCTTTCGATCACGGTTATTTGGACGTCGGGGACGGGCACAGTATCTACTATGAGCAATGTGGTCGGCGGGACGGGTTGCCTGCACTGTTCGTCCATGGTGGTCCTGGGGCCGGCGGGGATCTTAATGCCCGCCGTTTTTTTGATCCATCGACGTATCGCATTGTTGTCTTTGATCAAAGAGGTGCCGGCCGTAGTCGCCCCGCGGCTTCCACTGATGCGAACACCACTTGGCACCTAGTGAGAGACATGGAACTGTTACGCGGTTATCTTGAGATCGATCGGTGGCTTGTGTTCGGCGGATCTTGGGGCAGCACCCTTTCGCTCGCTTATGCGCAGCAGCATCCAAGAGCGGTTAGTGCGTTGGTGCTTCGGGGTATTTTTCTTCTTCGCCGAAAAGAACTCACTTGGTTTTATCAGGAAGGAGCAAGTGCGTTGCTGCCAGAGGAGTGGAACGAATTCTTGGCATTGATCCCCGAGGAAGAAAGGGGTGATATGCTATCCGCGTATCACAAGCGTCTATTTAGCTCTGATTCCGAGATTCGTCTTAGGGCGGCCCTTGCCTGGTCTGTCTGGGAGGGGGCTGCGAGTTTTTTGACCCCCCGTGCCGAGCAAAAATCGTCGTTCGGGAAGAAGAGTTTTGCTCTGGCATTAGCTAGAATCGAAGCGCATTTTTTTATCAACGATGGGTTCTTTTTGCGTGAAGGGCAGCTTTTGGAGGGAGTGGACAGGATTCGCCACATTCCGGCTGTGATTGTTCAGGGGAGGCACGACATTGTGTGCCCCATGGAAACGGCTTGGGAATTGCATAAGTGCTGGCCGGAAGCTGATTTCCGGATTGTGAATAATGCCGGACATTCGGCCTACGAGGTCGGGGTTATGAGTGAACTTATTAATACTACTGACGCGTTTAGAGAGCTAGCGGCGGACCGGATATGACGAAACGATTACTGACTAATGGCCAGCTCGTAAATGAAGGGAAGATTTTCGATGCTGATGTACTCGTTGAAGGTGATAGGGTCACGAGAATTGAGTCAGCCTTGCCCGGTTCTGTGGCGGACGAGATTATTGACCTCAAAGGAAAGTATCTTCTTCCTGGCCTAATAGATGACCAGGTTCACCTTCGTGAGCCTGGCCTGACCCACAAGGCTTCTATAGCAAGCGAGTCAAAGGCTGCCGCATTGGGTGGGGTCACGAGTTTTATGGATATGCCAAACACAAGCCCCCCCACTACAACACGGGCCGCGCTAGCTGAAAAGAAATTGCTTGCTGCAGGAAGCAGCTTTGCTAACTACGCTTTCTACATGGGCGCCACCAATAACAATATAGAAGAAATTAAGCAGCTTATTCCTGGCGAGGTCTGCGGGGTAAAGGTTTTTATGGGTTCTTCGACGGGTAGAATGTTGGTTGATGATCCGCGTACGCTGGAGCAAATATTTGACCAGGCGAGGTGCTTGGTAGCTACCCATTGCGAGGACACACCCACGATTAAGGAAGCGGAGGATAAGTACCGCAGGCGATATGGGGAGCATGTTCCGATGTCAGCTCACCCAAAGATCCGATCGGAAGAGGCCTGCTATAAGTCTTCTTCTTTGGCTGTAGATTTGGCCAAGCGGTATCAGACTCAACTGCACGTTTTGCACCTCAGCACGGCCCGAGAATTAGAACTTTTTCCTGCCGGGCCCCTAGAAGGAAAATCCATTACCGCCGAAGTTTGTGTCCACCACCTCTGGTTTGATGAGTCACACTATGCAGATCTTGGTGCTCGGATTAAGTGTAACCCGGCCATAAAACGCTCAGAGGATCGTCTCGGGCTCATCAGCGGGGTAAAAAGCGACCGGATAGACATTATTGCGACGGACCACGCTCCTCACACACTGGCTGAGAAGTCGCTGCCCTACTTTGAGGCTCCAGCAGGCCTTCCCTTGGTCCAGCATTCGCTGCTTATGCTCTTGGAGCAGCACCGGTTAGGGCATTTTAGTCTAGAGTTGATTGTTGAAAAGGCAGCTCACAACCCAGCGCTCAGGTATCGAGTCCAGGACAGAGGGTTTCTTCGTGAGGGCTATTTCGCTGATATGGTCGCGGTTGATCTTGAGGGGGAAACGAGTGTAAACAAGGACCAGTTGTTGTATATGTGTGGCTGGTCGCCTCTAGAGGGTACCCGATTTAGTTCTAAGGTCGCTTTGACGTTCGTGAATGGCTCTATTGTGTCCCGCGATGGTCAGATTGAGGGAGCCCCAAATGGGCAGGCGCTAACTTTTTCAACTGAATAAGTTTTAGTTCACACTTGAAAGTACGATTTTTAATTAATCATGTAATCAGTTGATTAAATCCAGCGCAATACTTGCGTTATGGCCTGCTAATTTGTTATATGTATGGGCAGAAATTTGTTGGCTAAAGTCGTGATTCAGGTGAAGGTTTTTTGGGCACTTGGATGAAGATTGAAACCGGCATTATAAGACTAAAAATAAAGGCTTTTAATTTCGAATGTCTTATCTTTCGGAGCGTTTTAAGGTGGCTATTTTTGCCCTGGTTGGAGAGGGCCCCATAAAACATCGCCTAGCCGAAGCTTACATAGAGCACCTCGGGGATTTGGATAGCAGAGAGTTCCCCTCTGACCTAAGGCAAGATTTTTCGACCCTTTATGATGCCCTTCATCGGGTGAGCCCGGGTGGTAAGGATTCCTGCGTCAGGGCCTCTATCCGTAAAATGTCTGTGGTAGAAGCGGATGTCCACGCCGAAACGATTGTTAAGCTTTATTCTGAACTTCTTCGTAACAGCGGTGCCAGCGGTTCATTGTCTGTGGTCAGTAAAAAGGAGGACAAGCCTTTACCCCGATTTTTGGCTTCGGTAGATTGATCTGCCGTACGTAGCGCACTATAACTTTGATCACCAAAGTAGGAAGCAGCGACAGAAAGGACATCAGGCTCTTACTACACCTTGGCTTTTATCAGTGACTGCCACAAAACAGCTGAAATCTAATGAAGGGTGGTACTGTGCAGCTGTATGAGAATTCGCGCACAATCTAGCGTATGCATGCCGTTCGATTCCTAATTTTCTCCTGTATTGCCGGTATCGTGTCGGCTCAGGGTGCTCTACCGCCCCCTGTGAATCGGGTTTTGGAGGGTCATGGCATCTCGCCGGGTGGGTTGAGCATTCTGGTTCAGGAGGTAGGTTCCCCCGAGCCGGTTTTAGCTCATAATCCCGCCATTCCCAGAAATCCAGCGTCGACCATCAAGTTGCTAACAACTTGGGTGGCACTCGATGTCTTAGGCCCGACCTATAGCTGGCCCACTGAAATTCATTTTCTGGGAGATTGGGATGGGCAAGGGCTCGAAGGCGATTTGGCAATCAAAGGTTACGGGGATCCCTACCTGGTAACCGAAGAATTTTGGAAGCTTCTACGTTCACTGCGTGGTATGGGACTCGAGAATGTGCATGGTGATCTAGTGCTGGATGGTAGTTTTTTTGAGGGGGCAAACGGCAACCCCGGGGACTTCGATAGTCAGCCCTTCCGGGCCTACAATGTTCTTCCGAACGCACTGATGGTTAACTACAAAACGGTCCGATTCAATTTTCTGGTGGACGAACGACTTGGCATGGTCAAGATCAGCCCCGATCCTGAGCTCAGCAATCTTGAAATTCAGAATCGAATACGCTTAGTAAAAGGTCCTTGCCGAGGTTATCAATCCGGTATCGCTTTCGATGTTCTGGATCCGGTTGCAGGGAAGCGTGTGGTTTTCTCGGGTAACTTTCCTGAGTCTTGTGGTCATTACGCCTTGAGCCGCTCGGTTCTGCAGCATGACACCTTCGCCTTCGGGATATTTGAAGTACTTTGGAAACAACTGGGCGGGAAGTTTCGCGGGACCATTCGTAATCAACTTGTTCCCGAAAACAGTGAGCCCGCCATGGTGTGGCACTCAAGGCCGCTTGGGGAAGTTATCCGCAGCATCAATAAGTTCAGTAATAATGTGATGACCCGACAGCTGCTATACAGCTTGGGCGCAGAACAGGGTGGGCCGCCAGGCACAAATGAAAAAGGGGTCGAAGCCATTGAAAATTATCTGCACTCGCAAGGCCTAGAGACATCTTCTTTATTTATAGATAATGGTGCTGGTTTGTCCAGGACAACTCGGATTTCTGCTCGGCTGATGGCTGACGTTTTACTCGCCGGTTATCAAAGCGCCTATATGCCAGAATTTTTGGCTTCGCTTTCCTTGGGAGGTCTAGATGGTACAACGCGGGGACGTTTCAACGATCATTCTATGGAGGGAAGAATGCACGTTAAAACTGGCCGGCTTGATCATGTTTCTGCCCTTGCCGGTTATATCCATGGACATAGTGGCCGCACCTACGTCGTGATCGCCATACTGAACGAAGCAGATGTCCACCGGGGTCCGGGAAAAGAGCTACAGAATGCCCTGTTACGTTGGGTTTTTAGCCTTTCTTGAGATGGCCGCCTGACGTTCAGCCGCTGAGTAAGAACAATTTCACAACCGTAGTTCGGAACAGCGGTTGATTTTATACATATGAAGGTGAGGTATGCCTGATAAATATAGTATTCTTTTTTTTGGGGCGTCTTATGGCTCGCTTCTTGGCGCAAAGGCCGCCCTTGCAGGACATTCGGCACACTTAGTCTGTCTTCCAGAGGAATCACAACTCATCAATAGTGAGGGTGCGATCGTGCGTCTACCGGTGCGGGATGTTCCTGATGGGTCTGTTTTGCTGAATACGAAAGATATGCCCGGAGTTGTTTCTGCAGGCAGACCTGAAGATGCGGATCCGTCCAATTACGATCTTATCGTGCTTGCCATGCAGGAGCCGCAGTATCGAGTGCCCGTCGTTAAGGATCTGCTGGGTCGAGTGGGTACATCCGGGAGGCCGTGCATGTCAATCATGAACATGCCTCCATTAAGCTTCTTGAGACGTATTTCGGCTATTGATGGGGAAACGGTCAGGGACTGCTACACAGACGCGTCCGTTTGGGACGACGTAAACCCGTCTCTGATCACGCTGTGTAGCCCAGATCCGCAGGCATTCCGTCCACCTGAAGAAAGGTGCAACGTACTCCAGGTAGGATTGCCTACTAACTTTAAGGCGGCCCGATTTGAGTCGGATGATCACACTGATATCTTGTGCAAGCTAGAGGAAGACATCCAGGGGATTCGCTACAACGTTGCCGGCAAAGAGGTGGAGCTCCCCGTAAAGCTGCGGGTACATGATTCCGTATTCGTGCCGCTTGCCAAGTGGTGCATGTTGTTAGCTGGTAATTACCGTTGCGTGCAGGCAGAAGAGATGATCCCGATCAGGGAAGCAGTTCATACTAACCTGGATGCTTCAGAGTCCCTGTATAACTGGGTGGCAGATTTGTGTGTCAGCTTGGGTGGTGACCATGCCGATCTTGTTCCATTCAAGAAATATGCTAAGGCTGCCTTGTCGCTGCAGAAACCTTCCTCGGCGGCACGTGCACTCGCTGCCAAAGCGCCGTACATCGAACGTGTGGATAAGTTAGTACAGACGCTTGCCAAGTCTCAGGGAATGCAATCTGATGAGGTGGATCGGACCGTCGAGCTGGTGGATGGCTGGCTCGCTAGGAACCGCGAAGAGGTAGCATAATGGAACCTTCTTGCTAAGGTGTTAGGTGGCTCCAAACACACAGCTGATATCCTATTCATGATTGGGAATAGCACAACGGGCTGTATGTGATCAGAATCCTTGAGTTCTCATTGGATGAAAAATGCCCAGCCTGAAATTCTTTCAGGCTAAATAAGTTCAGATTGATCTTGGCAACATCAGGATCTGTTGCGAATTCGCTGTTTCCCGACCCAGTGCAGAACTCTAAGCCCAAGAAGCAGCATGACAATGCCAGCGTAGACGAGTGGCTCGAAGGGATCGCGTATCCCTTGCCAATAAAAATGTAGAACCCCAAGAGGTGCGATTATGTAAATGAGTCGATGCAGTTTTATCCATTTTTGGCCCAGACGCCTCTGCATCCGGTTGGTGGAAGTCATAGCAAGAGGAAACATAAGCGCAAGACTGGTGAAACCAACCGTGATATAGGGCCGCGCAACAATATCAACAATTAAAGAATTCCAGGCGAAGCCCCAGTCCAGAGTGATATAGGTAAGAAAATGCAGGCTCAGGTAGGTAAATGAGAATAGGCCTAATATCCGGCGCAATGCTATTAGCCAGTGAAATCCTGTAAGGCGCCTCAATGGAGTAATAGCCAGGGTAATCAGTAAGATATTTAAACCACTCTTACCTAACGTATGTAGGACTTCCTCTACCGGATTGGCGCCCAAGTCCAGTGGACCTATTGCAAAGGCCCGCAGCAGCAGCCATAAAAAGGGAGCTAGGCAGGCAAGGCAAGCAATAATCTTAAGTGGAGCGATAAAAACGCGAGTCATCGCCAAGTCGATTGGCCAGCGATCAATAGTTTTTTGCTAGGTCTAGGCCCCGGTACAGGTGAGCAACTTCGGTCCCGTAGCCATTAAACATAAGTGTCGGGGTTCTAGCCGAGAAAAGGCTTCCTCCGATGCGTCGCTCGCTGGCCTGACTCCATCGGGGATGATCAACCTCGGGATTTACATTGGAGTAGAAGCCGTATTCTTGGGGAATTGCCATATTCCAACTGGTTTTTGGCTGACTTTCTTGGAAGCGTATGCGAACGATTGATTTGATGCTTTTGAACCCGTATTTCCAAGGTACTACCAGTCGTAAGGGAGCACCATTTTGGTTGGGAAGCTCTTGTCCGTACAGGCCGACGGCCATTAAACTCAGGGGGTTCATTGCCTCAGCGATTGTGAGTCCCTCCCGATAGGGCCATTCCAAGACTGGGTAACGTAGCCCTGGCATTTGGCTAGGCTCATAGAGTGTAAAGAACTGCACATATTTAGCCTTCGAGGTTGGCGAAAAGCGCTTCAACAAGTCAGCGAGAGGGAAGCCAACCCAGGGAATTACTGCTGACCAAGCCTCAACGCAACGCAAACGATAAACGCGTTGCTCAAAAAAATGAGGTTTTAGGATGTCTTCGAGTGTGAATGTGCCGGTTTTTTCTGCCTCACCCTCCACCTTTATCGACCAAGGGTCAGTGACCAAGGTGTGTGCATAGCGAGCTGGATCTGTTTTACCGGTTCCAAACTCGTAATAATTGTTGTATCCGGTCACATCATCAAAGTCGCTTTGCTCCTCGTCGAGGGAATCGGGCCAGGGCTTGGTTTCATTCAGGCTAATGCCACTAGGGAGCTTTGCTTCGGTGTCCATACCGATTCCCGGCAGCAGACCAGCCGCTAAACCAGCCGCGAGAATACGACGCCGATCGCGGTATATATCTTCAGGCGTGATTTCTGAGTCTTTAATGTCCTTGGCTGTTCTAATCAACATGCTCGCACCCAATTTGCTTTCATTTTTGCAAAGGAGAACTACCGTTGCCTCAATGTTGCCGGTTTCGGCGCGAAATCACCAGCGCAAAAGAATTATGTTCTAATAATTAGGTTAAGAAATCCTCGAAGACGCTGTTATTGTATAGGTTAGGCGTGTACTGATTTTTGGCCTATTCCTTGTTCTGTGAGAAAAAATAACGAAACTGATGACTCAATTGCACATTGCTAGTGAGAGTTGGTTCGCCGTTTATTAGACGTGGTCTGAAATAGGTTTCTCGGACCCGGCCGATATACCGCGCGTCCATTAGATTCGAAGGCTCTGATGACACGATTTGCACATCATATGCACGGCCTTCGGCAGAAACTGTAAAGGAGAGGGTAATTTTTCCCCACGCGTATGAATCTTGTCGACGCCGCATATCGACTGGGCCAAGGGGCACGATGAAACTGATGGGGACAGGTTCACTGTAAAAGTTTTGGGGATCCAGGGCCAGCTCAGACTCCATTATCCGCCATCCGTCTCGGTAGTATTCGAGAGCTGCCTCAGTCCGCTTGTGCCCCATCTCCCAGTCGCCCAGCGCAGTGAGAGATCTTACCCGCTCCATCGGGGGAATACTCACACCGCGATCCAGGATTTCTGTCAGGCGAGCCCTAGCCGAACTCGGTTCATTGCGGGCTAGATCAATCAGGATGAGCTTTCTCAGGACAAACAAAAGACTGGTGTCGTTTGAGTCAGGGTTCGCCTCTTGGACTTCTAGGATTTGCTGATATTGCTCCCTTGCTTGGCCCCTCATTCTTGAGTATTCGTAGTATTGTCCAAGGTGATGTAGAAAGGGGATAGTCTCCGGGCTCTCAGCGCCAAAGCGCCTAACCGCAATTCTTAGGCGTTCCTTTTGGATGCGTTGTGCCTCCAATGTATTGCCTAACGATAGGTAGGCAACAGTCATATCGTCTAACAGCTCGGTCTGCTCTAAATTGAAAAGGCCCAAATTCCTCTGATTTAAGTCCTTTGCATGCTCTAGTACGGTTATTGCCTCGTCATGACGATCACCATACATGTATGAGCGGGCTAGACCATGATACGGTCCTACTAGGCTTAGAGCGATTTCCCCGTCTTGCTCTTCCAGTAACTCCAGCCCCCTCAAATAATTTTCTTCGGCGTTTGCGAGCTCACCGAGTTCAGCCTGTACTCTGGCAAGTTGAACAATGTGACCTGCAAGGCGTTGGTCGCCCGTGTCCTCAAGCAAACTCACCAGGTCTTGCGCGCTGGCCAGTGCTCCTGAAAAATCCTCAACGACTATTTGAGCGTCCCGTGCGAGCGCAAGTGATCGAAGACGCGCCTCTGGATCATCGGTCTGGGCTCCGATTTGTGGTGTGATCAATACAAACGGTAGTAGCCTTGCTAGTCGGAACCAGGTCAGCGGGCTCATCAGGTATTGTGCCCGCCTATCATTCATCAAGTTCATAGAAGTAAACGAAGCGACGGGCCAATCCTGTGGCCGGAACAGTTTCACCATCCACGAAGCGCGGCCTAAATCTGGAACGCCGGACCGATGAGATTACTGTCTCGTTTTTGAGTTCTGGGGGAATTGATTCCAATACGCTTACGTTATATGCACGCCCGAGCTCATCTACATCAAAAGTAACAAGTACATGGCCAGGCTCCATATCTGGCCCTTGAAAAACGCTTACACCCCGGCGACTGGGACTCACAAATAAAACGTAATCTGGTTCATCAAACCATGCTTTCCGCAATTCCTCTCCATTCTCTATATCAGCTAGCAGATTCCAGGCGCGACGATACTCCACATCAAATGGCCCCACTTTACTAAATGCTATATTCCAGTCGCCGATGTCCCTGAGAGTTTGCGCAGTGGCAAGAGCGTCAATATTTTCTTGGGCCTCCAGGATCCCAAGGGCTCTTTTAAGCGAGCTTAAGCCCTGCCCTTCGCCAAGCTTTTGTCTTCGGAAGCTATTACCTGTCCCCCGAAGCGGTGTCACCATGTAGACACTTTCCTTGCTTAGTTTTCTGCGAATGATTGAAATGGCCCGACCGTATTGGCCACGTTCTGCTTGATACAAGCTATTTTCTCCGAGCCATTGTGCGTATTTGTAGATGGCCGGCAAGACTTCGATTGTGTCTTCGCCATGCTTACGTTCCATGAGTCTCAGTCCTTCTAGTTGCTTTTCATGGGCCTCTACAAAGAGGTTCATGCTTGAAAGTGTTTGTGAGATGAGGTCTAGGATTTCAATTTGCTCTTCATTGAGTAGGCCAAAAATTCTTCGGTTGACTGTGCGGGCTTCCTCAAATACGACTCTGGCTTCAAGGTAATCCCCACGATCTTGATAGTTGGACCCGAGCCCTAATAGGGGCTTCATCAGGGCCTCAGAATAGGTTCCATCGGTCGACCTTATGATTTCTATGGCTCGGAGAAAATGAGTTTCTGATGAGTCATGAACTCCCGCAACCCGTTCGGCTTCTGCTAGGCCAACTAGGATTGTGGCAGTGTCTTCACTTTCAGGGCCGGTTTCTTGCTCAATCAGCTCGAGCAGGCGTTGACCGATAGGGATTGCCTCAACATACTGTTCTAGCCTAATGAGGTCGTCAAAAGCTAACTGTGTCTCAAAGCGGCTGTTGAGATCGGTTTCCAGGGGGGCTCCAGGAGCCTCAGTCTGATCCGAGGATTTTGCGGGCAAACTTGCTGCGTCGATCATTTCCTGAGTCTGAGCTGCGCTAATACAGGGCAATCCGACCAAAATCCACAGTCCTCCTAGAACAGGACAAGTGGTCCCAAGTCTTTTATTGTCTTGTTTAGATCGAAGAGCCATTTCACCTCACTTTATCGGAGAATATGCGTGTGCGGCGCTATTTACAAAGGCCTTTCTAGTAGCGACTTGACAACAATTAGCTAGATTTCAACAATCCTCCACAAAAGCAGCGGCAAATATAGGGTCGCTTTGGGCAACGACATATTTGGAAACGCTTGTCCCCACGCCGCTCCGCATTATAATACGCGCGCCCAATCTCGTAATGACTATGCGCATCACGAACACATCAAGGGACTCTGTCCACTATCTTTCGGCCTTTCGGAGATGGCTGCTGCCATGAAGCCCACCAAAACGGAAGGTACAGAATACTTCCACCAGGTTGTTGATTGCCAGTGGGCCTGCCCGGCCCACACTGACGTGCCTCAATACATCCGCCTGATTGCTCAGGGGGAGTTTACAGAGGCTTATATGCTGAATAGAGAGTCTAATGTTTTCCCGGGTATTCTTGGTAGGGTCTGTGATCGTCCCTGTGAACCGGCATGCCGGAGAGTTCGGGTTGAGGACAAGCCAGTCGCGATCTGTCGTCTAAAGCGGGTGATTGCAGACAACCGCAAAGACATCACGGATAGGTTGCCACAGGCGCCAACAAAGAAAAATGGTAAGCGGATCGCTCTTGTTGGGGCTGGCTGCGCCTCATTGACAGTTGCTAATGACCTGCTTCCTTTAGGCTACGAGTGTGTGATTTTTGAGGCACTTAGTAAATCGGGGGGTTTGATGCGCACCAATATCCCGGCATTTAGGTTGCCTGCCAGCGTACTCGACGAGGAAATGGGCTACATTATTGATATGGGCGTAGATCTTAGACTTAACTCGCCCATAGAAAGCATGCGCGACCTTCTTAAAGAGGACTATGACGCCGTGTTCGTTGGTAGTGGTGCCCCAAAAGGAAAAGATCTGAGTATTCCTGGGCGTGATGAGTCAGAGCGAATTCACATCGGTATTCTCTGGTTGGAGTCTGTGGCATTTGGTCACACAGAGTCCATTGGAAAAAATGTTTTAATTATTGGTGTAGGTAATACGGCCATGGACTGCTGCCGTACATCTCTGCGTCTTGGGGCCAAGTCAGTCAAAGTCATGGCCAGGAAACCAAGAGCTTTTTTTAAGGCGTCTGATTGGGAGTTGGAGGATGCTGAGGAGGAAAAGGTCGAAATTGTAGTCAACCACTCTCCTAGGTCCTTCGTAATAAAGGGTGGCAAGTTGGTCGGGATGGACTTTGACAAGATGGAGTACGAAATTGACGAGAAAGGGCGTATCACTCAAAGTAAGGTTGTAGGGGAGGCATTTTTCCCCTGTGATGATGTAGTGCTGGCAATCGGGCAGGACAATGCTTTTCCTTGGATTGAGCGGGATATCGGGATCGAGTTTGATGAGTGGCAGGTTCCAACCGTGGACCGTGTAACCTTTGAATCTACCAAGCCGGGTGTTTTCTTTGGGGGAGATGCAGCATTTGGCCCTGAAAATATTATCTGGGCTGTAGAGCATGGACACCAAGCTGCGATTTCTATTGACAAGTATTGTCAAGGACTTCCCTTAACGGAGAGACTGCCGAGGGGCGTGAATCTTCAAAGTGCCAAGATGGGTATTCATGAGTGGAGTTATAGCAACGACTATGATCCTTCGGGCCGCCGTATCATGCCTCACGTTGATCTGAGAGAGAGATTCAAAAAGCTCGACATAGAAGTAGAGCTGGGTTTTAGTACCGAGCAGGTAGTGACTGAAGTAGAGCGTTGTCTGAATTGTGATCTTCAAACTGTTTTTACAGCGCAGCAGTGCATTGAGTGCGATGCTTGCATCGATATTTGCCCAGTCGACTGCTTGACTATCACCAAGAATGAGGATGAAGAAAAAATAAAAGAAAATCTAAAGACACCGCCGTTAAATCCGGACCAACCACTTTATGTTTCTGGACCCCTCAAACATACGGCACGTGTTATGGTCAAGGACGAGAATCTGTGCGTACATTGCGGGCTGTGTGCAGAACGTTGTCCTACTGGTGCGTGGGACATGCAAAAGTCCACGTTGGTAATCCCTTATGCCGTCGATGAGGCGGAGCAAAACGAGTCACTGTGTCAGCAAAGACAAAAAGCCGGGTAAACGATTTCACCATCAAGTTAGCTAACGTGAACGGGACTGGTTCCGCGAGTGCTAATTCTTTGTTGATGAAGACGATTTTCCGTATGGGGGTGCCTGTGACTGGCAAGAATTTCTTTCCATCCAATATCCAGGGGCTCCCTACTTGGTATGAGATTCGGGTCAGCAAGGATGGTTATCTGGCACGCTCAGGCAATCTCGATGTGATGGTTGCGATGAACGCAGAGACCTATGAAGAGGACCTAGGAGAAGTCAGCAGGGGTGGAACGCTGATTTACGATTCCACCTGGCCGCGCGACAAAACTCTCTCGCGACGCGGTGTGACAGTTTTGGGAATCCCGTTGGCCAAAATGTGCAACGAGCATTTCGATAACGTGCGAGCCCGCATTCTAATGAAAAACATGGCTTATGTTGGAGCTTTAGCAGCACTTTTGGACTTGGATTTGGACGTAATCCATACCCTAGTGAAGGAAACATTTGCTGCCAAGGAATCTCTAATAGGGGCGAATCTGAAAGCAATTGAGCTTGGCTTTGAGTACGCAAGAGAGAATTTTCAGTGCCCACTACCAACTCGGGTTAAGGCGCTTGATAAGACAAGTGGCCATATAATGATCGATGGCAATACTGCGGCTGGTCTCGGTTGCGTGTACAGCGGTGCTACGGTTGGTGCCTGGTATCCTATCACTCCGTCCACATCTCTGATGGACGCGTTCAAGGCGTTCTGCGAACGCTTCCGAAAAGACCCTGAAACAGGAGAACGAAATTATTGCGTAGTTCAGGCCGAAGATGAGTTGGCCGCGATTGGTATTGTGTTGGGCGCTACCTGGAATGGGGCACGGGCCTTTACCCCTACCAGCGGCCCCGGGATTTCGTTGATGAGCGAATTTTTGGGATTTGCCTACTATGCTGAACTTCCCGCGGTTGTTTTTGATGTGCAGCGTGTTGGACCCTCTACTGGAATGCCTACTCGGACCCAGCAGGGCGATATGTTGGCCGCAGCCTATGCCTCTCACGGCGATACCCGGCATGTTGTTCTTTTTCCATCTAATCCTCAGGAATGCTTTGAATTGTCTTTGGTAGCTTTTGATTTGGCTGATCGCCTCCAGACGCCGGTGTTTGTCCTTTCAGACTTGGATATAGGAATGAATGACTGGATGTGTGAAGAGCTCAGATGGGATCCAAAGTATAAGCCTGACCGCGGTAAGGTTTTTGACGCAGAAACTCTTAAGGGTAACGCTGAAAAATTCTTCCGCTACTTAGATCGGGATGGTGATGGCGTGGCCTATCGGAGTTACCCGGGGATTGATGGCGACGGCGCCTATTTTGTGCGCGGGTCTGGTCACAATCAATATGGTGGTTACACGGAGGATGCTACTGAGTATCAGCAGGTTATTGATCGGCTCATGCTCAAATGGGGAACGGCCAAAAAATTAGTGCCTAAACCCTATATTAGGAGGACACGTAAGGCCACTCAATATGCGATTGTTTCCGTAGGCAGTTGTGATAATGCTGTTCAGGAGGCCATTGATCGTCTTTCCGGTGGGGGGATCTACTTGAATTATATGTGCGTGAAGGCATTTCCATTTGGCAAGAAGGTGACTAATTTCTTGCGTAAGCATGAGCGTGTGTTTGTCGTTGAGCAAAATCGAGATGCACAACTCAAAAGTCTTTTATGCCTGGAAACGGATTATCCAAAACAGCGCATGCAGTCGATACTTCACTACAGTGGCCTTCCTATTGATTCGAGCTGTATAGTCGCAGCGATTGAACAGGCTGTGTCCCAAGGAGAGGCAGCATGACCTATATTGTTAAACCTAAAATTGTACATGGCGGCCTTCAAAGAAATGCGTTGGGCCTTACTATCAGGGACTACGAGGGTAGTATGTCGACCTTATGCGCGGGTTGCGGACACGACTCCATCACGGCTGCGATCGTTCAGGCCTTTTTTGAACTCGATGTGCCTCCTTACCGGATTGCCAAGATGAGTGGTATAGGCTGTTCGTCGAAAACCCCCGCGTATTTTCTAAGTTCTGCGCACGGTTTTAATGCTGTGCATGGCAGAATGCCTTCGATTGCCACGGGGGCAAGTGCTGCAAACCGAAGCTTGTATTTGCTTGGCATATCCGGGGACGGGGATTCATTATCGATCGGCCTCGGTCAGTTTTCGCATGCGGTGCGCCGCAATCTCAATATGCTCTACATCATCGAAAATAATGGTGTCTATGGTCTAACCAAGGGACAATTTTCGGCTTCAGCAGATGTGGGGTCGAAGGCCAAAAAAGGGGAAATGAATAAGCAGCAGCCCATTGACCCAGTCCAAATGGCAATGGCGCAAGGAGGCACCTTTGTGGCTCGAAGTTTTTCTGGGGACAAGGATCAACTAGTTCCTCTGCTTAAGGCTGGTATAAAACACGATGGTTTCGGGTTGATTGATATTCTTTCGCCCTGTGTCACCTTTAACGATCACGAAGATTCCACCAAAAGCTACGCTTATACTCGTCAGTTTTTCCACCCGGCGGTGCATGCTGATTTTGTACCCCCAGCCGAAGAGATCAAGGCCTCCTATAAGCGGGGTGATGTGATGCCTGTGGAACTGCATGATGGCAGCAGAATCCTGCTCCGGAAGGTTAGTAAGGACTATAGCGTCCATAATCGAGGCGCTGCCATTGACTATATTCGGGCACGTCAACGCAAGGGGGAGATCGTTACGGGGCTTCTGTACATAGACCAGGGAGAGCCTGATATGCACGGCATTAACCATACCACGTCGCTACCGTTAAACGAGTTGCCGTTTGATGTCCTGTGTCCGGGCGCAAAAAACCTCGCTTCGTTGCAGGATCTGTATCGCTAGATATTCAGCAGCTAAAGGGTACCCGTTCCGGGGATATACGCATGTAGCCGAGAGTTAGGCCTTGGCGCCAGCCGACACCGAAACGCACCGAAGCAAGCTCGATATTTTCATGGCGGTTATAGTTCACACCTGCGCCACCTACAAAGTACAGGCTACCTTCGACTCCGCCAAAGCGCTGGAACAGCGCATCCAAACTAGGCAGGCCGTATATAAGTATGAAGGTTTTGGCCGCGTTGCCACCGATATCCAAGCCTAGCGAAGGGCTACACCAATACACCTCGCTCGTCGTTCCATCTTGAAGGTAGACATCACCGTGGCCGTAAGTCAGTCCTATACCAACGGCACCACCTCCTTCCTCTCCCCTGATATAAGCACTTGGTAGTCCTTTGTCATCCAACACTTTGTTGACCACCTCTGCCATACCTTGAGCGCCTTGCCCAAAAAAATCATCGACTACTTGAAGTACGGTCTCTCTTGATTGTTGACCAACTGGTCCCGCCGAGCTTGTGTTTGCGGGGGACACTGGTTGTTCAGCACAGCCGCAAAGCCCCAAAACTAGGACTGTAAACACAAATTTCTGCATAACTATATGCTCCAATGGTCCACCCGTGTGAGTATATAGTTTAAAGACCTCAACGTTGATGTCATGTGTGCTGAAAACTATTTTTTAAAAAGATCTTCCGCTCCCGTCCAGCTCGATTTTTCGTGATCAGGGCCAGTATTTTGTTCGGTAGGATTTGTTTCACTACCGACTTCAGAAAACAGCTTCGCTAGCCTTTCTCGAGCGTTCTGTTCGGCCTCAAGATTTTCCGGTGCGTAGGCATCAGGGTTGGGCTTAAAGTAATCACAGAAATTAGCTCGCTCCAATTCACGGATCTCAGGTGCCTCTTCTTCTATGCAATTTTTGGGGTGATGCGCATCGTAGAGCAGGCACATGCGACAGGCATGCAGCTCCCGGAGACACTTCGGGCATTCATCAAGGCGACGCAACGGTAATGATAGTTTTTCAAGCGATGCGCCGCATTGGTAGCATTGCAGTGGCCTGGTCATGGTTTTTGTGAAGAATTCGAGTGTGCCAGCTCCAGTGCCAGAAGAATTTTCTTTTTGTTTAATCCGCCGGTGTAACCACCGATAGACCCGTCTCCGGCGATCACCCGGTGACATGGAATAATGATCGGGATAGGGTTTGCCCCATTGGCTTGACCAACAGCGCGGGCGGCGCCAGGCTTTTCTATATTTCGGGCAAGATCACCGTAGCCACACATCTCCCCATAGGGAATTTTGGTTAATGCTTGCCATACCCGACGCTGGAAAACGGTACCTTGGGGTTTCAGTCGAAGCTCAAAAGTTTTACGGTGGCCGGAAAAATATTGCGTCAGTTGCTTAACTACCTCTGCGCAGTGTTTTTTGCTTTGTTTTCCTTTGGGTTTTTGCCCGCTAATACTCAGTGCAACCACTTGTTCTTTATCATCAACCACCGCGGACAGCTTTCCCAGTGGTGATTCCAGCGTATCCCAGTAAAGTTGTGTTATGGCACGGCTCCTCTTTTGGTGGGAGAGACAAAATTTTTGCACAATATACTTCGTAGAATGCGCGAATCAAAAATTCGTCCTCGTGAACTGTATAACAACCCCTTAGGGTTGTGGATGGTCAATCTTGTTCTAGGGTGCTTGCGACAAGCTCTAAAAAATCTGTTTCGTCATTTGCTTCCGCAATAAGACGAGCGTCTACGGTATAGCCGTAAGTATCTGCAAGCTTTTGATACTTGGGTCTCCGGTGTTCCACTAGTCTGGGAAATATCCAGCTTGCGAACTGATCTGGCACGATATCCTCCGCACTAGCTAGGCCATCCACTTTCAAGTATTCGTCAAGATTGTTTCTCAAAAACTGAGCCTGATAATACATGGGCTTGGGGTTATCAAGCGCCCGCTGAATGAGTGTTTTCTCCAGATCCTTATCTGCTTTCAAATAAAGAATCAGCGTGTGCGCAGCAAGTGTCTGCAGCGTTTCATCGTCATCCAGCTCGCAAATGCTGCCGCCAGCATCGTTGACAAAGTGATCATACCCATAGATTTGGCCCGCCTTTTCGATAAATTCAGCAACGTCTCTCATGGCGCCGATTTCTGCGGCTCGATGCAGGTTTTGACGTCTGTTAAATTCCTCTACCGAAAGACCACCCTGATCGCTACGCCCAATTTTTCCGAGAAAGGTGGCAATGGATTCTAGATTGTGAACGGTGATGTTGCTATCGATGTATATAGAATCACTGCGCAACAGGTCGCGCAGAAAGTCCACCTGCATTGCCTGTTGCTTAATGTTGTCCAGTATGGGTTCGGCAAGATATTTTGTGCCAATGCGATAGTCCCCTGAGAAGTGGAACCATGTGGATTTTGGAAGTTTGTAGGCTAATGTTGTCTTGCCTACGCCAGACATGCCCATCAAGGTGATGGCCTTATTGGGCCATGCTATAAATTCTCTCCTGGTCATCCGCATGACGTTTGTTACCTGATATAGGAGGGGCAAGTTTGGCGATTATACGCATCCTCACCAAAACTAGGATTTTCATTGAACTTGGACAAGTATTTATTTGGCTCTGAGTTTCCGGCAAGCTAATGTCATGTCAATTTCTGCGCAGAGGGGCCCTTGAAAGTTGCTGTTCTTTTCGGTGGGACCAGTATGGAGCGCGACGTGTCGGTCGCGAGCGGCGCGCAGGTGGTTTTGGCCCTACGGCAAGCTGGGCATGCAGTTTTTGCTGTAGAAACCAGTCAGGGTGTTCTGACTACTGAGGAAGAGCAAAGTTTTTTGACTGAAAGCATTAGCCGGGCTCCTCCTGAACATGCACGGCAAGGGGACTTGTCAGCCATTGCCTCAATGTCCGAACTTAAAAATGTTGACTTGGTTTTTTTGGCATTACATGGAGGTTCTGGAGAGGACGGAACTGCCCAGACCCTCCTCAGTGATGCCCAAATACCCTTTACTGGCAGCGGTGTTTCAGGCAGCGCACTCGCCATGGACAAGGATGCTGCAAAGCATCTTTTTCTCGGCGTGGGCGTACCCACCCCTGAGTGGTTTATAGCGCCAGCCTCACTTGAAGAGGTTCGTGGAAAACTAGGATTTCCGCTGATTGTGAAACCCAATTCGCAGGGATCAACGGTTGGGCTGAGTCTTGTTAGGGAAGACGATGGACTGGAAGCGGCTATTGCCGCAGCCAGGGCCTTTGACGACAAGGTGATGTTGGAGCGCTATATACCGGGCCGCGAACTCACAGTTGGGATTCTGGATGGTAATGCTCTTGCGGTTGGTGAAATCATCCCGGCCGAAGGTGATATTTTTGACTACGCAGCAAAATATCAAGCTGGGGCTGCTGAGGAAATTTTTCCAGCGGACATTGATTCGGGAACGGCGCTGCGCGTGCAAGAACTTGGACTGCTTGCTCATAAGGCGCTCAAGCTGGGTGCCTATAGTCGGGTAGATTTTCGCATGGATATCCACGGAGAATTATGGGTGCTTGAGGTCAATACGCTGCCGGGATTGAGTATTGGTAGCCTTCTTCCGAAGTCTGCTGCGGCGGCCGGAATCGATTTTGTTGAGCTCTGTGACCGCATTTGTTTCAGTGCACTTGCCAATGCGTCATAAAAAAGATTCAGTCAGTTAGCCTACTTGGGCCTTGGAGGAATTCGCAGTGGAAACGAGGCCTGCACTTTACCTTACGCGGAGGATCCCTAGGACCAAACTGAGCCAACCTGCCACCATGCTAAGCCCGCCGAATGGTGTGAGTGCCCCAATTGCATCGGGAGCCCCAAAGGTCTTTGCATAGATACTTCCACTGAAAAGCAGTATGCCGATGAGGAGAAGCCAGGCAGCTGTGCTGATCAGGCGAGAGCCGGGATAACGCTCCATAAGCTGAGCGATGACAAGAAGACCGAGTCCGTGAAGGAATTGGTAGTTGACCGCAGTTTTGTAGACTTCCCATTGGTTCGTGTCCAGGCTGCCCCTAACTCCATGGTCTCCATAGGCACCAAGTACCGTTGCCGTTAGTAATACAAAGCTGCCCGCAACGAGAAATGCCCTGCTTTCAAAAGACATAGAATTGCGTTCCGCGATTGATAGATGTAACTATTGTCGCTGGATATCCAACGCATAGCGATAGTTTGTTGTAGTTAGTTTCTGAGTAAAACTCGTGTAAGTTCCATTTGTATGAATACTGAAAAATATTTCAAATTTATAAAATCGCTGTCGCTAGCATTGTTTTTCCTGTGTTTTTCTGCTGCCAGCGCTCAGCGGACGGAACTCAAAAACGTACTCCTGATCTCTATCGATGACCTCAATGATTGGGTGGGTGTTCTGGGAGGACATCCTCAGGCAAAAACACCTAACATCGATGCCTTGGCTGGTCGTGGCATGTTGTTTGCCAACGCCCATACAACAGGCACGTCCTGCAATCCAGCCCGCACCGCCGTTTTGACCGGACTGAGACCGGCTACCACGGGTGTTTACAGTAATGCTGTGGATTGGCGCGAGCTTGAACGCCTGAAAGGTGTGGCAACTCTGCCCCGGTATTTTAAGGATCATGGTTACCGGACATTTGGAGCCGGCAAGATTTTTCACGCCCATACCTACCTATCCGATGGCTACTCTGGCTACAACGATCCTGATGCTTGGCATGCATTTTATCCATCAGTCGGGCGGCAGCTTCCGGATGAGGTAGGCCCGCACGACCGGCCCGCAAACGGAAATCCGGGCTCGGTGCACTTTTTGGGCTTTGATTGGTCTACTGTTGTCACGGATGACTCAGCTATGGGTGATGGGCAAGTGGTGTCCTGGGTGGAGAGGCAATTGGCTGCTGCCAGTGGGGGGCCTCAATTCCTGGCCGTAGGAATCTATCGGCCCCATTTGCCTTGGTACATTCCACAGGAATATTTCGATATGCATCCGCTAGAGGGCATAACGGTGCCACAGGTTTTGGACAGTGACCTAGAGGATATTCCGGAAATTGCAAGAATTGGTGGAGATTCCGCAATACTGCGTGGCCCTGAGGCGCATGACTGGATTCTGGAGCAGAATCTCTGGGCAGAAGCCGTACAGGGGTATTTGGCGAGCACGAGTTTTGCCGACGCAATGGTTGGCCGGGTGCTCGACGCCCTTACCCGCAGCGGTCAGCTGGAAGAAACCATTGTCGTTTTGTGGTCGGACCATGGATTTCACCTTGGTGAGAAGCACCGCTGGCGAAAATGGACGTTATGGGAGGAAACCACACACGTGCCATTCATTGTTGTTGCTCCCGGAATAACAACACCCGGTAGTCGCACCGAAGAACCAGTTTCTCTGCTAGACCTCTATCCTACTTTGACCGAACTTGCTGGGCTAAGTGTGCCAGACCATCTAGAGGGAGTGAGTCTTGTTCCGTTACTAAGGGGGCAGACGTCTTTTTGGGATCATGCGGCTGTCACGAATAATGGGTACCGGGAACATTCTGTCAGAGATAAACGTTACCGCTATACGCTTCATGCTGATGGATCAGAAGAACTCTACGATTTACAGTCTGATCAAAACGAGTGGTACAACCTGGCTGGGGATAAATCATTAGCGGATGTAAAGGAGAGGCTTTCAGCTTGGCTGCCCGTAACCCATGCCGATTCCGACCCCCCCTGGACGGGTGAGGCCACCGACTAACTGCTCGTTATTATCAAGATGGGAAATTTTCTAGTCGGGGGACCGTGTTCCCCCGAAACAATTAGAACAATTTAAAGTGCGGTAGAGGCGGTCCATTCGATCCATCATTGGATTGAGTGCGCTTTCCTGAATTGTTCCATCGGAAAATGTATACACACCCTCTTCTGTAGCTTGGCCGTCCTTGAAAGTACCAACGTATTGGTCACCGTCGGAAAAAGTGTAGGTGCCTTGTCCGTTAAACTCCCCGTTGTTGAATTCACCAATGTATTGGTCTTCATTTGCATAGATGAGAGTACCCTGACCATGGCGCTCGTCGTCCCTAAACTCACCAATGTACTGGTCTCCATTTGTATAGGTAAAGGTACCCTGACCATGGCGCCGGTTATTTCTGAACTCACCAACGTATTGGTTTCCACTTGTAAATTTAAATGTACCCTGACCATTCGGTTGTCCGTCCCTAAACTCACCAAAGTAATGGTTTCCGCTCGCGAAGTCGTAGTTGCCTAGGCAGTTATTCCAGGTAGCCGGGTTATAGCTTCCAGGGCAAAGCTGCTGACTCCAAACTTGTGCCGAAAGCGCAAACAAAGTGCAGCTTAGTCCGAGTTGACGCAGGTCCTTAAGGGACGGGATAGATTGCATCGCTAATTTAAATCAATTTTTTCTGATAACAGGTCGGCTAGGTGTTCGTATGGGGCGTTTTGGTATTCTGGGCTTGATCCCGCCATTACTTCACCTTTAGTCGCACAAGACTCATAGGCGAGTCGTCTAAGTTGCGGGTCGCTGAAATCTATTTCCTTATTATTTGGGTCATAGACCTTTTTGGTTTCCGGGGATAACTTGAACGAATCACATTTTGCCCAGCTGTACGCGTCTGGCTGTAATGTTAGAGGTAGTGTGCTATCAAAGGAGTGGTAAGCTCCGGGATAGATTTCAATATTGGCATTACCGCCCATTGAATTCATTCTGTGAACGAGATCTATGCAGGGCTTTGCTGGAGTCCAGTTATCCGCTTCTCCCATATAAATTTGGACAAAGTCTTTGTCCCAGTCATCCGTATCCGGCAATGCCAAACAGGCGGGATACCACATCAAATATCCTGAAAAACTTTCTTCTTCCCTGAATGCTTCCTGCTGAAGCGGCATCCAGGCATTGAATAGAACTGCTGTACCACCCAAGCTCCAGCCAGCAGCAAAAACCTTTGTGTTGTCAATCCTGGAGTCACTCCATACAGCCTTGAGAGCCATCGCCATATCCCATATGACCGATTCGGCGGTCAGGTTGATTTGGTTGCCGACTGTGCTGTCAATATTTCTGGAGTCAAAAGGATGTATGGAAAGAACCGCAAAGCCGGTTTCGCGCATTTGATCTAAGTATTTAGCATGGTGTCCTCTCCAGTTAGCCGAGCCATGAGAGGCTATAATTAATGGATACTTGTTTGTCGGATCAAACTTGTCCGGAAATTGTAGGTATCCGAAAATTTCCTGTTCAGGTTGAGTTGATCTAGCCTCGCCAAACATATTTTCAAATCCAAAAATATTTCGAGAAAGGTAAGTTATCTTTTCTCCCGTTGAATTTTGGGCATCACTTTTGATGGATGGGAGCATGCCGCAACCTAGAATCAAGAATAAAAATAAGTTTGATGAAAGTTTCATTAGCCTTACTCCACCCCGCTTTTAACCTTATTGTATGGACTACTTTTCTTCGAGTCTTTGGAGGACTGTTGATTCGAGGCTTGTTAGGCCGTTATCGCGGCCAATCGACAGGGCTACCTCGTCTTCAGCTCCGCTCAATTTAGCGCCCAGTGCCAGTAAGGCACCGACGCGGTTGCCGCTACCACAATGGATCGCTACCGGCTGATTAAACTCGCCTATAATCTGTCGAAGTTGGGCAGCGTTCTCATAATTTATGTTGGCTGTTCCGGTGATAGGGAGTGAGACATATTTCATGCCAAGCTCCTCTACAGCAGCGCGTTCTTCCAGTCCCCGTTCCTCTTCCGGACCACGCAAATCGATGACCGCTACATTGCCTGCTCGTGCCAGATCAGCCAGACCAGATGCACTTGGTTGCCCCAAAGAGGTTATGCCGTCCAGATAAGTACTACGATCAAAAGAATTTTGCATATCTGTCTCAGGGGGTTGCTCACTCTTAAATTCTTGGCCTAACACGAAGCTTGGTGTAGATGTTAGAACTATGCATATACCCGTCAGGGTGTATCTTGAAAAAGCGTTCATTAAAATCACCTGTTGGTTGTAGAGTGGGTTTTTATGTTCTTTGAGATGCTCGTCCCAACCACCCTCATTCTATAAAATTGACGGCCCAAGTGCGATGCAGGTCTAACGGAATGCAAATGAGATGTTTGAAGACGGGATTACTGATGTGGGAGATGAGGCGACTTGAGGATTGACTCGCGTACTGTCATCACCGGCGCTCTGCTAAGTGGAGCGATTTTGGTATACATAGTTGGCCTGGTCGGTTGGCGGCAGGGTGCACTGTTTTTGGTGGGCATTGGTGCCGGGTTGATTTTGTACCATGCTGCATTTGGGTTTACTTCGGCTTGGCGTGACATGATCAGTAAAGGGCGTGGAGCCGGGTTGCGTGCGCAAATGATCATGTTGGCCGTAACGGCCATCATTTTTCTTCCGCTACTTGCGGATGGCCAGTTGTGGGGGATGGAACTTCGGGGCTCGGTGAGACCGCTCAGTGTTTCGGTAATTGCTGGCGCTTTTTTGTTTGGAGTCGGCATGCAGCTGGGTGGAGGTTGTGCGTCCGGAACACTTTTTACAGCTAGTGGCGGAAGCATGCGAATGGTGCTCACGCTGGTTGCATTTATCGTGGGTTCGGCCTTAGGGGCCTACCATTTGCCTGCCTGGCAAGCTGCACCCGGTTTTGGCCCTGTTTCGCTGCTTGGCCAGTTTGGGCTCGGGTTGGCTCTTGTGATCAGTCTCGTGTTGTTTGCCTTGGTTTGGCTGGGCTCGGCTTTTGTCGAGCGTCGCCGCTATGGTGCCCTGGAAAAAAATGCCACATGTTTTGCGGCTGGTTCCTGGTTGCGTGGACCGTGGCCTCTAGTCGCGGGTGCGGTTGGCCTCGCTGGTGTAAATGTCGCAACGTTGATTTTAGCAGGACGACCGTGGGGGATAACTTCCGGATTCGCCTTGTGGGGATCCAAAGTAGCCGCTGCCCTCGGATTCAACGTGGCGGCTTGGCCTTATTGGCAAGGCCCGGCTGCTTCGGCTGCACTTGAGGCAAGCGTTTTCAGCGACATTACTTCGGTGATGAATTTTGGAATTATTCTTGGTGCGCTGACAGCAGCCGGGCTTGCAGGAAGATTTGCACCAATTTGGCGAGTACCCTGGAGATCATTATTGGCGGCGATTGCCGGCGGCCTTTTGCTTGGTTACGGTGCTAGGATTGCCTACGGTTGCAATATCGGTGCCTACTTTAGTGGGATTTCATCATCTAGTCTGCATGGTTGGTTGTGGTTTGTTGCTGCACTTGTAGGCAATGGACTTGGTACTAAGTTGCGCCCGGTTTTTGGGCTCTCAAATTAACTTTTCGTTCTTTGGAACCCGGGGTGCGAGATGACAAGGAAAGCGAACCGTAAATTGTCCATTCTACGGTTACTAATAGGTCGGCCAACGGGAATATTTTCAATGTCCCTACTGTTTGGCTTGCTTGTGCAAGCTTGTGTGGAGCATTCAGCGGAACCACAAGCCAGGATCGGAGCCCCGAAGGTTATTTTGATCATCGGAGATGGGATGGATGATCAGCAGATTACAATTGCCCGTAACTATCTCCTGGGCACTGGGGGGCGATTGGCTCTTGATGACTTACCCGTAAGAAGTGCAGCGCGAGTGGAAACCGTCGCAGAAGACAAGCCCGACCAGTCAATCTATGTGGCAGATTCGGCTAATTCTGCGACCAGCATGGCAACGGGAATCGTCACCAGTTTGGGTCGAATCGCAACTACAGCCGAAACAGACCGAGACATCGAAACAATTATGGAGCTTTCCCAGGCGGCGGGTCTTGGCACGGGAATCGTCACCACCTCCAGTATCACCGATGCTACGCCCGCTTCTTTTGTGGCCCATATCAATCAGCGCTACTGCGAGGGTCCACTCGGCATGGTCCGATTTATTGAGCGATTCCAATTATCAGTCGATTGCTCGCAGGACGAAAAATCCAGTGGTGGAAAGGGGTCGATTGCGGAGCAAATTGCCTCATCAGGCCTGGATATCGTGCTCGGTGGTGGGTCCAGATATTTTGAGCAGACAACTGAGGAGGGTTCCGAGCGCACGGTTTTAGATGTGGCCCATCAAAACGGGTTCCAGATCATTTATGCTCAGGAAGAGTTGGGGAGAGTACCCAAGACCGAAAAAGTCTTGGGGCTGTTTTCCCGGGACACCATGCCAGTGTGGTTGCAAGGTGTGGACGGGGCTCAGGCGCAGCGGGTAGAAAGGGTCGAGGGCCAGGTGAATCTACCCGAGCCTTTTCTTTGTGAGCCGAACCCAAATTTTGAAGGGATGCCAAGCTTGGCCGACATGACAGGCGCGGCGCTTGATCACTTAGATGATGGTCGGGGTTTTATGCTTATGATCGAGTCGGCATCAATTGACAAGCAATCGCATCAACGCCGGCCTTGTGGGCATATAGGGGAGTTGAGCCAACTGGACGATGCTTTAAAAGTCGCATTGGATTTCGCAGAAAAAAATTCGGACACACTGATTCTTGTGACTGCAGATCACACTCATGCGGCTCAGATCATTGCCGATCAGGGCCCTCATCTTGCGCTCAATTATACAACCCCGGGCTACTTGGCCCGAGTGCGCACCCGCGAAGGTGGGATTATGAGTATCAACTATGCGACTAATGAATCGCCGCAGGAAATGCATACGGGCGCCCAGGTGCCTGTTTTTGCAAATATCCCCGGGATCAGGGAATTGACTGGCCTGATACGGCAGTCAGACATTTATCATATTTCGGCTAACCACTTGGGTCTTAATGACTAGGGGGATCCTTGCCGGGCGTATCGTTCCAAAAGTTTTCGAACATGGTCCGGGGGTTCTTTCATCTGCCGAACAATCCGTGTTCCTTCTTCGTGGTCAATGAGCGGCATGCGTACACCGAACAGTTTTTCTTCATCTGCCCGGTAGTTGTCATCTTCGCTGGTGGCTTGAAAGCTCTGCCTCAGTATCTGCACTGCAGTTATCGGTGAGTCAGGGGGTAGAAAAGCAGCATGGCCGAATGTATTAATGGTTGGCTGTAGCCATTTATAGCTTTCGAAGTCCTCTCCACCTGGCTCTTTACCCATCAGCTCTCGGTAAATATCTACGAAGGTGGGTATGCCTTCTGCAGCCTCTTCTGGCACTACATTGCCATCACGGTCAACACGGGGGTTGTGCCAGAGGGGAATCGCCTCGCCAGTTTCAACAAGGGTCTGTTCTATAGAGAACCGATACAGGGTGAGCCCAGCGGTTTGCATTTCTAATTCGCCGCGTCGAACTGCGTTAAATGCTGCATCTGCGCCGGAAAATCCTGTGACATAGACATAGTCCAGTCCGAGCATATCCAACGCAAGCCGGCCCAAGATATCGTAGTGATGCGCTGGGCTTTGTCCTGCGTACTTAATGCCTTTGATTTTTAGTAGGTCGGATGGTGTTCGGACATCCGGCCTGCGTACGTACACCAGGTTGGGGCTTTTAAGGCCGCCAATCAGGGGCATTTTGGAGAAATCTGCTCTTAGCCCAGGAAGTTGTAAAATTTCGGCGGTACCGGAGAACGGCGAGAACAGTATTGTGAGTCCGTTAGGCCTTGCTCTTTCATATCCAAAATTCCAGACACGCGTGCCACCTCCACCAGGGATGTTTCGGATGACCATGGTCGGTCGTCCCGGGATGTGATTCTGCCAGTGATCGATGAAGGTACGTAGTGCGATGTCTGTGCCGGAACCAGGACCTCGTCCGATGTATATGTTTACCGTTTTGCCAACAAAGAATCCTTCATCAGGAACTTGGGCCACAGAGCACACCGATAACAGAGCAGCTGAGACACACAAAGCTAAGCAGCTGCAATAAAATGAATTACGCACAAAAATAATCAAGGGTCTTGTCAGCATTTGGCAATGATAGCCGAAGAGGCTTGAAGTGTTGCCGTTCGTTAGCATCAGCTGGGGACGAAGCGATACACTATGTTATACAGCAGGCGCCCCGAGGAGGTCTTGAGTGCCCGTTATCTTGAATCAAAACGATGTTCCTGCCAAAGTATTCTCGGGCGGTGTCAGGCGGCAGCGCCTGATTGACAGCAACCGAATCAAGAATTCAGTGTGCCTATTTGACCGGCTCACCGTTGAGCCGGGCGGGGGGCTGGCCTTTTGCATTCCCCGATCTGGTGTCGCATGGGGCCAGGTACTCCAGGGAAAAGTAACGTTCGGCAAAAAAGGACAGGACGACCACTCTCTGTCAGCTTCCAGCGCCGCGTTTTTCCCACCTGGCTTTGAGGGCAGCCTGCACTCTTCTAGCGGCGCTGTCCTTATCATTCTTAGCATACCCGATGCAGTGAGGCTCGATCCATTGATCAGCCAAGGTATGTGCGATGTATGCTGCATTGACCTGGATGCGGAGCCGGTACTGGAGTCTGAGCATGACGACCGGACCCGAATCTATGTGGCCACGCGTAAACTGTTCGGCACCACCGCTTTATCCGGTGAGTTGGTTACTTTTCCTTCGGGGGTTACAAGCTCAAACCACCACCACAAAGGTGCAGAGCATTTCCAATACATTCTGCAGGGCAAGGGTATTGTCTACCTTGATGAGCAACCGACCCGTATCAGGGAAGGCGATTTAATTTACAAATATGATTTGGAACGTCACTACTGTGAAAACGATGGCGACAAGGAAATGGCATTCGTCGAGTTCTTTGTTCCTGGTGAATTTGAGACGGTCTGGGTCAACCCGGAACAGCGTTGTGCCTGGTCACCCACGGGGAGGAATGCCCGCGGTGAGGCACCAACACGGAACATAGCGACACACACGAGCGACGGAACAGTGTATGACGACGTGTAGTGTGGTCATGAGTAGTGTTAGGGTTTACTGGGTCGGACGACATTAAACATAGGGGGGCGGGTAGATGAAAAAAAATATTAACAGGCGTGATCTATTTAAATTTACCGGTGGAGCCGCGGTCGGGCTCGCATTAGCTGGTACTAGGGTAAGCAGTGGATTGGCAGCAGAGCCTGATGAAAGACCGGACGGGATCATCAGCCTATCGGGAAATGAAAATTCCTACGGCCCCTCGCCAGCAGCCCGGGCGGCAATCAATGAGGTCCAGGGCAGAGCCAATCGCTATGGCTATGCCCAGCAACTAGAGTTCGTCAACAAAATCGCTGAGAAGGAGGGCGTGACGCCTGAGCATATCGTGCTGGGATCGGGTTCCAGCGAGGTGCTCTGTGCCACAGGCCTGGCCTACTGCCGGAATGGCAGTGACACGGTAGCGGCTGATCTTGGCTTCGGGCTGGTACCGGGCTATGCCTCTGCAGTGGGCGGTGACATCAACTGGGTACCGCTGGACGATGAGATGCGGCATGACCTGAATGCCATGGATCAGCGAATCACCCAAGGCACGGGGATCGTTTACATCTGTAACCCGAACAATCCCACAGGCACCCTGGCGGACAGCGCAGAGTTACGGGATTTTTGCGCCTCGGTGTCCAGGCGGGCATTGGTCTTGGTGGATGAGGCCTATCTGGAGTACAGCGATGATTTCAATGGGATGACGATGTTGGATATGGTGAAGCAGGACCACAACGTCGTGGTGGCCCGGACTTTCTCCAAAATTCATGGGTTAGCGGGGCTGCGCATGGGCTACGTCATAGCCCGCCCGGATATCGCCGAGCGCATTGCGCGTTACAAGATGTGTAAATTCCAAGGCCCCCTAGGGGTGGCAGCTGCTGCTGCAAGCCTAGAGGACACGGAGTTTCAGGATTTTTGCCGGGCACGGGCCAAGGAAGGCCGGGAACTTGTACACGAACTGTGCGATACCCTGGGGATTGCCCATACCCAAGCTGAGGGAAATTTCGCTTTCATTGACCCAAAGATGACCAATCAGGAATTTCAGCAGCGGATGCGTTCCCATGGTCTCGGCGCGGCGCGCCCCTTCCCGCCAAAGCCTAATTGGGCCCGGGTAACCATTGGGACCACCGAGGAGATGCGGGCTTTTGCCGAAGCACTGCCGAAAATCCTCAGTGCCTGAGCGACCGGGTTGATTATCCCAGGAAGGACATGAAGACCGTCGCCTCGTTCAAAATTCAATACACGCAGTTCCTGGACCAGGAAGGAAAAGAGGTACGCCCCTTCCCGCCGGAGATCACCGATGCCCAGCTCGCAGAGTACTATCGTGATATGGTTTTCTGCCGCGTTTTCGACAAGAAAGCGGTGGCCCTGCAGCGTACAGGTCGAATCAGCACCTACGCACCCCTGATCGGCCAGGAAGCTGTCGACGTGGGAATCGCCCATGCGATGCAGAGGGATGATGTCTTCCTGCCTTATTACCGAAATACTGGAACCCAAATTCTCCGGGGCGTGAGCCTTGTCGAGACGTTGTTGTACTTCGGTGGCGATGAACGTGGGACCGCATTCAAGGAGGCCTGCCAGGATTTTCCGACGCAGATCAACCTGTCTACGCAGACCCCACACGCCGTGGGTGTTGCGATGGCAATGAAGCTTCAAGGAGAGCCACACGTGGCAGTAACCACCGTCGGTGATGGAGCGTGCTCGAAAGGTGATTTCTATGAGGCCATGAATCTTGCAGGAGTTTGGGGCGCGCCGGTCCTGTTCATCGCGATGAATAATCAATGGGCGATCTCGGTACCCTACGAGTCCCAAACTGCGGCTGAGACACTAGCCCAGAAAGCCATTGCAGCCGGTATTGGTAGTGAGCAGGTGGACGGCAACGATGTGGTCGCTGTCTATGACGGAGTGGACCGTGCTCTGGCCCTGATCCGGGAAGGGAAAGGGCCTTACCTGATCGAGCTGAAGACCTATCGTCTCGGTGATCACACCACGGCGGACAATGCCAGTCGTTATCGGCCCGACAAGGAAGTCAGCAAGGCATGGAAAAGGGACCCGATTGCCCGGCTGCGGGCCTACCTGTCGGCCCGGGACCTTTGGACAAAGGATCAGGAAGAAAAGTTACTGACAGAAATGGACCAACGGATTGAAGCGGCCGTGGAGCAATATCTAGCGATCGAAGCTCCCCGGCCGGCCGGCATGGTTGAGCATCTGTTCGCGGAACTGCCGCCTGATCTGGAGGTCCAAAGAGAAATTTTGGACGGCATGTAGGGACAATGTCAGTCACCCTTGTTCAAGCGGTCACCATGGCGCTAGCCAGGGCAATGGAACAGGACGACCGCGTTCTGCTGCTGGGGCAAGACATTGGCGTCAATGGTGGTGTGTTTCGGGCTACAGATGGGTTGCTTAAAAAGTTCGGTGATCGCCGTGTATTGGATACACCAATTTCTGAGTCGGCCATTGTTGGTTCGAGCATCGGAATGGCGGCACGGGGATTGTGCCCGGTCGCCGAGATCCAGTTCATGGGTTTTTTGTACGCAGGCCTCGACCAGCTTCTCAGCCATGCCGGGCGCCTCCGGAGCCGAACGCGCGGACGGCTGAGTTGCCCGATGGTCATAAGGACCCCATTTGGCGGCGGGATTCGTGCGCCTGAGCATCATGCGGACAGCCTGGAGTCGATACTGGCACATAGCCCTGGTATCAGGGTCGTTATTCCCTCCTCGCCCTCCCGCGCCTATGGACTATTGCTCTCTGCGATACAGGATCCTGATCCCGTGGTCTTCATGGAACCTATTCGCCTGTATCGGGGGTCCAAAGAACCTGTAAACGACGATGGCGGTGTATTACCCCTTGATACCTGCTTCGTTTTGCGTGAGGGACGCGATATAACATTAGTCACCTGGGGCAGCTGTGTGGTCGAAGTATCTGAGGCGGCAGATCAACTGGAGGAGGAAGGAATTTCCGCCGAAATCATCGACGTTGCCAGCATCTCCCGTCTGGACATGGACACCATTTTTGGTTCGGTCGAACGCACGGGCCGCTGTGTCATCATCCATGAAGCGCCGTTGACCTCTGGTTTTGGCGCCGAGATTGCTGCCCGTCTGGCCGACGAGGGTCTGCTATCACTCCGGGCCCCGGTGAAGCGGGTGGGGGGTTTCGATACCGCCTACCCTCTCTACAGGTTGGAGAATCATTACCTGCCAACCACGCATCGTATCCTTGAGGCCTGCCGTACGGTTCTGGATTTTGAGTAGGTCATGAAAACATTCCATTTGCCGGACCTCGGAGAAGGTCTCAAGGAAGCGGAAATCGTCACCTGGCACGTGGCCGAAGGTGAGCGGGTGGTGACGGACCAGCCGCTCGTGTCAGTGGAGACGGACAAGGCGGTGGTGGAGGTACCCTCGCCTCGGTCTGGCATCATTGGTTCCCTGAATGCCAAGGAAGGGGACCTTATTCGGGTCGGTGCTGTTTTAGTAGAGTACGCCGAAGAGGACATGCCTGACTCCGGAACCGTGGTCGGTTCGATAAAGTCCGAGGAAAGCCCAGAGAAGGAATCCGCTGCCAACGAACAAGCCGCGCCCGGTCCGGAGCAGGATTTCCTGCAGGAAGGATCGGTCAGGGCTACCCCGGGTGTTCGCGCGCTGGCGCGCAGGCTTGGAATCGATATTAACGATGTGACACCCACCGGACGGAAAGGCAACGTCACAGCCTCAGATGTGAACTCTGCCGGCGATAGACTTGCAGCAGGCACACAGGGAGAGCGCCTGCGCGGTACCCGCCGGTCCATGGCGGAGAGGATGAGCGATGCTCACAGCCGTGTGGTCCCGGCATTTGCGGCGGATGAAGCCGATGTGGGGGGTTGGCCAGACGGGGCGGATATCACGGGCCGGGTCATTCGTGCCATTGTGGTTGGGTGCCAGGCGGAGCCAGCCGTAAACGCGTGGTTCGATGATCGGGCGTTGACCGTTCTACGGCACGACCAGGTGAATCTCGGGATAGCGGTCGACTCCGAGCACGGCCTCTTTGTCCCTGTGATGCAGGATGCCGGCGGAAAAAGCACAACAGAACTTCGCGAGCAGCTACAGATACTGATCGGGCAGGTCGAGGATCGCAGCCTTTCCCCGGAGACCCTCAAGGGCGCCACCCTCACCTACTCCAACTTCGGTGCCCTCGGTGTACGTTTGGCTCAGATGGTGGTGGTCCCTCCCCAGGTTGCCATTGTGGGAACCGGGCAGATACGGGAAGCGGCTATAGCGATCAGTGGCGAGATCAAAGTATCACGAATCCTTCCGGTGTCGGTGGCCTTCGATCACCGTGTCGTAACCGGTGGCGAAGGAGCCCGGTTCCTGCGGGCCTTGATCGGGGACCTGGAGCAGAAGAAATAGATAAGGCCCGGCCCGGAAAAAAAGTGGCCGCGTCCGCTAGTAGATATCCCCGTCCATGGCCGAATAGAGTGCGCCCACGAATCAGGCCGCTCTGATCTCGTTGACCAGTCCCAGCGGCTGGTAGTCTTCGCCGCTGTTGTAATTTTGTTCATGGGAAAGAACGATGGTTTTGACGTTGGCCTCGTTGGCAATCCTGGCAAGGACTGTTGGTGAGAAATGGAAACGGAAAATTTCCTCTTTCTTTTCCTCGACTGTATCTCCGCCCCAGGGTGCGTACTGAATGTTGTCTTCGGTCACCGTCTCGGTGACCAGGACATCAGCGTTTCTTGCTGCCCTGATAATGTTGGGATGATAGGGGCCGCCGTCGCCGGTGAAAACAATGACCCGATCTTCGGTTGTAAAACGGTAGGCGAAAGTATCCTGCAGCCTCGCATGTTTAGTTCGGTAGGCCTCTACCGTGACATTATCGTCTTCATACACAAGCCCGTACTCATCGAAAAGGATGTCATGCCCGGATGCCTGGCCACCTTCCGGGTTATTGCCGTCAGCGATAGCCGCCTGGGCGTCAATTGTCCAGGCCGCAAGGATGTGATCCACCATGTCCCTGGTTCCTTTCGGGCCGTAAATTTCCTGCTGAATTCGGAATATCCAGTTGAACGGGCTCAGGAGCAGGGAAGGGATCCCGATCGTATGGTCCTGGTGGAGGTGGGTCAGGAAGAGGTATTTTAGTTTTCCCGGGAAAAGTGCCTGGGCCAGTTCATCACCATTGATCAGGGCGGCCTTGGCCATTGAGCGCCAGATGCCCTCTCCGGCATCGACGAGGTATGGTGAGCCGTTCACAACCAGTGCGTAGGAAGGCCCGGCCCGGTACGGGTTAGGGGACGGCATGCCGGTCCCGAGCATGACCAGTCTGGTTTTTGTTTCGGCAGGGCTCAGGTTGTGTGGATTTCTGGGGATATTCGTTGGCCACGAATCCGGTATCGTGAGGGGCGTGATGAAACCGGGCCTGACGAACGGGTCATTGTTATATCGACTGGAATCCTGACCCGCAGCATCGGGTGGTGACATTGATTCCTGTGCCGTCGCTGCTGAGCCCAGAAACAGAACTACCGCAGTGGTGATACACCGTGCAATCGGGCCAGAAATGTTCATCGCATGTCCTCCTCGTGTTGGTTTTTACGCGTCTGCGATACACTCATAGGGTTCCACGACTACTTCCGGGAACCATACCCAGTACTTCTCTAGTACGACAGGTTCGGTAAATGTTGCAGGGTCCGTCAAGGTCATCCGGTAGTCCAGTCTGCTTCCGTCCCTGCTTACGGTGAAATGTTCAGTGATCTCGGCAGCCTTGCTGAGAGGAATACCATCCCGGTCGAAATAGGGCCAGTTGATACCGGTTGTCTTGACGACCAGGGTGCGGTCTTCCCAGTACCCCACCGAGTGGCCTAACCGGTGCGCGGGCGGTTTTTCAGTGTCCGTCTCGGCACTCATTTCGATAGTACGAATCGTATTGTATTCCTCCATATGGATAATGATTCTTTCATCCTGCCTGCGGAACTCCATGGGATACGGTTGCTCCATAATGGTGGGCATACCTTTCGGGCGACAGTTCAGGGTGGGGCTGTCTGTTACAGGATCAAAAGCTGCCACGCTTATACGAGCGGCGCTAGTCAACGGATAGCTTTCCCTCCATATTGACCCGCTGCCTATTGAGGTGCTCCAGACCCTGAAGATGCCCCGGCCCGGGTCCGAGGAGTCGCCTTCTCTGGCTATCTGGGAAGTGCCCAGGGTTTCACTTGTCCAGCGTGGCGTTCCCGAGTTATCCAGAAGCACTTCTTCGCCGCTCGGCAGCAAAATGTTGCGGACGTAAATTTCTGATGAGCCGCTCTTCGCCGGATTGCCCGCAACCCGCACCCGGTCACCTGGTGCCAAGAAGTCCGCGGTGAGTTTTCGACGGCGCAGGGTGCTCAGTGAGGTGATTTCCACGTTCCAGAGTTTGTCCCGGCCGCCTTCTTGTCTGACAGTGACCGTAAAGTGTACATGCGGGTTCTGCCAGGCAACCTCCACCACCTGACCTTCGAGTTCGATCACATTACCGGCATCGAATATTCCATTAACGCTGTGGTG
>CAYXIJ010000006.1:0-9000 GCA_964465375.1 uncultured Gammaproteobacteria bacterium | reverse complement strand
TTTTTGTGAATTGTGCATTTTCCAACACTATCAATTGTTACATTTTTCATCTACATTACGCTGCAATCGCAGTATTTTCTGTAGGAGAAATTCATGCAAAAAAGATATAGCTTTCTGTGTTCGGTTTTTATTTTGTCCTTTTTGCCGTTCGGTCAGGCAAGTGCTCAGAGTACAGCCTCCGGAGCTTTTGCAATAGAGGAGATTGTTGTAACGGCAAGGAGAAGGGAAGAATCTTTGCAGGATACACCGATTGCTGTATCGGCTTTTAGTGAAGAGGAAATGGACCTGAGGGGGCATTTAAATGTCAACGATATTGCTTCTGCTACTCCGAATGTAAATATTGAACAGTCATCCAATACCAGTGGTTTAACTAATTCTCCTACAGTGTTTATTCGTGGTATCGGCCAGCAAGATTTTGTGATTAATACAGATCCTGCTGTTGGTATTTATGTAGATGGCGTTTTTATAGCCCGTTCCATTGGCAGTATGCTGGATGTTATGGACTTGGAGCGTGCCGAGGTGTTGCGTGGTCCCCAAGGAACCTTATTTGGAAGAAATACTTTGGCAGGTGCCTTGAATCTTGTAACCAAGAGGCCCAGTACCGAAGCATTTGATGCCAAGTTCACTGTAGCTGCCGGTGAGAATGATTATTCTCAACTCAATGGTGCATTCAATATTCCATTGAGTGACAATCTTGCTGCCAGAATTTCAGTGATGGACCGTAAACGCGGCGGCTATGTTCAAGCGACAAATTATGATGACCTTTGGTTGGGAGATGATAATACGCAAGCTATCCGCGCCCAACTGGAGTTTGCCCCGTCTGATTCTACCCGCGTCAATATAAGTACTGACTACACTAAAAGCCGGGCGGCTCCTTCCCCTATGGTGGCTGAAACTTTAGGTAATGGTTACGGGGATAAAAATGCCCTTGTAGCTGCCAGTACAATGCAAGCCTATTGGTGGAACAACTCTGCCCCCATGCAGATGGCTTCTTTCTCAGGCTTAGCAGTATGCGCGACGCTTGCCGGTCAGCAAACAGATAAAAGGTGCATGGGTCAGGTACATAATCCAGGTCCGGATGTTTATGAAACAACTGCTGTTTGGCATGATATTCATGGCAACAGGGATCCTGATCCTACCAATAAGGTTGATACGCTCGGTGGCGCATTAGTCATTGAGGCCGATACTAACTGGGGTACCTTCAAATCGATTACTGCCTATCGTGGTTTTGAATCAGATTTCAGAAACGACCATGACTATAGTGCTATTTTATTATTTACGAATATTAATGATGATTTTCACCAAGACGGCCGCTCTCAAGAATTTCAGTTGGTCGGAAACGCAATGGATGGCAAACTGGATTACACCGCAGGTCTTTATGCATTCGCAGAGACCGGGACCGAACGTGTTTCATTAGTAGGTGTTAATGGCCTGTTTGTTACCCAAGGCCGGGAGAACGGCGTCATACCGCCCACCTCCACTATGCCCTGGGCCGGGTCAACGGGCATGAACCCGAAAGGTGGTGCTCGATTCCAGAGGATTGTAAGAGACATTGATAATACCTCGAATGCACTGTACGGACAGATCACATATCACTTTGATGCGCCCTTCCATCTGACAGCCGGCGTCAGGGCGACTGAGGATGCAAAATCTTTTGATGTCACCATCCACCGTGATTATTGTCCCGCGAATCCAAATAGTGTGGTTCAGCCGGCAGGCGGACCGACTTCCAATGGTGACGGGTTAATAGCATTCGATAAGGTCACCGATGTTTGTCAGGTTTCAACAGGTTTAGCAAAATGGAATGAGGTAGATCCAATGATCAGCCTGGCATATGACTTGAATGACACCACGATGCTCTACGGTACCTATTCAACAGGTTTCCGCGACGGTGGTTTTGCAAGTCGTTTCCCTGACGGTTTGCCGGATACTATGCCTGCATTTAAACCTGAATACGTGACTAGCTTTGAAGCTGGTGTTAAGGCTGAGTTACTCGACGGTTCCTTTAGATTGAACGCCGCTTACTTTGATACTACGTACGATGATATGCAGGTATCAGCTGTACCGGTGGCTATTGCAAGAGGTACCGGGATAGAAAATATTGGAGTGGGTAAATTAAGTGGCGTTGAGCTTGAGGCCCTTTGGATCGTTAGTGATACTCTGAGAATAGATGCTTCCGTTGGCCTACTCGATGCTTCCCTTGAATCGGTTGTGGGCGGCGGTTTCACTACCGGCGGATTTAAGATTTATGACCAGAGTTCTGGAGTGACTTGTACGGCTTCAGCAGCGCTGCGTTGTATCGAGTTGAACGACGTAGTATTACCTTATACGCCTGAGACAAATTACACTATCGGTATTACGCATCGTTTACCAATGAGCAGTGGAGGTAATTTAACCACCCGTCTGGATTACATACGTAATGATGCCCAGCAATTTAAAATTACCAATCAAATTGATATGAATGAAGATGCGTATACTGTTGCAAATGTCAGCACGACTTATAACAGTGCTGATTCACAGTGGGCTTTAACACTTGGTATAAGGAATGCAACCGATGCTGTTTACTCAACAGCCGGTTCCTTCTCCACCGGCAACGGTAACTCGGCGTTGAATCTCTCACGCCCAAGGGAAGCGTATCTTCGTTATCAACACTGGTTAGGTAACTAATTTAAAGGACTGTATCCAGGACCCGCCCCGGAATTCCGGGGCGGGTTTTTTAATGACTATAGGGCCGATGAATCATCTTTTCCCAGCGCCTGCAGTTTCTGGATCGTATTTTCCAGTTTTTCGTCCAGCGCATTAGTTTTATAGTCTTCAATATCATGGTTCAGCCTGGTTTGGCCCACGACTTGCCTGATTGTATTGATCTGCAGCAATTTCCGGTCCAGGCTTTCCGATGAAATTTCTATCAGCCCATCATTGGCCATCCTGATCTCGTCATCAAAGAGGTAGATCAGGCGTCTCGCCGTTTCTACGATATCCGGGGCATCATCGGCAACAAACGCTGAGGCGATCCGCAGGCTGTAGAGGTCAGGATCATGGAAGATAGCAATGGCATTATCGATAAGCCTTTTGGCCTCCCGGGCAAGTCCGGGCTGAAAACCCGGCGAGACCACCTTAGTTCTCCAGTCGGCGCGCAGCTTGACCGACTCCAGGTACCACTGGTCAGTGGGTAATGATTCGGCTAACTCCCTGTCCAACTCCACAAGCCGCTGCCAGTCTTCCTCTGCCGCGGCCTTCCAGCCTTCAAACACGGCCGCGCCGGGCCCGGTTAACTGTCCTGCAATCTCATCAATATATTCCGGTGTTCCTTCATCTTCCAGTTGGTTCAACCATGGCTTCAGGATGGCAAAACGGGCTTGGTCATTGGTTGGGTCGGAGAGTAGCGAGGACAGTAACAGGCGCTGCGACTCCGGTCTCATGCCCTGTCTTTCGAGCCCCATCCCGACCAATAGCAAAGATTCGGCCGGATTGGTATTTCCCAGCATGGTAGCCAGGTCCACGGCACGCTGCTTGAACCCGTTCCTCTCCAGTTGTTCGGCTATGTAGGAAAACTCTATGTCCACCGGAAAATTCTGATGGATGAAGCTGTCGCTCTGCAGTAACGGGTCATATGGCAGAAACAACCTTTCAAGGTCCCTGAATGTCAGTGCTTCGCCCCTGTCCATGGTCATTGCAGACTCGGTGGCCATCCTGTTCATGTTATCTGTCAGTACCGGCGCACCCCTGGAGAAGAGTTCAATGTTTTCCTGGTCCATATTCAGCGCCACCAGCAGGTCCTCCACAGAACCAATACCAATTTCCAGGTAGTGGACAGGTTCGTCAGAGAAGGGCCTTCCGGTCATGCCCAGGGAGCGTTCGGGGTTAAGGGGTTCCTGGGAACCTAAAAAGAACAGGACCTCATTGTCCCATTGGTAGATGCGCACATATCGATAAACATCCAGCATGGTCGCACACAGACTTTTCAGGAGTGACTCGCTCAGGAACTGGGAATTCATCCACTGCAAAAATACCCCGTCCGGGTTCAGGTGCTCCTTGGCGATGTTCATGAATTCACGGGTGTAGAGATGTGAGGCACCCGCCGTCCATGGATGTGAGGGCTGGGATACGATGGCGTCATATTTTTTTGAGGTCAGGGACAGGGCGCTCCGGGCATCATTGATGATGATGTTCACCCGGGGGTCTGCGAGGGGGTCCACGGCCCGGCTCGCCCCGATGGCACGGTTCGCTTCGATCACCTTCGGCTCCAACTCAATGACATCAATGGAGTCCACTGAACCGGCTATCCCTTCAACGGCAACCCCGGCACCGAAACCGATAATGAGCATTTCTGAGGTGTCGGGCCGGGCCAGTATCGGAACAGACGAAAGAAGATGCTGGCTGTGCTGGGAGGGCGGGGCCCCTTTCAGGTTCGTGGCCGCCTCAGGGAGGCCATTGGTCCTGAGGTTCAGAAAGCCGTCTTCTTCCAGGACCACCACCGTTGCGGAACGGCCCACGTCATAGAAAATAATCTCTCCCCGGCTCCGTTGCACGATCGGGGATACCCGGAGAATCTCCTCGGGCAGGGCCGGCTTATAGGTGATCAAAATAACCGCGAGAATGGCCCCGGCGATGCCGGTGATGTAGCGGCGCTTCTGATAGAAAAGGCTGCCGGCTACGAACGCGATGGCCGCGTTGCCGAGCACTGCGAACCGGATAGCACCTTCATACTTCAATAAGGGGATGAGAAAGAAGCCCGCGATGGCAGCCCCGACGATGGCGCCAAATGTATTCCATGCATAGACCCGGGCCGATGCATGGGCTGCCGTAGCCTGGTTTTCTGCGAGGATCCTGACCGCGAAGGGAAAGGTGGCCCCGATGAACAGCGTGGCCGGCATCAGGATACCGATCGCAACCAGAACGTTATTGCTCAGTCCGGGTATGTCCGGAATCAAAAGACTGAAATATTTATAGATAAGGATGGATGTAATCGCGATCCCGCACTGCGCCAGCACAAAACCGGCCGTGGCCGCCTCTCGTTTTTTTGCAAATCTGGCTGCCAGTGCACTGCCGATGGCGATCCCTGAAAGGAAGCTTGCCAGCATGGTCGAGAAGGCAGCGACACTCCCTCCGAGGATGTGCCCCAGCAACCTGGTCCACAGCACCTCGTAGGTAAAAGTGTTTGCCCCGGACAAGAGCATCAGCGGAAGTATCCAGAAAGTACCAAAAAGACCAAAAGATGTTTTGGCTGGGCGGGTACCGGTTTGCAGGGATGGTGGATGTTTTTCCGGGCCGGCCACAGCAATTTTTTTTGCAATGCCTGCTGCGATCACAAAAACGAGCAGGTTTACCGAGACCCCGACCCAGACCGTCCCGGAAAGGCCCAGCCATGGCAGAAAGAAAAAGCCCGCGGCGAGTGTCCCGCCGATGGCCCCGACGGTGTTCATGGCATAAAGGGCCCCGACCCTCGGGCCGATCTGCTCGTCAGAGAAAACCACATGCTTTGTCAGGAGCGGCAACGTAGCCCCCATGCAGCTTGTGGGGATGGCCAGGACTATGAACGCAACGACCAGGTAAAAGAACGACTGGCCCAGCCCGCTGGCATCGGCCGGTTCGGGCTGGTTGCCGAATAATTCAATATAGAGCAGGTCAGCCCCCGCCATGAGCCATGGTACACAGAGGGCGCTGATGGCGATCGCAGCCTCGAGCACACCATAAACCAGGACCGGCCGAACCACCCTGTTCACAAAGCGCCCGGCCACGGCGGCCCCCAGGGCAAGCCCTGCCATATACGCAGAAAGAATGGTTGCCACTGCCAGCTCGGAGGTGCCGAAGATGACAGAAAACTGGCGCATCCAGGCAGTCTGGTAGAGCAGCGCGGCGAACCCGGACAGGATGAAACAGGCCGTGACAGCGATAAAAATACTATTGTGTGTGTCTTTTTTGTTGTTCACAAAGACCTTTGATTTTTTGGGCCAGGCAGGAGCGGTGCCGTGGCTGTCCTTTTAGGTTCGGCTGATTCCAGGCCCCCTGAAGATCGACTTGAGCTCAAGCCTGGATATTTTCCACCCTTTATCGGTGAGGGAGAAACTCGTGTGGTATTCCACAGCAGAGGTGATTCCTTTCATTGGAATGGGCCTGTCCCCCTTATTGACCGGGCGGTCCCCGTTCAGGACGATGGCGTAGCTGATGCCCGTGGCCCGGGTCTCGTCCAGCACCGTGATCTTGACCGTGGTCATCAGGAGCATGTGTGCCACGCCAGGTCTCGGGCGGGACGTGATGTTGCCCCGGATTGCCGCCCGTCCACGAAATGTACCCGAGCCCAGCACCAGTTCGCCGTCCTCGGAAAACGTGTTCGCGAAACCATCCGCATCCAGGTGGTCCCGGTATATGGCGTAGTCTGCCAGGAGGCGCTCGCAGGCGATGACGATGGCGCTGGAGTTTTCCGCATCAAGCTCGGCAACGGAACGTGAAGCCATGGCCAGCAGCAATATTGAAAGAGCAACGGTGGCGAGGGTCGATCGCATACCGGTTGGCCTACTCGGGGTCCACAAAGAGGGTTGTGTACTCACGCTTTGCAATTTTCCATCCCTCATCGGTCAACCTGTAGGTGCTTCTGGACTCAGAAGCCACCTGAAAACCGATGATAGGAACGGGCAGGCCTTCCTCGGGTATGGGTGCCTCCAGCACGATTGCATAGCTGATACCGGTGGCTGTTGTATCGTCGACCGGTGTGATCTGGATCGTGGTCTGGAACTGCATGTGGGCTTCCGGGGGTCCGCCCGACCCCGACGCAATATACTCCCTGATCGCCTCGCGCCCCCTGAGGACCGTTGTGGGCCTGCCCCATTCGCCGTCTTCGGTGAAGATGCTTGCAAACGCCTCGGCATCTCCCCGGTCCCTGTAAATGGCGTAGTCATGTTCCAGGCGCTCGCACGCGGTCACGATGGCGTTGATCCTGGCCAGCTCGGCCGGATCTGCGGCGTGCAGCGAAAAAGAGGCAAGCAGAGCCGACGTCATTACTATAGCTGCCAGTCCGTATCCCTTGGCCATGCCTTGTTTCCTTGTCCTGTTCCTGGTTGCCAGTCTAGCATTCTCGTGGCTGATTGATCAGTGCCCCGGGGCCGAGGATTCACATTGCCCCAAAAGCCATGGCCCGTTCGTATTCTTATTTATTATCGGCCGTGTTCTAATTTATCCTACAATTGTCCCTCCAGCTTAATCTGAATACAGGAAAGTGATGTCACAACATAACGCGCTACGAATGTTTGGTCGATCCGGAAACCCGGCCTTTAGAGATGCCACCTTCAGAAACGAAGGAACCGCCACCGACCAGGTCATGACCCTGCAGGGTACGGTGAACAAAACCGGAATTTTGTTAGCCCTGGTTGTGGTAGGTGCTGCCTATACGTGGAATTTATTTTTCCAGACCGGGGATGCCGCGGCGGTCATGCCCATAGCAATCGGCGGGGCCATCGGGGGGCTCATCTTTGCCCTGGTTACTATCTTTAAAAAAACATGGGCAGGTGTCACCGCCCCCGCGTACGCTGTTTTGCAGGGGCTCTTCCTGGGCGGGATCTCGGCTATTTTTGAAGTCCAGTTTCCGGGTATTGTTATCCAGGCCACGGGCTTAACCCTGGGTACCCTGGCCTCACTCCTGTTGCTTTATAAGTTAGGCATCATCAAGCCTACTGAGAATTTCCGGCTCATGATTGTCTCTGCCACCATGGGGATCGGGCTTCTCTACCTGGTTAGCTTTGTGATGAATATGTTCGGCTCCACCGGGATAGGGTTCATCCATTCCAACGGCCTGATGGGTATTGGTTTTAGCCTTTTTGTTGTTGCCATAGCCGCCCTGAACCTGGTTCTGGATTTTGATTTCATAGAGCAGGGCTCTGAGCAGGGCGCACCTAAGTACATGGAGTGGTTCGGTGCTTTTGCGTTAATGGTGACTCTGATCTGGCTCTACCTGGAAATGCTGAGACTGCTTGCCAAACTAAGAAGCCGTTAGTGGATTTCAATACTTTTTTCTTTGGGGCAATTATTGTCCTGTCACTCGGCATTTTCTTTTACATTGGAAAAATCAGGGCCTCATCCAAACAAAGGGACCGGGAAGACAAGGTAAACTGGAAGCAGAGCAGGTTCGGCCTCCTCAAAATTTTAATCTGGGTGATGGTCTGTGTACTGGGCATCGCCCTTTTGGCAAGGGGATTTGTTAGCTGACTTTATTCTTTTTTCTTTTTGTCGAGAAAATCCAGGTTGGGTGCAATACCGGGACCTGGTGTGGTACCGGGGTCCCCGGCACGATGGATGGCATCTTCCCCGAAACGCTCCGCAATCCGGTCCATTGCCGATTCCAGCCGGCGCTCACGCCCACCGCGATGCAACAGGTCAAGCTGTAACGGGTCTTCCGCATTCTTCAGGCCGAAAGCCGCCATACCGACCAGCCTGAATGGCCCTGTGTGCTGAAACGCCGGAAGTAAGGCAACCCCTTTCCCGTAAAGAACCTCTGCCACATCTGTAGGTTCATTGAGCTGGGCCTGGCGCGTGAGTAACTGGAATTCGTTCGTTTTGAGTTTGACGCGCACACCTGCCGCGACAAGATTTTTACTTCTCAGCCTCCTGGCGATCGCATCCGCAGATTGGCGTAGGTGGTTCTTGATTTCACGGGGATGCTGGATGTCCCTGGCCAGGGTATGTTCTGAGCCGATACTTTTTGCCTCACGTCGGCTCTCGACCTTGCGGGGGTCTTCCGCTCGGGAAAGAGAATAAAAATGGGAACCGGCCTTTCCGAGCTGGCTGGCCAGTCGCGAGGGATCCGCGTTTGCAACGTCCCCGATTGTTTTGAAGCCCATTTCTTCGAGGCGGGCCTGGGTTTTTCTCCCGGCACCCCAGAGCTTTGATACAGGCAGTGGCGCAAGCCACTCACGGGCCACCACCGGTGGTACCACGGTGAGGCCGTCGGGTTTTGCAAACCCACTGGCCACCTTGGCCACATACTTGGTCCCGGATAACCCGACC
>CAYXIJ010000005.1:15436-94415 GCA_964465375.1 uncultured Gammaproteobacteria bacterium | reverse complement strand
ATGACCTTTTTTGTTACCAGTGAGCCGATCGGGGACGGTGGTAATCTCGGCGGGTTAGCGGGTGCAGACGCACACTGCCAGGCACTTGCATCGGCAGTTGGCGCAGGCGATCGGATCTGGCGTGCCTACCTCAGCACGCAGGCGCGACCCGGGCAGCCGGCCATCAACGCACGGGACCGTATCGGCACCGGGCCCTGGTATCACTCCAAGGCTAAAATCATTGACTACTTGGGCCGTCAACTAAACCGGCCGATCATTCAGTCTCAAATACACGGCGACACTTTGGTGGAAGCACAGCGTGGTAGCAATATGAGCAAGGAGTTCGCGCTCACGGAAAAAGGTGAGCTTGTTAATGGTATCGGCGACCCCCTGCCAACCCGGCACGATATGCTCACGGGCTCGCGGACGGATGGGCGTGCCTTTGCAGATAATGCTGACCATACCTGTAACAACTGGACCAGTAATGACAAAGGCTCTGCCCAAGTTGGTCATTCCGATCGTGTCGGCAACGGCAATATTTCATGGAATTCTTCCCACGCGACGACCGGATGTAGTCAAGAGGACCTGGTGAGCTGGGGTGGCGTAGGTTTGTTTTACTGTTTTGCGATAGATTGATTCAAAATTTTCGGGGCTTCTTTTGTGGCCCCATTAACTGGAAAATAGTGTTGTGACTAGTACACACTCAGTGAACAGACGAGCCACCGCCAGTGCACGATTGATGTCGTTGACTATTCTGCTTATCTCTGGCCAACAAATATCTTTAGCAAACCCGGCAATTGCTGCAAAGATGGCGGTGGGTGTTTGGAGGTCGCTGATTACGGGTGGTACGAATACAGCTGACTTTTATGGGTTTCCTCTGACGCCTAGCGGTCAAGAGCGTTACGAGAATTTTCCACTGGACCAAGATCCGGCGCTGCGCTGCGAACCACCTGGCATGCCGCGAGCTTTTTATTACTTAAGTCTGATGGATTTCAGCTTCCAGGGTGACACGGTGAGGATACGGTATGAAACTATGGACGTAATCCGCACAGTACATATGTACGGAATGCCATTAGCACCGGATGCTACCCACACACCAAACGGTTACTCGGTTGGGCGCTGGGATGGGGACACGCTGGTAGTCGAAACGACTCACCTTGTTGCGGGCGAAACCACAAGGGACGGCATTCCTAAGAGCAATGCAATGACACTTGCTGAAACATTTTTCTTTGAAGACGGCCGCGAAGATATGCTGCTCAGCGTCGCCACCACAATTACGGACCCGGAAAATTTTGCCAAGCCATTCACTTCGATCCACCAGTTTGAAAATGAGCCTGACTGGGAGCTACTTCCTTTCGACTGTCACCAAACCGAATATTGATTACACACCGGCTAAGATTCTAGTTAGATATCGTCGCGCTCGTTAGTCAGTAAAGCTCTTTTTCTAACAGGCCGCGCTCAAAAAGGTCACGATAGTGTCCATTTGGGTCACAGGATGGGCTCTCCAAAAGACCGTCTGCTGCCTCAGCCCGGACGGATCCGCGTGTTCTGATCAATGGCTCGGTGTAGAGAACATCATGGACAGTCATAGTCCGGTCGATCGTCAGGCCATTTTCAGCTACAGCCCATCGCTCCACGATTCTGGTTTGGTCGCCGCCTGTCATCGGATATCCGGACCCATCCAGCCATCCGGGAGAAAGATGGGTGGTCTCTATCACAAGCGTTCTGTCTTCCCAGTGTCCTACGGAAAATCCCATGGAGGTCAAAGGATGTTCGTCCGGTGCGCTACGGCCATCCATCCACACCCACCTCGGTGAGTTTCCCTGCAAGAAGAGCATGAAATAGTGAGTCCCTCCGTCCAGCACTTCCATGGGGTAGGGTGAACCAAAAATGCGAGGCAAGCCTGGGGCAATACAGCGCAGAACATCGTCGTCGCCAAACACCCGAGCCTCATAAATTGCTCTGCTTTCCGGCGTGTGTGGTATTGGCTTGGGCTCTAGGTCATCGACGGTGGCACGGAATTTGTACCGGTTGATCCAGAAACCAGAGATATCCACTTCGTAAACATTGGCGGTTACGGTGTAATCAATATCAGGATCTGCGACCAGTTCGCTTCCGTCGCTATCATTTACGCATCGCCCCAGCCGCCTTCCGCTTTCAAGGTAGATGCAGGTCGCATAGAGTCTCTTAAATCCATTACGCGCAAGATTCCCAGTGGCCCTGACGGTGTCACCAACTTGAACCGTATCCCTGGCCCAATTTACTAGGCGATAAGCGGGGAGGTTTCCCGGCGGCTGTAAAAACCACTCCTCGGTCGTGCCGTCCGACATCGTGACGTTAACGCCGTAACGGATATGGGGATTGGCCCACATGACTTCCGTAACCACGCCTTGAACTTCTCCTTCAAGATCTGCCTCAAACTCGGTAATGAACGCGTGGTGGGCTATGGCGTTAGACAGGCCCGCACAGGTGAGGGTAATGGTTAAAATATACAAACAGGTTTTTACATTCATGCCATGATTCCTATATCCAAGTTTTGCTGTAACAGGGTCCATGAGAGCCTAGGGATCTAAGGAGGCCAGGTAGGCAGCAAGAGCCACAATATCCTCTTCAGTTAAATTCACAACCGTTGCCTGCATGAGGGCCGCCGAGGTCCCCCCCCGAGCCCCGGTTTTTATATCGTTCAGTTGACGCACGACGTACAGGGGCGACATGCCCGCAATGGCTGGAACCTCACCTAGTCCCTTAAGTCCCTCTCCGTGACAAATATTACAAGCAAGCGTTCTCCCTAAACCACCAGTGGTTGCAAGGTCTCGGCCCCGCTCAATGCTGCCTATGGGTGCATAAGCAATAAATCCGGAATAGGGATGGCGAAGATGCACCAATTCGGGGTCTTCGGGAAACTCTAGGATCCGGTTTCCTAGCGGCTCCGTTCCACCGTCAGGGTGGACAAAACGCATTCGACCTTTCCCCACATAATTCTTTGGAACGGTGTCAGTTTCGATGACTTCCACCCAATCGATGGGATCAATAGCAGCGAAATACTCAAGGGCTGCCCGCCAATACTCCTCAGGCAACGCCTCACCAATTGCAGTCATCCAAAATATGTCTTTTCTGGCCCCGCTTCTGAAGTCGGCCATCTGGCGTAACATGTAGCCTATGGGAAGGCCAGCCAGCTGCGAAGATTCGGGGTGACCCATCCCTGACGTAAGATGGCACTGCGAGCAGGCGCGCACCTGATCATTTAACCCGCGGGCTACAACCTCAGGCATTGGCGCATGGTCTTCAGGAAACCAATCCGGCGGACTGAACGGATCATCAATCTCGGTCTGGGTATAGCTGTTAGGGCTACCCGGCAGTGTTCTTGGCTCATCATTAAAGAAGATGAGCGTTTCCTCAAGTGCCTGATAAGCCCACTCAAGGTCCGCTTGAGCCCATGAAGCCACAAATATAAGGGCCAGCAGACATGAAATTTTTTTCACAAAAACCCCACATTCTTGATTCTATACACATACAGGGTAACGCGCTTTGTGGTACTGAGGAAGGGCAAGCACCCAAAGGATCTGGCGGGAGCGGCACAGTCAACCTACAATCGTGCACAGCGGTCTATATTCATGAAATATAAACAACACTTCGATTGCCTCGTTATTGGGGGCGGGCATGCTGGCACAGAGGCAGCATTAGCCGCAGCCCGGATGGGCGCCAAAACACTTTTGGTTACCCACAACTTGGAGACACTTGGTCAGATGAGCTGTAACCCTGCTATAGGAGGTATTGGCAAGGGGCATCTGACTAAGGAAGTTGATGCCCTGGGAGGCGGCATGGCTAGGGCTATCGATCAGGCTGGGATTCATTTTCGTACGCTCAATGCCCGAAAGGGCCCCGCCGTAAGGGCTACCCGGGCTCAGGCTGACCGAGACCTATACCGAAAATCCATCCGCAGAATGCTAGAAGGGCAGCCACAACTGACCTTACTTCAGCAGGGCGTGGATGATGTCCTTATTCAAAAAGGGAGGGCGTGCGGAATACGTACCCAGATTGGGCTGGAGATCACGGCTTCTACAGTCGTGTTGACAGTAGGGACATTTCTCGGGGGCAAAATCCATGTGGGGGAGGCCCAATATCCCGGTGGGCGGGCTGGTGACCCAGCCGCTGACGGGCTGGCAGCAAAGCTTAGAGATATGGGACTGGGTGTTGGGAGACTAAAGACGGGCACCCCCCCGCGCGTTGATAGGCGCAGCATTGATTTTTCGCAGCTCGAGATTCAGCACGGAGACGAGCCGACACCAGTGTTTTCATTTATGGGAAGGCGCGAGGAACATCCGCGCCAAGTGTCTTGCCATATCGCGCACACTACCGAGCAAACGCACGATATTATCCGGGCCGGCCTCAGCCGCTCACCAATGTACAGTGGCGCTATAGATGGTATAGGCCCGCGCTACTGTCCCTCAATCGAGGACAAGGTTGTGCGATTTGCTGACAGGAAGTCGCACCAGATCTTCGTAGAGCCTGAGGGTCTGTTTGTTAATGAGATTTATCCCAACGGTATTTCTACTAGCCTACCGTTTGATGTTCAAAATGAGTTTATTCGTACGATCCCTGGATTTGAGCGCGCTCATATCACCCGCCCCGGCTACGCCATTGAATATGATTTCTTTGATCCGCGGGCACTCAGGTCAAATTTAGAGACCAAGGTTATCGAGGGGCTGTTTTTCGCGGGGCAGATTAATGGCACCACTGGCTATGAGGAGGCGGCAGCGCAAGGCATCGTCGCGGGGATAAATGCAGCACTAAGCGTACAGGGGCGCGAGCCCTGGTCTCCGGGGCGAGAGGAGGCTTATATGGGTGTTTTGATTGATGACTTAATCACTCGGGGAACGACAGAGCCGTATCGGATGTTTACATCTCGGGCTGAGTATCGCCTAATCCTGAGGGAAGACAACGCCGATCTTAGGCTAACGCCTACCGCGCGGAATCTAGGTCTGTTAGGTGATGAGCGCTGGCGGGCCTTTGAAGTTAAGCGGTCCCGCTTGGACGCCGAAACAGAACGCTTGTCATCTATCATTATACGCCCGAACGACGTTCCGGCGGGCAGCAAGATCAACCCCCTTGGTAGAGAAACCACCGCCCGAGACCTCATTCGTCGACCAGACATAGGTTATGAGGATGTGACTGCATTAAAGCGTGTTGGGCCAGGCCTTCTTGATGGTTTGAGCGAAGAAGGAAGGGAGCAGCTTGCCCGACAGCTTGAAATTCAAGCCCGATATGCGGGCTATATCATGCGCCAAAGTAAAGAAATTGAGCGCCAAGATCGGCACGTTGCGACTTTGTTACCGAGCGATATGGACTATTCCTCGGTGAGCGGCCTCTCAAATGAGGTTAGAGAAAAGCTGGAAAGTGTTAGACCTGAAAACGTTGGCCAGGCATCTAGGATCCCCGGTGTTACGCCGGCTGCAATCTCGTTGCTGCTGATTTATCTCAAGCGACATGAGTACAGCAAGAGCGCATAGCTTGAAATAGGAGCACCATGGTGAGGACAAAAACGGATTACTGGCTTAAGTTGCCGCTGATTACAGCTGCCCTGCTATTAAGTGCTTGCAGCGGCAACGACGATAGCGCTGAAATAGCCGGCTCTCTGATGGTGGGAGGGGTGAATGGTAATGAATTGGCTGAGGCACAAGTGTTGCGCCGGGGCAACGGCGCCGAACCCCAAAGTTTGGACCCCCACAGGGCGGAAGGGGTGCCTTCCGGAAACATTCAACGGGACTTGTTTGAGGGCCTAACCATAGAGGCTCCGAATGGGGACGTTATTCCAGGCGTGGCCGAGTCTTGGCACATAAGCGAAGATGGGCGTATTTACGTATTTCAGCTGAGAGCAAATGCTCGGTGGTCAAACGGTGATCCGGTGACGGCACACGACTTTGTTTATAGTTTCCGCAGAAGCCTAGACCCAAAAACCCTTTCGCGTTACACCTTTATTTTGGCCCCCATACTCAACGCGGAGGCTGTTGCCTCGGGGGCCATGCCGCCAGCTGAGTTGGGCGTCAGGGCACTTGATGATTATCAGCTGGAAATAGAATTGAGGTCAGTTACCCCCTACTTTCTAGGGGTGCTAAACCATTCCGCTAGCTACCCGGTCCACAGAGGTAGTGTCGAAGCCCACGGTGATCGCTGGACCCGACCCGACAACCTAGTTTCAAACGGCGCATACCTTCTGGTAGAGCGACTTCCGGAGTCCCACATCAAAATTGTTAGAAATTCTTATTACTGGGATAACGACTCAACCGTCATTGACGAGGTTTGGTATTACCCAACTGAAGACAGCGCATCAGAGTTACGCCGCTACAGGGCCGGGGAACTGGAACTTACAAGCACGGTACCGTCAAAACAGATTGGTTGGGCCCGGGCAAACCTACCTGACCAACTCGTAATCGCGCCCTATCTTGGAACTTATTACTACGGCATTAATTTGACCAAGTCACCGTTCGCAGGCAATCCTGCTCTAAGGCGAGCGTTGGCGCTCGCCATTGACCGTGAAATCATCACTGAGGAAATTGCGGGCGCCGGACAAATTCCCGCGTTTGGGTGGGTTCCACCGGTGATCAATTACACGGGCCAACAAATGACAGAAGCTACATGGACTCAAGCCGAGCGAGAAGAGGAGGCTCGGCGACTCTACCTAGAAGCTGGCTACTCCGATGAAAATCCCTTGCGCCTTGAGATCCTATACAACACCCAAGAAGATCATCGCCGTATAGCAGCGGGTATTGCCTCCATGTGGAAAAGCACTTTAGGTGTGGAAACCAGCCTGCTGAATCAGGAGTGGAGGGTTTTTTTAGATACGAAGCGAAAGAAAAATGAGCTGAATGTGTATACAGAAACGGAGGTTTTTAGGGGCGGCTGGATTGGGGATTACAATGATGCCTTCACTTTTTCTGAGCTGATGCATTCCGGAAGCGGGCTGAATGACAGCGGCTATATGAACCCGGATTATGATTTGTTGCTCGAGCTTGCGAGCAAAGAGGGCGACCTAAAAAAGCGCGCTGAACATCTGCAGGAGGCAGAAATGATTCTGCTCAAGGACCTACCAATTATTCCGCTATATTTTTACGTTTCAACATATATGGTGAAGCCGTGGGTGAAAGGGCTAACTGCCAACATCATGAACCATCACTACTCTAAAAACTTACAAATTCTCAGCCATTAGGGGCTAGTTTGTTAAATTATTTTGTTCGGCGGCTTTTGGGGGCAATCCCGACGCTTTTTGTCCTTATGGCGCTGGCCTTTTTTCTAATTCGCCTTGCACCGGGGGGGCCGTTCGATTCTGAAAAGGTCCTCCTGCCAGAGATTGAGGCCAATCTGCGCGCTGCCTATCATTTAGATGAGCCCCTCTATCAACAGTTTGCCCGCTATCTGGGAAACTTATTGCGAGGCGACTTTGGCCCTTCGTTTCAGTACCGGGATCTGACGGTTACAGAACTCATCATGACAGGCTTCCCAATTTCTCTTCGGTTGGGGGCAGGGGCTATGGTTTTCGCGGTGATTTTTGGGGTTTTGGCAGGCAGCGTGGCGGCCCTATGGCAGAACTCAAGAACGGATTACGCTGTCATGGCGGTATCGATGACCGGGATTTCTGTTCCCAGTTTCGTGATGGCACCTCTTTTGGTCCTTGTCTTTGCGGTTTATCTAGGCTGGCTGCCTGCAGGGGGTCTAGGTGGAGGGTCTTTGCGCAACATGGTGCTCCCGGTGGTTTCGTTGGCTTTGCCCCAAATTGCCTACATAGCGCGCCTTACAAGGGGAAGCTTGATTGAAATATTGCGCAGCAATTTTATCCGTACGGCCAAGGCACAAGGGCTTCCAATGGGAAAGATCTTGTTGGTACACGCGTTAAAACCCGCCTTGTTGCCTGTTGTGTCCTATCTTGGCCCCGCGACAGCAGCTGTTATTACGGGGTCCGTTGTCATTGAGCAGATTTTTGGTATTCCGGGGCTCGGGAGATTTTTTGTGCAAGGGGCTTTGAACCGAGATTACACGTTGGTAATGGGAATTGTGGTGTTCTACGGTGCCTTAATTGTTGTTTTTAATTTTCTGGTAGACCTAGCGTATGCCTGGTTGGATCCGAAAGTTAGATATGGATGAGGCGTGAGGCGTGGGTATCGAGACCAAACAAGATCAAGTAGTTGCTAGAAGTTTGTGGGGAGATGCTTGGCGGACCCTCAGGCGCAACCGTGCTGCGATGACCGGGGCTATGCTGATGGCCATCATCGTGCTTGTGGTTACCGTAGGGCCCTGGTTTAGTCAGTACGCGTATGATTTTACGGACTGGCCTAATACCTCTATCGGGCCGAGCTTGGGGACAGGGCATTTTTTTGGAACAGATACCCTTGGACGCGATCTTTTTGTTCGAACACTCTACGGGGGCCGGATATCTCTTCTGGTAGGGGTTGTTGCGAGTGTGGTGAGCTTGCTCATCGGCATCAGTTACGGCGCTACTGCGGGTTATTTTGGTGGACGCTTGGATGCCATCATGATGCGTTTTGTGGACATCCTGTATGCCATGCCCTTTATGTTTTTCGTGATCTTGTTAATGGTTTTTTTTGGCCGAAATATTTTGTTGATTTTTGTAGCCATAGGGGCAATCAACTGGTTAGACATGGCGCGGATCGTGCGCGGACAGACTCTAAGCCTCAAGCAGCGGGAGTTCGTTGAGGCCGCACAAGCCCAGGGAGTTGGGGCCTTGGCAATTCTTGTTCGGCACATTGTGCCCAATCTTTTGGGGGTGTTGCTGTATATATCACCTTAACTATTCCGCAGGTGATTTTGGTGGAATCTTTTTTAAGCTTTCTCGGGCTCGGCGTTCAGGAGCCGATGACGTCCTGGGGGGCGTTAGTGAAAGAGGGGTCGGAGGAGATGGAAACAGCCCCTTGGATGCTGCTATTTCCTGCTTTTCTGCTTGCTACGACCCTTTTCTGTTTTAATTTTATTGGTGACGGAATGCGTGATGCGCTTGATCCCAAGGACCGGCAATGAAGCTACTAGAAGTATCGGACCTCAAAGTTCGATTCTGGACTTCTGATCGCGAAGTGCAGGCGGTGAAGGGACTGAATTTCCATCTGGATACGGGGGAAATTTTAGGGATAGTCGGAGAATCTGGATCAGGGAAAAGTCAAAGTGTGTTGAGTATTCTGGGGTTGCTTGCAGACAATGGCAGGGTCAGCGGCTCCGCTAATTTTTGCGGACAAAATTTGCTTGAGTTGTCTGAGGTGGAACTGAGAAAGATCAGGGGCAAAAGAATCTCCATGGTATTTCAAGACCCAATGACTTCGTTGAATCCTTATTTAACCGTTGCAGGGCAGATGATGCAGGCTTTGCGCCAACACAAAAAGCTTTCGAGGAAAGCTGCACAAGAGCATTGCATAGAAATGCTAGAAGCGGTGAAAATCCCAGATGCCCGAAAATGTTTTGATCGCTATCCGCATGAGCTCTCAGGCGGTATGCGTCAACGCGTAATGATTGCTTCGTGCCTTCTTCTGAGTCCGGATATCCTTATTGCTGATGAACCTACTACTGCACTAGATGTGACAGTTCAGGCTCAAATAATTTGTTTGATGCAAGACATAAATGAACGTTTCGGCACCGCTATCATTTTTATTACCCACGACCTAGGGGTGGTTGCTGGCCTGTGTGAAAGGATGCTAGTTATGCATGAGGGGGGCCTTATGGAAGAGGGAGTGACCAGAAAAATTTTTTATCACCCTAAGAACGCTTATACGAAGGCTCTTTTAGAGGCAATTCCCAGGCCAGACCAACAAGTCACGCCGCTTACCCAAAGAGATGGTAAAACCGCGGGACAGGGCAAAGACGAGAATGGACCGTTGTTGGACGTTCACGACTTGCGGGTTCATTTTCCCGTAAAAAATCCCGTGCGATGGTCATCTAAACTTCTTCTGAAAGCGGTGGATGGTGTGGATCTCAGTCTAGAGTCGGGGGAAACCCTAGGGGTAGTTGGTGAATCTGGGTGTGGCAAGTCAACCTTGGCCCGAGCGATTCTTCGCCTCGTGCCAACCACGAGTGGACAAGTATGTTTGCTTGGGACAACGCTAACGGACCTAACGGAACCCAAACTGCAGCCGCTGCGCAAGGAGATGACGATCATTTTTCAGGACCCCCTGGCCTCCCTTAATCCGCGCATGACAGTGGGGAACATTGTGAGTGAACCGCTTTGGACACACCGCCCGGATCTTTCGCGTCAGGCTGTTAAAAGAGAGGCGTTGGAAGTTTTGCAGCGAGTGGGCCTCGGTAAAGAGGGACTGAACCGTTACCCCCATGAATTTTCGGGGGGACAGTGTCAGCGGATTGGTATCGCTAGAGCGTTAGTTTTAAGGCCGCGCCTCATTATTTGTGATGAACCAGTAAGTGCGCTTGATGTGCCGATTCAGAACCAGATTATGAAGCTACTTGCGGATTTGCAGAACGAGCTTGGCTTGTCTCTAATTTTTATCGCGCATGATCTAGCTGTCGTTCGAAGCATTAGCCACCGCATTGCGGTAATGTATCTCGGGCAAATTGTCGAGGTTGCTCCAGCTTCGGATCTTTATGAAGGGCCCCTTCATCCTTATACCTCGGCCCTTATTAGTGCTGCCCCTGTTCCAGACCCAGACACGGAGCGGAAGAGAAAAAGGCAGCTCTTGAGCGGGGATTTACCTTCGCCAATAAATCCGCCTTCGGGTTGCCGCTTTCAGACACGTTGCCGCTACGCGGAGCAAAGGTGCCGGATGGAGGCGCCGGAACTACGAAGAATTAGCCAGACCCTTGTCGCCTGCCACAAGGCAGAGGAGATAAGTACAGGACGGACTCACTAGGGGAAACCATTGACAAAACGCGAGCTGCACGGGCGGGAAGTTAGCGAGAGGCTAGCATTGGCGGGCCTTAAAATAACCCTAACGCAGATGGAAAGATTGGCCGATTTTCTCTGGTTGCTCAATCGCTGGAATCAAACTCATAATCTTACGGGCATTCGGTCTACGGATCAGATGATCGACCGTCACCTGTTGGAAAGCCTGGCCCTGAGGCCCCTGTTGTCAGGGCAACGCATTGCTGATGTTGGGACAGGTGCTGGTCTTCCAGGGTTGCCGTTGAGTATTGTTGAAGAGGGGCGGGAGTTTACGTTGATTGACAGTCGGGCAAAGCGAGCCCGGTTTTTACGCCACGCTCAAAGTACTTTGCGATTGACAAATGTTTTCGTCAAAAATTGCCGCGTAGAAGACTTACCAACTGGGCAGCCCTTTGATACGGTGCTTGCTCGGGCCGTTGCCGCTGTGCCCGATTTAGTAGTATTGGCTGGACATCTATTGGATATTGATAGCAAGCTTTTTATTCTAACGGGCACCCGTCAGGCTGAGGAGAGCCTGGGCAGACTTAGTGCGGAATTTAGTGTTCGCTGCATAGAAGTGCCTAGGCAGGACTTAGTTAGTGGATCAGTAATACTTGTGCAGCGCGCCGGAAAAGAAGGAACTCCATGACCAGAATTATTGCGATCGCTAATCAAAAAGGCGGCGTAGGTAAAACTACAACCTGCGTGAATCTCGCTGCATCTCTGGCGGCTACTAAACGGCAAGTGTTGTTGGTTGATATGGACCCACAGGGCAATGCCACTATGGGTTGTGGTATTGATAAGGAGGATGTGACGGAGGGTGTCTGTGAGGTATTGCTGGATGGCATTCCCGCCGCGAATGCGATTGTAAGGGCAACCCTGGGCGGTTTTGCGGTTTTGCCGAGCAATCAGCACCTGACTGTGGCTGAGATTAAGCTGTTGAACGAGCCTGAGCGCGAATTTCGACTCGGCAATGCGCTGAAGCCTATGGATGGGCGTTACGATTATGTGCTGGTTGATTGTCCTCCGGCGATCAACATGCTAACAGTCAATGCCCTTACGGCGGCCCAAGGGGTGCTTATTCCCATGCAGTGCGAGTACTACGCACTCGAAGGCTTAACTTCATTACTTGGAACGATAGAGCAAATCAGGGCGAGCGCTAACCCAGGGCTGACAATTCAAGGGATCCTGCGCACCATGTTCGATCATAGAAACAATCTTGCCAACGAGGTTTCTGCCCAGCTGCTTGAGCATTTTGGAGATCGCGTTTACCGATCAGTGATTCCGCGAAACGTTCGGTTGGCAGAGGCACCTAGTTTTGGTAAGCCAGCCCTTTATCATGATAAAAATTCTTCAGGAGCACTAGCGTATCTTGCCTTGGCCGGCGAGATAAATCGCCGTGATGGAGCTGAAGAACCTCTACGAGACCCTCCGCCAACAGGCGCTAACTGATACAATCAGCATGCCCTTTCTCTCTAAATTTTATTTATGACAATGGCTAAGAGAAAAAGTCTCGGGCGTGGGCTTGATGCCCTACTGAGTACCGAAATTAGACCGAATGATCAGGTGGTGGCAACTGGCCTCAAGGAAATTCCTGTGGACCTGCTTCAGCGTGGACACTATCAGCCGCGCTCGCATTTGGATATGAGAGAGGAAAGCCTTGAAGAGCTTGCAAATACTATCCGTTCTCATGGTCTCTTTCAGCCGATCGTAGTTCGCCCACTTGGTTCTGGAGCTGGTGAGACGCAGTATGAAATCATAGCGGGTGAGCGTCGATGGAGAGCCGCACAATTAGCCGGACTACAGTCGGTACCAGCGCTGGTGAAGGATATACCCGATCAGGCTGCTCTCGCGGTCGCGCTGATTGAGAATATTCAGCGTGAAGATTTAAATGCCCTCGAAGAGGCCCGTGCCTTTAAATGCTTGGTAGATGATTTTGGCATGACTCATAGCGAGGTGTCCGATGAGGTAGGCCGTAGCCGGGCATCGGTTAGCAATTTAATGAGACTTCTCGAGTTACCCGATACGGTTAAGGATATGCTTGAACAGCGCCAACTCGACATGGGTCATGCTCGGGCGCTTCTCTCGCTGGAATCGGCTGAGGCCCAGGCTAAGCTGGCTACTCGAGTGATCAAGGAGGGGCTAAGTGTGCGGGAAACAGAACGGGCCGCAAAACGTTTATCTCAGCCCGCAGGACAGAACGCCGGCAGTAGAAGTTCGACCCCTAAAGATCCGAACGTTGCTCGATTAGAAATGGAGATCGGAGAAAAGCTTGGGGCACCGGTCCGAATAGAAAAACAGCGGGTTGGTGGGCGGATTGTCATCCGGTACCACAGCCTGGAAGAGTTAGAAGGAATTATTGGGCATATTGACTAAATCTTGAACCGCATTAGGCAAGACCTTAGAATAGCGCGGTCATTTGGTAGCTTGAATGTATTCGGTTTCGATGCCACATATGTGGCTTTTTCTTTGTCTGTAGTGGACAGATCTGGCGGCTTTTTTTCGTGAGTGAACTCGAAAAAAGTTTTCTGAATGCTCGGAGATTTGCCCTTCGTATCGTTTTAGTACAAATGGGGCTTGCGTTGCTGGCAGGTTTGATTTGTTTTTTGTTAGGGGGGAGCAGGGCTGGGATATCCGCCCTAACAGGCGGCGCAATTGGCGCACTCGCTAGTTTTTATATGGTGGTTAGTATGTTTCGGCATGGACCTAAAACTGAGCCGGCAAAAGTGCTCAGGAGTATCTATCAAGGGGAGTTTTTCAAGCTAGTGTTAACTGCGGGATTATTTGTGCTAGCTATTCGGTTTCTAGAGGTTTCTTTTGGGCCCATGATCGGTGGTTTTGCGGCGACCTTTATTGTTTATTGGGCCGCTTTGGTGCTGAGGCTGGGGACGCCGAGCAATGTGGATATGTCTGAAGGTTAAGATTGTGAAGGTAACACCGGGATAGAAATGGAGGACGCACACACAGAAACCTCCACGGACTACATCGTCCACCACCTAACCAATCTGCACGTTGGGGAAGGGTTTTGGACGTTTCATCTGGACAGTATTTTTTATGCTGTGGTCCTTGGTTTTTTGTTTTGTGGCAGTTTCTTTGTGGCTGCGCGGAGAGCATCAGCTGGGGTGCCTTCGGGGTGGCAGAATTTTGTCGAGCTTATAGTTGAATTTGTGGATACGCAGGTCAAAGATAGTTTTCATGGCTCATCCCGATTGATAGCCCCGCTTTCCCTAACGATTTTCTGCTGGATTTTTTTAATGAATTTTATGGATTTGGTGCCGGTTGACCTGTTGCCTGCCATAGGCGAGGCTATGGGCATTGAATACATGAAAGTGGTTCCAACTACAGATCTCAACACCACCTTCGGCATGTCCTTTAGTGTTTTTATTCTGATCATTTTTTACAGCATTAAAATCAAAGGCGGCGCTGGATTTCTTAAAGAGATTTTTTTCAAGCCGTTTGGAAAGTGGTTTCTTCCTTTCAATTTCATGCTCAAGATTGTCGAAGAATTGGCAAAGCCAATCTCATTGGCGTTGCGGTTGTTTGGAAATTTGTATGCTGGCGAACTTATATTTATTTTAATCGCAATTTTTACTCTGTCCGCAAGCGCGGATTCGATTGGCCAAGTATTTTTAAATCTAGCTGACCCGGGGAGTTTCGGTCTTCTCATCATGCAAATTTTGCTTGGGTTGGTATGGACTTTGTTTCATATTGTGATTATCACTTTGCAGGCATTTATTTTTATGATGCTGACAATAGTTTATTTGGGAATGGCTCATGAGGAGCATTAACATCAATTTCATTTTGGGGGCTTTTGAGGCCCTAGAGGCTTAGGAGGAAATATGGAACTTGCAACTTTAATCGCTAACGTACAGGGCATGACCGTTATTGCGGTAGCACTGTTAATTGGCATGGGCGCACTTGGAACGGCCATCGGATTTGCATTGCTTGGCGGCCGGTTTTTAGACGGCGCGGCGCGACAGCCGGAACTTGTCCCCATGCTGAGAATTAACATGTTTATTGTAGCCGGGCTTTTGGATGCTGTAACAATGATTGGTGTTGGTATCGCGCTGTTCTTCACGTTTGCAAACCCTTTTATTGGGGCCGTGGAAGCGGCTTTTGGCGGGTAACCCGCATCTGTCAGCTATGCAGTTAAGGCTAAACCGGAGACCCAAAGGATGAGCATCAACGTTACCCTGATTGTTCAAATGTTTGTTTTTGCTCTGTTGGTATGGTTCACGATGTCTTACTTGTGGCCAATGATTCGACAGGCGATGGAAGAGCGTGAAAAGCGTATAGCTGACGGGCTCGCGGCTGCGGAACAAGGACAGGGAAGCTTACTGAAAGCTGAGACCCGTGCCGGTGAGATTGTTGAAGAGGCACGAGTTAAGGCGCGGGATATTGTTGAGCAAGCGAGCTCGCAAGCAAACGATATCGTTTCTGGTGCGCGCGAAGAGAGCGAGCAAGAGCGGCAAAGGCGGCTTGAGAGTGCGCAGGCAGAAATCGAAGTTGAAATTAACCGTGCGCGGGACGAGCTGAGAGGACAGGTAGCAATGATTGCTGTGGCAGGAGCTCAGAAGGTGTTGGAGCGAGAAATTGATGGTGAGACACACCGAGATCTCTTAGATCGGTTGGCGTCGGAAATATAGTCTGTGTCGGATCTACATAAAGTTGCCCGACCCTATGCTCAAGCGATTTTTGATATTGCAAGATCCAGCAATCAACTGAGTGGCTGGTCAAAGGCCCTCGCTACCGCAGCTCAGGTGATTGAGGAAGAAACAGCACGGCGTTTTTTAGCAAGGCCGAATATCGGCCCGGAGAAAAGAGCATCTTTTGTAGAAGATATTGTCAACGAGGCTGGGTGTGCCGATGTGTTTAGCTCCGGCCGGGGTACCAACCTGTTGCGCCTGTTGGCAGAGTACGGTCGGCTAGAAGTACTGCCGGAGATCGCAGCACAGTTTGAAAAATTAAAGGCGTGGGCAGAAGAAACCGTACGAGTAAAACTGATTACAGCAACTGGAGTAGACAAATCAGTTATTGAGAGTATTTCTAAGGCGCTAGAAAAGCGCTTAGGGCGCGCAGTGAAATTGGAGTGTGAGGTAAAGGCAGGCCTGATCGGGGGCGCAATCATTCAGGCCGAGGATATGGTTATTGATGGATCGGTGGAAAGTCGCTTAAAGCGCTTGGCAGACACACTGGTCGCGTAAGAGGATTAATAGATGGTACTTAAAGCTTCAGAAATTAGTGAACTTATCAAACAACGCATCGAGGGCTTTGAGGATAAAGCGGAAGCCCGAGACGTGGGAACCGTGATTACCCTCACCGATGGTATTGCCCGGATTCATGGTCTAGCGGATGTTCAATATGGAGAGATGATCGAATTTCCAGGTAGTAGTTACGGATTGGCTCTCAATCTGGAGCAAGACTCCGTAGGTTGTGTTTTGCTCGGGGAGTATAAACACATTTCTGAGGGTGATACTGCCAAAACAACGGGGCGTATCTTGGAGGTGCCCGTGGGCGATGCTCTCTTGGGGCGTGTTGTTGATGCGTTGGGTAACCCTATTGATGGGAAAGGGCCGATCGAAACAGAACATAGTTCGCCGATAGAAAAAGTGGCCCCAGGTGTTATTGAGCGGCAGTCTGTAGATGCTCCTGTGCAGACTGGACTGAAGTCCATCGACTCCATGGTGCCTATTGGTAGGGGGCAACGGGAACTGATCATTGGCGACCGGCAGACAGGCAAGAGCGCTGTTGCCATCGACGCGATCATTAATCAGCGTGATAGCGGCATTAAATGCATCTATGTAGCCATAGGACAGAAGAACTCTACTGTAGCGAACGTGGTCCAAAGGCTAGAGGAATATGGAGGAATGGAGCACACCATAATCGTTGCAGCAACCGCCTCGGAATCTGCAGCGATGCAGTATGTTGCACCCTTTGCTGGATGTGCTATGGGAGAATACTTCAGGGACCGCGGCCAAGATGCATTAATTATTTACGATGATCTAACAAAGCAGGCTTGGGCTTACCGGCAAGTTTCCTTGCTTCTTCGAAGACCGCCAGGCCGCGAAGCATATCCTGGGGATGTCTTCTATTTGCATTCGCGGTTACTGGAACGCGCGGCACGAGTAAATGCGGAATATGTAGAAGAGGCCACAGGCGGAGAAATTAAGGGCACGACCGGTTCGCTTACAGCATTACCCATTATCGAGACGCAGGCTGGGGACGTTTCCGCTTTTGTACCCACCAATGTGATATCCATTACCGATGGCCAGATCTATTTGGAAACTGACCTTTTCAATGCGGGTATTCGTCCCGCCATTAACCCGGGGTTATCGGTATCTAGGGTGGGCGGTGCTGCGCAGACGGGAATTATTAAAAAGCTTGGCGGTGGGGTACGGCTCGCGCTCGCTCAATATCGGGAGCTGGCCGCTTTTGCGCAGTTTGCTTCGGACCTTGATGAAACTACCCGTCAGCAGTTGGATCGAGGTCAGCGCGTAACTGAGCTCATGAAGCAGAAACAGTATTCACCACTCACAGTAGCTGAGATGGCGGTTTCTTTATTCGCGGTTAATGAGGGTTTTCTGGATGATGTTCCCTCTGAAAAGGTTGTGGATTTTGAAACAGCTTTGCATGCCTATGCCCGGGCAAACGCTCAGGATCTGCTGGATGAAATCAATAGCTCGGGCAATTACGATGAAGATATTCAAGGAAAGCTCAAAACCTTGGTGGAGGGCTTCAAGGAAACAGGGGCGTACTAGGCTATGGCTAGCGGCCAGGAAATTCGCAACAAAATTGGTAGCGTAAAAAATACGCAGAAGATTACGAAGGCCATGGAAATGGTAGCTGCTTCTAAGTTGCGCCGCACCCAGGATCGGATGGAAGCTTCAAGGCCCTACGCCGAACGCATACGCACCGTCATTGGACATCTTTCCGAGGCGAATCCGGACGATGGCCATCCGTTTTTGGAGAAGCGTGAAGTGAAGCGAGTGGGCTACATCGTCATCAGTACGGACCGGGGCTTGTGTGGCTCGCTCAACGTCAATATGTTTCGGGCTGTGCTAAACGATCTGCAGCAGTGGCAATCTAAGGGTATTGAAGCTGATTTGTGCTTGATCGGCGCGAAGGGTGCTGCTTATTTCCGGCGCCTCAAGGTGAACATTGTAGCCGCGACAACTCATTTGGGGGAAGACCCAAAGGTAGCCGACTTAATCGGTGCTATAACGGCTATGACCGATGCCTACGAAGACGGAAAAATAGACCAGCTGCTTCTTGTTCATAATGTATTTGTAAACACGATGAGCCAGCAGCCCGTGATTAAAGCGCTTTTGCCGGTAGAGGTTGTTGACAGCGAAGCACTTCAGGAGCACTGGGATTATCTTTATGAGCCTTCGGCAGGAGAGCTACTGCAAACCGTTGTCGCGCGTTATTTGGAATCCCAGGTATATCGAGGCGCGGTAGAGAATGTCGCCTGTGAAATGGCATCCAAAATGGTTGCGATGAAGGCAGCTACTGAAAACGCCGGTAAATTTATTGATCAACTCCAATTAGATTACAACAAGGCCCGCCAAGCAGCGATTACACAGGAAATTGCAGAGATCGTCGGTGGGGCAGCAGCAGTCTAAAGATAAAGACAAAGGTAAACAAAAGATGAGCACGGGTACGATAGTTCAAATTATAGGCGCAGTAGTAGACGTAGAATTTCCCAGGGATGCAATTCCAAAAATCTACGATGCTTTAAAGCTTGAGGACCGAGACTTAACACTAGAGGTGCAGCAGCAGCTCGGGGACGGAGTGGTTCGCACCATTGCCATGGGTTCTAGTGAGGGGCTGCGCCGGGGTTTGTCAGTAGCTGACACTGGTTCACCTATTGAAATCCCGGTCGGTGAAAAAACCCTAGGCCGAATCATGGATGTTTTGGGCACGCCTATTGATCGGGCCGGGCCGGTAGGGGAAAAGGACCGTCGGCCCATCCATAGGTCACCCCCGAGTTACGAAGACCAAGCTACCAGTACGGAACTCTTGGAGACGGGGGTAAAGGTCATTGATCTCATAATGCCAATAGCGAAGGGCGGCAAGATTGGTCTTTTTGGTGGGGCGGGAGTTGGTAAGACAGTTTGCTTAATGGAACTCATAAACAACATTGCTAAAGAGCATGGTGGATATTCTGTTTTTGCTGGAGTGGGTGAGCGAACACGTGAGGGGAATGATTTTTATCATGAAATGAAAGAGGCAGGAGTGCTGGACAAGGTGGCGCTTGTCTACGGTCAGATGAACGAGCCACCCGGTAACCGGCTTCGTGTAGGACTTACAGGGTTGACCATCGCAGAGTCTTTCCGGGACGAGGGTCGTGACGTGCTTATGTTTATCGACAATATTTACCGGTATACGCTTGCGGGCACCGAGGTATCTGCGTTGCTAGGACGAATGCCTTCAGCTGTGGGGTACCAGCCTACGCTTGCGGAGGAGATGGGAGCATTGCAAGAGCGCATTACTTCTACGCGGGCTGGCTCCATTACCTCTTTTCAGGCTGTCTACGTACCTGCGGATGACTTAACAGATCCATCTCCAGCCACCACGTTTGCCCACCTGGACGCTACGTTGGTTTTGTCCCGTCAGATCGCGGAACTGGGCATCTATCCTGCGGTGGACCCGCTGGATTCAACCAGCCGTTTGCTTGATCCAAATGTGGTGGGACAGGAACATTATGATACGGCACGTGCTGCACAGGCGGTGCTGCAGCGCTACAAAGAACTTCAGGACATTATTGCGATTCTAGGCATGGATGAGCTTTCCGAGGATGACAAGCTAATGGTTCAAAGGGCACGAAAGATCCAGCGTTTCTTGTCTCAGCCGTTTTTTGTGGCTGAAACGTTCACAGGGAGCCCAGGCAAGTATGTGCCACTGCGAGAGACCATACGTAGCTTTAAGGCCATCGTTGATGGTGAGTACGATCATTTGCCCGAGCAGGCCTTCTACATGGTGGGATCCATCGAAGAAGCAGAGGAGCGAGCCAAGAACCTTCAGTAGGACAGGTATAGACCATGGCAACCATCAACGTTGAAATCGTAAGCGCAGAAGGAGAAATTTTTTCCGGCGAAGCAGAGATGGTTTTTGCGCCGGCGAGGTTAGGGGAAGTAGGCATTGCACCACGGCATGCTCCGCTATTGACAGACCTGATCCCTGGGGAGGTTCGCGTTCAGATGGTTGAAGAGGACGAGAAACTTTTCTATGTCACTGGGGGGGTGCTTGAAGTGCAACCGCATTTGGTAACGGTGCTGGCTGATAGTGCGCTGCGGGCCGATCAGCTGGATGAGTCCGCTGCTCTCGCTGCTAGGGAGCAGGCTCGTGAAGTTTTAGAGGGCCGCCACGGCGAAGTGGATCTTGAGCAAGCACAGGCGGAGATGGTGGAAGCTGAGGCGCGTTATCGGGCCGCACAGAAACTCAAGGGTGGGCGCAACTAGACCCGGAAACGCGTTGTTTATCCAATTTTCCTGAGCGCTTGCCTGCACGGTGGTGGTCTTATCACGCTATCATCGACGGATAGGATCAGGAGAATGAAGGATGGATCTGTGGCTCTTACCGTTATAGTTCTGGCAGCCGGCCAGGGCAAACGAATGCATTCCAACAGACCCAAAGTGATGCACCTGCTGGGTGGGAAGCCCATTCTAGCCCACGTCCTGGATATCGTAAGGCAACTGAAGCCTGAAGCCATTCGAGTGGTCTACGGCCATGGCGCAAAAGAGGTTGTGGCCGCTTTCCCGCAGAAAGACTTGTTTTGGCATCTTCAGTCAGACCAACTTGGAACGGGACATGCGGTAGCGCAGGCTTTGCCCGATATTCCAGACGATCATCAAGTACTAGTGCTTTATGGAGATGTGCCGCTGGTGGGAGTGCGGGCACTTCAGATGTTGGTAAAGAGTCTTGAAGAGAAGGTTCTCGCTATTTTGACCTCAGTGCCGGATGATCCAGGGGGATACGGGCGCATCATTCGCGATCAGGGTGGTGCGGTTATCCAGATTATTGAGGAGCGAGACGCGTCTGACGAGGAGAGGCTTATAGGGGAAATCAACAGCGGCTTAATCGGGGCGCACGCGCACGCGCTTAGGCGTTGGTTGGATAGATTAGAGAATAAGAATGCACAAGGAGAGTACTATCTCACTGATATCGTTAGCATGGCCGCAAAGGAAGGTGTCAAAGTGGAAGGTCTAAAGGCAGCGGATTCAAAAGAAGTTCAAGGTATTAACGACAAGATAGAGTTGGCTGAAGCTGAAAAAACGTTGCGGCATCGCAAGGCTGTAGAGCTTATGGCGGCTGGCGTATCGCTAGCGGACCCGAAGCGTGTTGATGTGAGGGGCGAGCTCAGTGTTGGGCAGGATGTTTTTATCGATGTTGGTGTCGTTTTCGAGGGGAGCGTGCAATTGGGTGATCGCGTTCACATCGGTCCTTACGCAATAGTATCTAATTGCAAGCTTGCCGATGATTGTGTAGTGAATGCACATTCTGTTTTGGAGAATGTTGTAGCGGGCCCGAATTGTGAGATCGGGCCTTTTGCCAGGTTGAGGCCGGGTACTGAGCTGGCCGAACAAGTGAAGATAGGAAATTTTGTGGAAATAAAGGGCAGCGAAATTTCTGAAGGAAGTAAAGTTAATCACTTAAGCTACATAGGGGACACAACAATCGGCCGGGATGCAAACATTGGAGCTGGCACAATTACCTGCAACTACGATGGAGCCAAGAAACATCACACTAAGATTGGAGATCGTGCATTTGTGGGTTCCGGTGTCATGTTAGTTGCACCTGTAGAGGTTGGGGAAGAGGCAACAATCGGAGCAGGCTCTGTCATTACAAAAGATGTCCCTTCCGGGCAACTGACCGTGGCTCGCGCTAAGCAGTCAACCGTCAAGGGCTGGAAGCGCCCCGCTAAGTGATAGGCAGGATTCGCTTTTTCATGAAGAATTGGCAGTAATGTTTTTAAGGACGTCTTGGGAGAGTAGTGGCTTATGTGCGGAATCGTAGGCGCGGTAGCCAGTCGGGACATAATTCCTGTTCTTTTGGAAGGACTCCAGCGTTTGGAATACCGTGGATATGATTCGGCTGGCCTCGCCGTAGTCCATGAAAAGAAAATTGAGCGCGTGAGGCGCTTGGGCAAAGTCAAGGGGTTGCAAAGCGCGCTAAGGGGCCAGGATATAAGCGGCTATATTGGTATCGCCCACACACGTTGGGCGACACACGGCACGCCCAGCGAAGGCAACGCGCATCCTCATCTATCGGGCGGTGAAGTTGCCGTGGCTCACAATGGCATTATTGAAAACCATGCAAAATTACGTGGTGAACTACAAGCTGCGGGATTTGAGTTCAACTCGGAAACTGATACAGAAGTTGTTGCGCACCGCATTCGTCACCATCTGAAAAATACTAATGACATGTATTTGGCCATCAGCCAGACAGTGAAAGAACTGGAGGGTGGTTATGCATCATTGGTGGTTCTTAGTACCCATGATCCCGAGGCACTGTTTACTGTTCGCACAGGCACCCCAGTTGTGGTGGGCCTAGGTTCTGGGGAGAACTTCGTTGCTTCGGATGTTGCGGCGCTGTTACCCGTAACCCAACAGTTTCAATTTCTTGAGGAAGGGGACATTGCAGTCCTACGAAAAGATTCCGTAACAATTTTTGATGTCACGGGCCATGAAGTGGAACGGCCGGTCCGAGAAAGCGAGCTTACAGCGGACGCTGCAGAGCGCGGCCGGTTTAATCATTACATGGAGAAAGAAATCCACGAACAACCTGCGGCGTTGATGCAGACACTGGATCGGCGCATCAGTGATGGCGGTATTCCAGATTCCATATTTGGTGAGAATGCAGAAGAAGTTCTCAAAAAAGCAACAGGTGTACACATCGTTGCTTGTGGTACCAGTTATCATGCAGGGTTGGTAGCTCGATATCAATTAGAAGAGATAGCGCGCTTGCCTTGTAGCGTGGATATTGCCAGCGAGTACCGTTACCGATCTCCGGTGGTGCCCGAAAATACTCTTTTCGTTGCCATTTCTCAGTCCGGCGAAACTGCTGATACGCTCGCAGCTTTACGAGCTGCCAATGAACTTGGCTATGTCGCCACATTGGCAATTTGTAACGTATCCGAAAGTTCACTTACACGCGAATCGGATCTTGTGCTGATGACTCGGGCAGGCCAGGAAATCGGTGTTGCTTCGACCAAGGCCTTTACCACTCAGCTTGCGGCCCTGCTTATGCTTACGATTGTGATTGCGAGGCATCGTGGACTAAGCTCCAGCACGGAGCGGGAGTTAGTAGCTCATTTGGCAGAAATACCAGGCATGGTTGAGCAGAGTCTGGTGCTGAACAATGCCATTGCAGACTTGGCAAGAGAGTTCGCGGATAAACACCATGCCTTATTTTTGGGTCGAGGGGCATTGAACCCAATAGCTATGGAGGGCGCTCTGAAGTTAAAGGAAATTTCCTACATTCATGCTGAGGCTTATGCAGCGGGCGAACTCAAGCACGGGCCTTTGGCCCTAGTAGATGACGATATGCCCGTAGTGGCAGTTGCTCCCAATAACGAATTGCTGGAAAAGCTGAAGTCAAATCTTGAGGAAGTCAGAGCGCGCGGGGGGCAGCTCTACGTGTTTGCAGATCCAGAGGTCCATTTAGGTGAAGATGAAAACGTGCGAATCTTGCGCATGCCCGCGCATGTGCAGCCTATTCAGGAGCCTCTCCTTTACGCTGTGCCATTGCAGCTACTGGCTTATCATGCCGCCGTATTAAAAGGTACCGACATAGACCAGCCCCGCAATCTAGCTAAATCGGTCACTGTTGAATGAGTTTGATGTATGGGTTTTTTAGATCCACCAGTCCAGTATTCGTAAAATCTCATTCGACCTGTACTCCGTTCTCCCATGTCTCTGTCCTGATCAAGTTTCCGTCTTCGTCGAAGTATTCCCAGAGACCATCCTCTTTCCCGTCTTTCCAGTTTTCTCGGTACCATAATTGACCATTTGTATAGAACCACTCAACAAGACCCTCTAATTCCCCGTCTATGTAGTTTTCTCTAAACTCTAATTGACCATTTTCGTAGAAGAACTCACTAAGACCGTCTAGTGTCCCGTCCTTCCAGTTTCCTCTTCTCTCTAATTGGCCATTGTCATAGAGCTCCTCAACAATCCCGGTCAAAGGTTTGTTCGTGTTCTGGTCGTAAGTGATGCCATCCCTCACAATAAATGGACCCGTCACAACTTCGGGTTCCTGAGAACAAGAAACCAGAAGAACTAGATAGAGGATGGTAAGAAGTCTCATTCGATTAGCATTCCGTTCCTGTGCGTCTCTGTTTTGGTTAAATTTCCGTATTATATTGTGATTAATAAAATAAAAATCGTCGGAGTGGTTAAGATAATTCCGTTACGGTAGAGTAGAACTGACTCATGGATTAAATTCATATTCAGAAGTCCTTAAACAGTAATGAACCTAATCAAATGGCATAAGAGATATATCGACTGGTGGCAAAGGAAACTACGGATCAGCGATTATGGAATGCTCTGGCTAACCTTTCTAAAGGGAGTGATCCTCACCGTGATCGTTATAAGGGTTTTCTTCTACTGAGGGTTCTCTTTGTAGAGTGAGCCTATGAATATGGTCCTCGTGAAACCCCTATTCCCTTTCTTCGGTGTCCTACTCCTGATCCCTTGCGCTGATTCCCAAGAGGTTGTCACAGGACCTTTCGAGATCAGGGAAAATATCATCTACCACGAAGCCACCAATGAGCCTGTCACTGGGACCGTTGAGGAGTTCTACGAAAACGGCCAACTGAAAGAAAGGAGAAACTACCGGGACGGGGTCCGGGAAGGCGCATGGGAGTATTTCCATCCGAACGGTCAACTGTGGAGCAGAGGAAATTCAAAAGACGGGAGGCCAGAGGGTTTTTCTGAAGTTTTTTACGATCATGGTCAATTGTGGAGGAGAAGAAATTTTGTAGAGGGGAGGCAGGAAGGTACTCAGGAATGGTTTAATGAAAACGGTCAGTTGATTGAGTCTGGAACCTACAGGGACGGGAAAAGAGAAGGTCTTTGGGAGGGATTTCACGCAAACGGCCAGTTGAAGGAAAGGTGGGTGCTGAAAAATGGGGAGCCAGATGGGCCTCTTGAGATGTTCCATGAAAATGGTCAATTGTGGAGCAGCGGAGAGTTAAAAAACGGGAAGCCGGATGGTGTTTGGAGTTTCTTCGATGAAAACGGTGAGGTTTACATAACACTGAATTACAAAGACGGGGACTTGGTTTCCCCCTAGTTGTTATCAAATTTAGAAAAACTTTCTGGCAGAGTGATACATAATACTCTTGTCGATTAAACGATAAAATTATATGGGTATAAGCTAATTTTAGCTACGTGATTGAGTTATTGTGCTATTCAAGTGAACAAGCTAAAGCAGCCTGATTAAAAAAATTTTGACGCAATAGAAATAAGTAGTATTCAGATGAAAATACTTGTCATGGGTCTGCCGGGTAGTGGAAAGACATATCTCGCCGAACGATTGCAACCACTGTTAAAAGCCGCATGGTATAACGCTGACCATGTAAGAAGGATGGCTAACGACTGGGATTTCAGCAAGGACGGGCGACTTCGTCAAAGTCTACGAATGAAAGCCTTTGCAGATTTCGAAAAATCATATTCTAGATTCGTTATCTGTGATTTCATATGTCCAACCAAGGAAGCACAGAGAATCTTCGAACCGGATATTGTGATCTGGATGGATACCATTAAGGAAGGTAGGTTTGATGATACGAACAAGATGTTTGAGCATCCTGAGCGTGTGGATTTCCATATTAAAGAATGGAATAACTCAAACCACAAAATGATAGCTGACAAAATTCTGCAAAATGTTTGATTGGAAAAAACCGACTGTTCAAATGTTAGGTCGCTGGCAGCCCTGGCACGATGGTCATCAGGCTCTTTTCAAGAGATGTATAGCAAAGACAGGCCAGGTCATGATTCAAGTCCGAGATGTTCACAATGCGTCAGGCGGTGATTCGCAGGACGATAATCCTTTTAATTGGGAGTCGGTTTGTAAAAATATCGAAGACAGTCTCCTCAGGGATGGCTTTAAAAGGGGGCTTGATTTTGAAATTATGCTGGTTCCCAACATCGTCAATATCTCATATGGCCGGGGCGTAGGATACGCAATCGAAGAGGAGATACTCGATGAAAAAATTCAATTGATTAGTGCTACGAATATTCGTAAGCAGCTCAGGGAGAGGGGGGTACTGGAGGATAAGGAATAGAGCTATGGCACCACAAACAGTGGGTCTACGGCTGAGAAGCGGGTTTGAGAATTAACCTTTTCGGTCATAAAATGGATTTATGATTATTTTATTATCCCCAGCCAAGACCCTTGATTACGATACGTCGCTTGGGCATGTACCATTTACTGTTCCTAGTCTTTTGCCAAAATCTAAGCAACTGATAAAAATCCTTAAATCAAAAAATCCTTCCGAAATATCGCAGTTAATGAAGCTCAGCGATAAATTATCCCTGTTAAATACCAACAGATATCAGTCTTGGAAGGGCCAGAAAAAAATCTCGAAGACGTCAAAACAGTCTGTATTTGTTTTCAAGGGAGATGTTTATCAAGGCTTAAAGGCAGAAGAATTATCAAAAAATGAATTAGATTTCTGCCAAAGACACCTAAGATTACTCTCAGGCCTGTATGGGGTTTTGAAGCCCCTTGATGTCATAGAGCCGTACCGTTTGGAAATGGGCACAAAATTAGAGTCAGAAAAAGGGAAAAACCTTTATGATTTCTGGGGTTGTACCATCTCAGAGGAAATTATAAAAGAGTTGAATGATATGAAATCAAATCTTTTGATTAATTTAGCCTCAAAGGAATATTTTAATTCAATAAAATCTCTACCTAAAAAAATAAAAGTCATTTCCCCGATTTTTAAGGACCATTCTAAAGGAAGCTATAAAATTATTAGTTTTTATGCAAAAAAAGCCAGAGGTTTGATGACTTCCTGGATTATTAAAAACAAGGTAACAAAAGCAGAAGATCTTAATGACTTTAGTGAAGAGGGTTACTTTTTTTCAAGAAAGGACTCCGCAGAATATACTCCCGTGTTTTTAAGAAACTGAAGTTTTATTCCAGCCGGCTGGATAAGTCATTTCATGGGCAGCAAGAGCACAGACAGACATAAGGTAGACCTTTCGTTGATCGATGCGGAAAATAACTACAAAGGGATGGGTCATACTTGGCAGTCGGCATTCATGAAAATATTTTTGTCCCTTTTTGGTATTTTTTTTCTGAGTGCTTGTTCTCCTCAGGATGGAGCCCATGAGGCCTACTACGAAAATGGTCAAATACAGACCAGAGCCAACTATAAAGATGGAAGGGAAGACGGACTTTATGAGAGTTATTACGAGAACGGGCAACTGAGGGCAAAAATAGCCTTTAGGGATGGGAAGCGAGATGGATTGGCTGAATGGTACTACGAAAATGGGCAGGTAAGAAGCAGACAGAATTTCAGAGAAGGGAAACGAGACGGTCTTTGGGAGTTTTTCGAGGTGGACGGTCGGTTATTGTGGAGTAGAAATAGCTATGTAGACGAAGGGCTTATTGATCCTTAATCTGAAATCAATTGATCCACCAAGAAAACCGCAATAAAAAGACTACAGAAATTCCTTGGTCAGCAACTTGAACAATACGCTTACAAGACAAAAAATGAGGTCGCTCGCGGAGGGTATTCCGAGCATTTCGGTTCGCTTGGATCGCTTAGACAGGTTGATGTATATGATGATTGAATTTCAGGATCATATACCCGATGCTTTGGTTGAAGATTTTGGCCACCGCTCTCCCATTATTTCGAAATTTTCTGATATCGCGGCGGTGCTGGATTCCATCCGGTACATTAAGAAGAATTTAAAAAGATGGATGGAACCAGATATTCGCTTTGCTGCATCTCCGTTTAATTGGTTTGGTGCGAAAGCGCATGTTCGGTATCAGCCAGTGGGTAGCGTTGGGATAATTGGCCCCTGGAATTACCCATTCAACTTAATAATTGGGCCGCTTGCAGCGGTTCTCGCGGCCGGGAATCGGGCGATGATTAAACCCTCTGAGCTTACCCCGAAGTCCTCTAATTTAGTGAAGCGGATGATTTCGGAGTATTTTGAGCCGGAGGAAATAGCTGTTGTCTTGGGAGATGGTTCTGTAGGAGAAGAATTTTCAAAGCTAGCATTCGATCATCTTTTTTTTACGGGCTCGACCGCTGTCGCTAAAAAGATCATGGCAGCGGCAACGACCCACCTGGTCCCAGTAACATTAGAACTGGGGGGCAAGTCCCCGGTAATTGTGGGTTGTTCGGCCGACCTCAAAATCGTCGCAGAGCGTGTGTGGAACGGAAAATTGATGAATGGTGGCCAGACTTGTATTGCTCCAGACTATCTTTTTATTCCGGAAGAGAATCTGGAGCCTTGGATTGAGGCATCTACAAACTCTATAGCCTCGATGTTTCCTTTGATTTTTAAGAATGAAGACTATACTTCCATAATCAATGTAAATCATTTTGAGCGCTTACAGAAATATCTGGAGGATGCCAGAAGAAGAGGGGCACAAATCATAGAATTTAATCCCGGTAGGGAGGAGGAACTGGAGCGCACATACTACAAGCTGATGCCGTCAATGATCTTAGATGTGACTGACGATATGTTGGTGATGAAAGAGGAAATCTTTGGGCCAATTCTGCCGATCAAGACGTACCGAAAAATTGATGATGCTATCCAGTATATTAACAATCGGAGCAAACCCCTGAGCTTATACTATTTCGGGCAAGACAAAATAGAAGAAACTCATGTTTTGGAAAATACCATATCGGGTGGGGTGTCGATCAATGACGTTATTTTTCACTATATACAGGACGATCTACCTTTTGGGGGTGTTGGTGCCAGCGGTATGGGCCGTTATCATGGAATTGAGGGATTTAAAACATTCAGCAACCCTAGGGCGGTTTACAAACAGACACCGATCGACTTTATTTTGAAAATTATGAGACCACCTTTTGGGCACTTATTTAAGAGAGTTATTTCTTCCCGGATAAAATTTTAGTAGTAAATATTGGAAATATTAAATTAACCAACGGACTGGATCACAATAATAGTCCTTTAAGCAAAAAAGGAGATTTCATTATGCGAAGTATTTATTTTTTTCTCATTGGTGTATTAGCAACATTGGCACTTCAAGCAGCGATTGCCCAGAATCAAGGGTGGGGCGCTGTGCGTATTAATCACGTTGGAATAAGCGTTCCTGATGTTGAGGAAGCGGTGACTTATTACACTGAAGTCATGGGCTTTCAAGAGGCGTTCCGCGGGACTAGAGATAATGGCGAGGTATCTATTGTTTATCTCCAGGTTAGTAAAAATACTTTTTTAGAAATAGGCGGAAACAACGCTCAGAGACAGACAAGTTTGACGCATTTTGGTGTACATGTGGAGGATATTGACGAGTCCATCGAGTTCTTTAGGGGCCAGGGGCTCGAGGTAGCCGACGCCAGACTGAGCTCAAATTCCAAGGCTTATATTACCAATGTCATAGATCCCAATGGAATTAGGATGGAGCTGGCTGAGCTAAACGAAGATTCACTGGTAACAAGGGCGATGAATGCGTGGAATGATTAGCCCCATAAAATAGGTCATTCTAAAAACAATGGCTACAGAGATTATTTCATTTGCATTATTGCTATTGGTTTTGATAGCAGTAGCTTTCAATCTCTACCTAACTAATAGGTGGCGTGACAAAAGCCATGAATTACTTGGCGAGCAAAAGACAGCGCTGCATGATTTAGACCAATCCCTAAAGAATCAAAAAGATTCTTTAGGAAATTTGGTGAGTGATATTCAGTCCTTCCAGGAGCCTTTGAGTAAGTTGCGTCGCTATCTTTCCGGGGGAACGCTAGCGGGTACTTTTGGAGAATGGTCTCTTGAAGCCATTATCGCCGATATTTTTTCTGCAAATAGGTATGAAAAAAATGTCGAAATAACGCCCGGTTCGGGTAAGCGAGTTGAGTTTGTTATTAAGCTGCCAGAGGGCTTGCTGCCCATCGATGCAAAGTTCCCTTCAGCGCTGTATGACAATTATATTGAGGCTGCTGATGCGGGCAACAGAGATCAAGTTAGGGATGCAGAGAACGCTATAAAGCGCCGGATTATCAGTGATGCAACAGACATTAAAGAAAAATATGTCCAGACTGGCATCACCATAGATTTGGGAATTATGTATATTCCAAGCGAAAGCCTCATGCAACTGATTGATCGCCTGGAGGGATTGCGAGAACAAGTTTTCAGTGATTCCCGTGTGCTAATTTTGGGCCCAAACTCTCTTGCGGCCTATCTCATAAGCATTCATATGGGTTTTAGAACCTTGGCATTAAATGAGAGGGCTGGCGAGATCCTGGAAGAATTCGGTAAGCTGAAAAAGGAGTTCGAAAAATTTGGTAGTACCACCGCCGATCTCAGAAAGAAAGCCGAAGCATTACTTAAGGAAGTAGATGCATACGCCATCCGGGAGCGACAGATGAAAAAGGCCATTGATCGAATGGACCAACTTGATCAATAGAAAATCTAGTTGATAAAAATTTGACCAGAAAAATCACACAAGACTGGAAGGATTGGATTCAGCTGAATATAGATCGAGGATGTGATCTTGATGGGATCTACAAAATTCTCTTGGACGAGGGATTCGATGCAAAAGACATTAAAAATGAAATGAATTTTGTGCCTTTGGTTGACCCGTCCGAGATCATCAATCCACTAAAACGTATTGATAAAGATAATCCGAAAATTACGATTTATTCTGAGTCTGAGAAAAAGGTAGAGCAAGAAAAAATCTTTATCCCCAATGCCGACCAGCTAGATACGAGGAAGGCTGAATTCTATACGTTGGAAAATTTTCTGAATGCTGACGAATGCGACCAGGTTACTCAGCTAATTAAATCAAAACTTCGCCCATCCGCTATAGCCAGTAGCGGTGCATATGATCCGACCTTTAGAACCAGCAGGACCTGTGATCTGGGTGTTATGAGCGATCCTTTGATTGCGGATGTTGACCGAAGGATCTGTCAGATGATGGGAATTGACTCTTCATTTTCTGAGATCATCCAAGGCCAATATTATGAAAAAGGGCAGGAATTCAAAGCCCATACAGATTATTTTGAGGGTGAACAAATTGAGCAGTATGCCAAAGAGCAGGGCCAGAGAACCTACACTTTCATGGTGTATTTGAATGAGGTAGAGCAGGGAGGTGAAACAGAATTTGTCCGACTGAAAAAAACAATCCAGCCTAAGAAGGGTATGGCAATCATCTGGAACAACCTAAATGCTGATGGTTTATGCAATATCGATACTATGCATCATGCACACCCAGTTGGGAGGGGCTGGAAGTCCGTTATCACCAAGTGGTTTCGTACCAAGGGTGATGGAGCAATGTTTACCAAAGAGCCCAATGAGTACATAAAAAATTACACGGAAATTGGTTTTAAGAAGGACAAGCTAGATGAAGATTTATTCAAAAAACTCCTTACATTCCACTCAGCCCACCAAAATACTAAACAAACGGAGCACGTGGAAGGAGGCTACATAGAGGTTCCAGGTACTACCCGGCCAGGAAGTGATCTGATTGAGTTACCCGAGGATTTGCGGGACGCAATACACGCATCCCTGAAGAAGCCCTTGGAAGAGTGGAGCCAGACCAAGTTGTTGCCAACATTTGTTTATGGGATCAGGATTTACAGAGAGGGATCAGTTCTAAATCCCCATAGAGACCAGTTAAAAACTCATATTCTCAGTGCCATCATCAACATAGATCAGGACGTAAAAGAACCGTGGCCACTGGTCATTGAGGACAATTTTTATCGAAAACATAATATATTTCTGGAGCCCGGAGAGATTGTGTTTTATGAAGGTGGCCGACTGCTCCATGGTCGACCTATTCCTTTCAAAGGAACCAAATTCGCAAATATTTTTTGCCATTTCATGCCCGTTGTTAGTGATCAGAATCCCTGGGAACAACTACAAAAGGGGTAAGGAAGGTAGATCTTGGAAGACTGGTTAATCTACGGTGCAAATGGTTACACAGGTGAGTTAATCACCTTGAAATCTGTGGCCTCAGGAATGAGGCCAATACTAGCGGGGCGAAACAAAGAGGAAATCCAGTTACTTGCAGAGAGCCTTAGCCTGCCTCATCGTATTTTTTCACTGCAAGATGTTAGCGTGATAAAAAAGTATATTGGGGATGTTGCAGTTGTTCTGCATTGCGCTGGCCCGTTTTCAAAAACAGCCCCAGCAATGATGGAGGCCTGCCTGGAAAGCGGCACACATTATTTGGATATTACCGGTGAGATTGTTGTTTTTGAGGCAGCTCAGCGTTTAGCTAAAAAGGCAAAAAAGAATAAAGTTGTGCTTTGTCCTGGTGTAGGAATGGATGTGATTCCGACTGATTGTGTTGCGGCGCAATTAAAGCTGAAGATGCCAGATGCTACCTGCTTAAAATTGGGTATTGACTCAAGAGGGTCCCTAAGCCGGGGGACAGCTAAAACTTCTGTTGAAGGTGCAGCAAAGGGGGGGAAGATAAGGAAGGAAGGGGAGATACTGACGGTTCCTTTGGCGCATAAGCAGAGTTGGATTGATTTCGGGAGTGGGGAAAAACTTTCGATAACCATTCCGTGGGGCGACATATCTACTGCGTATTGGACAACAGGGATCCCAAATATTGAAGTCTACATACCAGCAACAAGAAAAGTTTTTCGGGTCCTGAAAGCGCTAAATTACATTCGAGCTCTTTTGGGCCTTGGCTGGGTACAGAGAATTTTGAAAAAGCGTATTAACCAGGGGCCCCGGGGCCCAACCGACGAGCAGAGAAAGGCGTCTAGAACGCATTTTTGGGGAGAAGTAAAAAACCGATCAGGGCAGAAGTTATGCTGTCGAATAACCACGGCCAATGGCTATGATGTGACGGTTGATGGCTCTATTGCATGTGTTTCACATCTTTTAAATGAAACTGGTGTGGCAGGTACGTTAACACCATCCCAACTTTTAGGGCCTGATTTCATAGAGACCCTGCCAGGATCTGACAAATTTGTATTTGGGGTAGATAAGACAGGATAACCAGGGCTGTTGAGCGTAGCATCTTGACTAATCGGCCACAAAAAAGGCAAATTTGTTCCAGTGACGGATTAATGTAATCTCATGGACACTTCCTATTTAATTGCTTTAGCAATACCGGTTTTCTTTTTCTTGATACTGTGTGAGTATTTGTTTGGCCTTTTTACCGGTAATAATACCTATAGGCTGAATGATACTTTTGCAAGTGTCTCCCTTGGCATGATTAGCCGATTGCCGCCCATGTTAAATTTGGGTTTTCAAGGCGCAATATTTGCGTACGCAGCCAGTCATCTAAACTTGACACTCATGCCTACGGAAAGCTGGATGACGTGGATGGTTGCTTTCGTGCTTTATGATCTTACCTATTACTGGATGCACAGACTCCATCACGAAATTAAGGTACTTTGGGCAACCCATGTGGTTCACCATCAAGGTGAAGAATTCAATTTGTCGACAGCGCTGAGACAGACAAGCTCAGGTTTCCTATGGAAGTGGATATTTTTTGTCCCAATGTTTGTACTGGGGGTACCAGCAGAGGTATTTGTGACAGTGGGTGCGCTTAACCTTCTTTATCAATTCTGGGTCCATACCGAACATGTACCGAAACTAGGCCTCTTTGAGGCAGTTTTTGTAACTCCTTCAAATCATCGTGTCCATCATGCTCAGAATCAGGAATATATTGATGCCAATTACGGGGGTGTTTTTATTCTTTGGGACAGGATTTTTGGGACCTTTATTGAGGAGAAGGCCGACCTAAGTCCCGTGTACGGGACTGTAAAACCGCTTCATAGTTGGAATCCGGTCTGGGCCAATATAGAAATTTTTCATCAGATGATAAGAGACACAATCTATACAAAATCAGCCAAAGATAAGGTAAAAGTTTGGTTTTCAGACACAAGCTGGAGGCCGGCTGATGCAGAAAAAAGGTTTCCCAAAAAAATAAATAGTTTGGATAACTTCAAAAAATATGATCCCGTTATTTCTGGGAATGTAAAAGCATATGGGCTTGTTCAGTTCTTTTTCCTTAATGTAATCGCGCTCGTGACGTTTTTTACATTGGATAGCCAAGGTTACATGGAAACAGTTTTGTTGGGCACAATTTTGGTAGTCTCAATGACAAGTGTTTCCATGATGCTTGAGAATGTACAGGGATCGAGCCTGATCGAGTTAGTACGCGCCGGTTTGCTAATGGTGATCTTTTTTACTGGTCTTGTTGATTCATCTCTTCTTGTGTCCCAGATTCTCGTTACACATGGTTTGATGAATATCATTCTGGTAAGCATTCTTTTCCCCCTTAGAAAAACATTTCTTTTGGCCAAATAAGAAAGAAATTTTTCTGTCCTTCCGAGAGGGTGGGGTGTTGTCTTTTTTCTGCTGTCGCTAGAGAGAGAATTCCGCAATAACAGGCGTGTGATCGGATGGCCGCTCAAGTTTTCTCGGCTCGGTATCTATCCTGCAGGAACTGCAGGCTTGACTCAGGCTTTTGGAGGCCAGTATTAGATCAATTCTAAGCCCCCGATTGCGGCGAAAGGCCGCAGCCCGATAATCCCACCAGCTGAAACTCTCATCTTTCTGATCAAATAATCGAAATACATCGGTGAGTCCAAGTTTTTTGATACGCTCTAAAGCTGCACGCTCCGGGGGACTGACAAGAACGCCACCTTCCCAAGCCGCCGGGTCATGTACATCGTCATCTTCAGGGGCGATATTAAAGTCCCCTAATACAACTAGCTGCTCGTAATGCGAAAGGTCATCCGATAGCTGAAGACCCAGTTTTTTAAGCCATTGCAATTTATATTGATATTTTTCGCTATCAATGCTCTGACCGTTAGGAACATAGAGATTGAGTATCCTTGTCTTACCATAGGTTGCTCCGAGAACGCGACGCTGGGGATCTTGCATCCCTTCAAGGCTTGTCAGCACATCTGTGGGAGTTTCACGGCTGATCAGAGCAACGCCGTTGTAAGTTGGTTGTCCACTGAACAAAGCTTGGTAGCCGAGTGCCTCAAAGGCAGCGGATGGGAAATTCTCGTCGGTGAGTTTTGTTTCTTGGAGCGCTAAAAAGTCTGGCTTAACCTTACCAAGCCAATCGCACACCTGCTCCAAACGAACGCGAAGACTGTTTACGTTCCAAGTGGCTATCTTCATGTAGCTACTATCCCAGCAGAATCGATCCCGTTTTGACGCAGAAGAGGCTCAAGGCTGGGGGGCCTGCTTCGGAAATCCACAAAAGCATCCAGCGCATTACGGGTGCCGCCAACGGCAAGAATGCACCGGCGAAAGCGTTCCGCAGTATCTAAGTCAAAGTTTCCTTGTTCTTCGAAAGCTGAGAAAGCATCTGCGGCCAGCACTTCAGCCCACTTGTAACTGTAGTAGCCAGCTGCATATCCCCCCCCGAAAATATGGGAAAATGAATTTGCGAAGCGATTATAAGAAGGCGACTCTAAGACAGATACCTCATCTCGTACTTCTGCTAGGATTTTTTCAACCTGTGATCCAATGGATGAATCGTATTCCATGTGAATGCGGAAATCGAACAACGCAAATTCCAACTGGCGGGCCATGCTAAGGCCTGATAAAAAGGTTCTTGATGCATTCAGTTTTTCAAGCTTGTTTGTTGGCAATGGCTTGCCGGTTTCATAGTGGCTCGATATCCAGGGTAAAACCTTTGGAAGCCAAGCGTAATTTTCAAGAAATTGACTAGGAAGCTCTACCGCATCCCAGGCTACTCCGTTAATTCCAGACAACGAGGGATAGTCAACTTCAGTCAGCAGATGGTGCAGGCTGTGCCCAAACTCATGAAATAGGGTAGTAACCTCCTGATGGGTAAGCAGTGAGGGATCACTTCCGACCGGTGGATTAAAGTTACATACAAGATGAGCTACTGGTTTTTGGTTTAGTCCCTGTAATTTGGATTTCACCAAGCATTCATCCATCCAGGCGCCACCGCGCTTATTGGGCCGAGCGTAAAGATCAGCAAAAAATCCACCGACAAGCTTGCCATCTTTCTCCTGAATTTCGTAGAAGGTTACAGTTGGATGCCAGGTATCCACGCCTTTTTTTGGCTTGATCTTCAATCCAAACAGATGTTCCGCAACCCTAAACAAACCCGATTGAACTTTGGGCAAAGGGAAAAAGGGACGTAATTCATCTTCTGCCAAATGGAAACGGTCTTGTTTTAACTGTTCGGCATAAAATGAGATATCCCACGCAGAAAGCTTTTCTCCAGCATAGTCGGTAAGCTCGGCAAATTCCTTCTCTGCTACTGGCCGGCTTTTCAGGGAGAGATCTTTCAGAAACCCCATGACCTCGCTAGGCGAAACAGCCATTTTGGTATCAAGAGAAAGTTCTGAGTAGTCACCAAAGCCCAATAACAAGGCTGCTTCATGACGAAGGCCGAGAATCTTTTCGATAAGCGGGCGATTATCCCATTGTTGAGCATGGGGACCTTGATCAGAAGCGCGAGTTACCCATGCTCGGTAATATAATTCCCTTAACTCCCGTGATTGGGCGTGCGTCATCACCGCCGCGTATGTCGGGGGGTCTAAGGGTAGAGCCCAGCCTTTGAGATTCTTGTCTTTGGCAGCTTTCTTCGCACGACCTAAGATCACCTCGGGTATTCCAGCTAGCACCTTTTGTTCTTCAGTGTGATACTGAAACGCGTCGGTCGCGTCCATAATATTTTGCTCAAATGTTGCCTGCCTCTTAGCAAGTTCCTGCATTATGGCCTTAAATCTCTTTTTTGATTTTTCAGGAAGCCCCACGCCGCCAAGGCGAAAATTCCGCAATGTATGAGTGACGAGCTGCAATTTTGCTTGGGCATCTTTTGGGCCAAGCTGCTTCTCAAGTTGTAGAAACCCTGAATAGAGCAATTTGTTTTGACTTAGCTCGCTCCTGAAGTCCGTGATCATCGGCAGACATTCATTATATGCATCTCGAAATTTAGGGCTAGACAGTACAGCGTTAAGATGTGAGACGAGTCCCCAGATTCTGCCGACTTCTTCCTGAAGGTGCTCCAAATGGAGTGCCCATTCGAAAGAATGGGTGTCCGATTGCTCTAGTTTTTTCAAAGTATGTCGTTGTTGTCGAAGAACATGTTTCAGTGCCGGTTTGATGTGTTCAGCTTTAATTGCGGAGAATCTTGGTAGTCCGTTTCGGCTTAAGAGCGGATTTGTCGAATTTGAAATGAACTTTTCGCTGTCCGTCATCGTTATTGTCTACAACTAAAAAACGGAATCTAGCACACTGCTGAACTTTCGGGGCGGTGAGCAAGCCTCCGTCCTGTTAAGCTCTTTGCGCAGAGGTTACAAGGTCTTTTCAATGAAAACGTATGATTTAATTGTTTTGGGCGGTGGCAGTGGAGGTCTTGCCTCGGCCCAGCGCGCAAAGGAGCATGGAGCCCGTACGGTGGTTTTTGAACAGGGGGCACTTGGTGGTACTTGCGTAAACGTTGGCTGTGTCCCGAAAAAAGTGATGTGGAATGCCGCGCAGATTGCTCATGCTGTTGAAGACGCAGCCCAATACGGTTTTCATGTCACAGCTAAAAAACATGATTGGTTAGCACTCAAGTTAGGCCGGGATGCATATGTAAATAGATTATCCGAGATATATCAAAGCAACTTGGAAAATAAATGTATTGACTTAGTCCGTAGCCCTGCTCGTTTTCACAGTAAAAACAAGATTGTTGATGCCCAAGGCAATACATATCGTGGGGCACATATCGTGGTTGCTACTGGAGGTTACCCTAGGGTTCCTGACATTCCTGGGGCAAGCTACGGTATTACATCGGACGGTTTTTTTGATTTGGAGGAATTACCGCCACGGGTCGCAATTGTGGGAAGCGGATACATTGCTATGGAATTAGCCGGAGTTTTTAAAGCCTTGGGTAGCGAGGTTAGCTTGTTCATGCGATTCAATCGGGTGCTCCGCTCTTTCGACGAAATGATTTCAGAAAGGGTTATGGCTGATATGCAGGCCCAGGGCATTAAGTTGGTGACGGAGGCCACCCCAGATGCAGTGGAAGCAGGGGATGGATTGATACTCAACACAAAGGATGGACGCCACTTCAAGGGATTTCAGTGTGTTCTGTGGGCAATTGGCCGAACTCCAAACACAGGAAATTTGGAGATCGATTCAACCGGAATCGAACTCGATGATCAGGGATATATATTGGTGGATAAGTATCAGAATACGAGTGTTGATGGGATCTATGCCATTGGGGATGTGACCGGCATGGCAGAGCTTACTCCTGTTGCCATTGCAGCGGGGAGACGTCTTGCAGATCGTGTTTTTGGGGGCCAAACTGACCGACACTTGAGCTATGAAAATATTGCTTCAGTTATTTTTTCTCATCCTCCTGTTGGAACAGTGGGTTTATCCGAAAAAGAGGCTAGGGAGCACTATAAAAACAGCCCGGTGCGCGCTTACAAGTCAGAATTTGTTCCCATGTATAATGCTTTAACAACCGACAAACCGCTTAATGCCATGAAATTGGTGACCGTTGGCGAAGAGGAGCGTGTGGTGGGTTGTCACGTAGTTGGTGCGGGCGCCGATGAAATGATTCAGGGGTTTGCCGTGGCAATATCCATGGGAGCCCGAAAGTGTGATCTCGACGATACCGTAGCCGTTCATCCGACGGGCTCTGAGGAATTAGTACTTATGCGCTAGCAGGGGGCATTTTTCAAAGCTGGCCCGGTTTCAGGTCGGAAACCCTTCCAGATGAGGAATGATTCAGCAGCTTGCTCTACCAACATACCCCAACCCGAGCTGGTTTTTTTCACTGAACACTGTCGGGCCCAAGCGAGGAAGGGCGTTTCTTTTTCACTGTAAGACAAATCGTAGCAAAAGCTTTTCGGTCCTGCGCAATCTGTTGGGAAGGGCAGGATTTCCCCTTTCAATCCCGCAGAAGTAGCGTTAATGAGTAAATCAAACGGATCCATACCTTTCAGTTCCTCAAAAGAACAGGCATGCAAGAAGGTATTACTGTCATCACTGACGTGTTTAACTAATTGGTGGGCACGGTCGATTGTGCGGTTTGCAACGACTAACTCATTTGGCAGCGCATCCAGCAAGGGCCCCAAAATACCCCGTGTGGCTCCACCAGCACCTAAAATCAAAATCCGCATTCCCGTCAGGGAATGGTTGTGGTTGACGGTAAGGTCTTGGATGATTCCAATTCCATCAGTGTTATCTCCGCGAATACGCCCGTCGGGCAAGAAACTTAATGTATTAACAGCGCCCGCTCGAGTTCCTTCTGGGCCGGTTTCATCTGATAATCGGAAGGCAGATTCTTTGTGAGGAACCGTAACATTAAGTCCTTGTCCTCCAGCCGCCTTGAAATGTTTGACAGCCTCTTCAAAGTGAGCTGGTGCTGCATCGATGAGTTCGTAGGTCATTTTTTCACCGGATTGATCAGCAAATAATTTGTGAATGATCGGCGAAAGACTGTGTTCCACGGGATAGCCAATTACTGCGTATCGACTGAGGGCTATTTGCTCACTACTTTTCATGGGGCGTCTCATCAAGTTCCATATCTGGATTTTCCGCCGTTTTGGGTACCTTTTCCATATTGTTCGAGTCAGACCGGAAAATGTGGAAAAATGATCAAGCCCGAAGAATGTTCCCGGTTTTTCCATCTCTGATGACTGTAGGTTTGGTAAGTGGGCCAGGGGATCCAGGTACTACATAATCAAGTTCCGAGCCGAAGGTTGCGTGCACCTGCATCGCACGTTTCAATGGTGGACAGTTACCCCGATTGGCACTCGTAGAAATTAGGGGGCTCTCTACGCGCTGGCAAAGCTTGCGTGTAATGGGGTGATCAGTCACACGTACGGCAATGGTATTTCTACCGCCGGTGATCCATTCTGGTGTCGCCAAGCGCGTTGAAAGTACCCATGTAACAGGACCAGGCCAGCTGGAGAGAATTTCATTGCTAAGATGGCTTTTGGGAAGAACAATCAACTGTTCAATTTGGGCTAAGTCGGCCGCGATGAGGATCATTCCTTTTTGCCAGGGCCTGTTTTTCATAGCCAGAATTCGGTTTGCGGCAGCACGGTGAAAAGGCAGACAGCCAATTCCAAATACGGCTTCGGTTGGATATGCCACTACACCTCCCGCAGCAAGTGCCCGGGCAGCGTGATTTATGTGAAAATCATACACAGTGACGATTCTCTTTATGCAGGCCGCGTTTCATCGTGATGACTAAATATCAATCGTGACACTAGTCCCTGGTTGTGGTGGATATGTCTTACGGTCAAGTTGTTTTCTTTTTTTTCTTTACCTTTTTTTTGGATCGGCGCGCACCGCGTTCAGGTGCAGCTTCAAGTATTTGCTCACATTCAGCAAGTGTTAAGGATTTTGGATCTTTTTCCTTAGGGACTTTGGCATTCTTTTTTTTATTTGTTATGTATGGGCCGTAACGGCCATTGAGTATCTGGATACCCGCATTCGAGAAATCCTGAATGATTCGATTGGCGTCAAATATTTTTTTCTCTTCGATAAGCTCAAGTGCACGCGGTAAAGCGATCGTATAAGGATCATCGTCTTTAATAGATACAAATTTGTTGCCATAGCGCACGTATGGCCCGAATCGTCCGATGTTGGCTGAGACAGGTTCACCGTCAGGTGTTTCACCCAAGTCCCTGGGTAAATTGAACAGAGCCAATGCCTCATCGCGGGTGATGGTGTCCATTTTTTGCCCCGGACGTAGGCCCGCAAATAATGGCTTTTCTTCGTCATCTTTTGTGCCGATCTGAATGACCGGTCCGTAGCGAGCCATTCTCACAGTCATTGGGCGACCACTTTTAGGATCATCACCTAAAGATCGTGCCTGATCCATGCGCGTAAGTGTTTTTCTGGCATGCTCGATTTGATTATGAAACGGTTCCCAGAATTCTTTGAGTAAAGGGACCCAGTCACCTTCCCCTCTTGAAATAGCGTCAAGGTCGTTTTCCATTTTCGCTGTGAATTCGTAATCAACGTATTGGGAAAAGTTGCCCGTGAGAAAGCGGCTCACTACCTTCCCAAGCTCTGTCGGTATGAATCGTCGGCTTTCCATTTCTACGTACTCTCGGTTGCGGAGCGTGGAGATGATGGATGCGTATGTGGATGGTCGGCCTATACCGCATTTTTCCAGTGCTTTGACCAGAGTCGCTTCTGAGTAGCGTGGCGGCGGCTCGGTGAAATGTTGTTCGCTCGACAATACTTTCAAATTAAGGCGGTCACCTTCCTCAAGCGGCGGCAGAATACGGTCTTGTTCATCGTTTGCCATGTCGTCCATGCCTTCCTGATAAACTGTCATGAACCCTGGCTTCACCAGTACTTGGCCCGTTGCGCGAAAGCTTGTATCCCCTTCTAGGTTTTCTCCAGGGAAGATGTCGAGCCCAACGGTATCGAAAATGGCGTTGCTCATCTGAGAGGCAACAGTGCGTTTCCATATCAGTTCGTAGAGCCGATGCTGATCCGAATCCAGGCGACCTTTCAGCTCTGCCGGAGTTCTGGCAACTGATGTAGGCCTAACCGCCTCGTGGGCTTCTTGGGCATTTTGGGTCTTGGTTTGGTATGTTCGAGGCTCATCCGGCAGATTCTCCGTACCATAACGGTCTTGGATCAGCGACCTGATTTCAGTTATAGCTTCGTCCGCCAGTGTTACCGAGTCGGTCCTCATGTAAGTGATAAGACCTACAGAACCATCACCGACATCAATGCCTTCGTAGAGTCGTTGGGCTGTCATCATAGTTTGTCTTGCACTAAAACCAAGTTTACGTGAGGCTTCCTGCTGGAGAGTGGAGGTTATAAACGGAGCAGTTGGCTTACGCTGCCTCTGTTTTTTTTCTACCTTACCGACAGTTAGAATTCCATTAGCTGAGGCTTTAATCGAACTCTCAACTTCCCTGACGGTCTTCTCATCAATAAAGGAAAATTGTTTTGTTTTCTCCCCCTCGTACTTGGAGAGGCGTGCCCTAAAGGTTTCACCCTTGTGTTTGGCGGTAGCGCCAATAGTCCAGTATTCCTGAGGCTCGAATGCTGAAATCTGGTCTTCACGTTCCACAATAAGACGTAGTGCTGGGCTCTGGACACGTCCGGCAGATAGTTTTGGCGCAATTTTTTCCCACATCAGAGGCGATAGGTTGAAGCCAAAGAGATGATCAAGGGCACGGCGTGCTTTGTACGCATTAACCAGTGAGTCTGAGACCACCTTGGGACGTTTAATTGAATCCTGAACTGCCCGCTTGGTGACAGCATTAAAGACGACACGGTGTACCTTTTTGTCTGTCAGGAGGCCACGTTCTTTGAGAATTTCCTGCATATGCCAGGCGATAGCCTCCCCCTCACGATCAAGATCCGTTGCAAGGTAAAGTGTTCTGGCCTGTTTTACGGCTTTCGTAATTTTTGTGAGCTGTTTTTTGCTGTCCTCGCTGATTGCATAGTTCATCGCGAAACCCTGATCAGGAATCACAGCACCTGTCTTGGAGACCAGATCTCTAACATGCCCATAGGTGGCGAGCACCTTAAAGTCCGTGCCGAGATATTTCTCGATGGTTTTTCCCTTGGCGGGGGACTCAACTAGGACGAGATTCTTGCTCATAGCTATTCAATGGCTGTCGACGGCCGCCTTAGCCGACTAAACCGAGGTACATAAGTGTCAGTGTAGCCAGTCTGGGTCTTCAGCGAAAACTAAATCCTCCATTCGTTCATATTCTTGCTGTTGGCTTGGTTGACTGAAAAGAACCATCATGACCACCCACTTGATGTGTTCAATATCAATATCATCAGAATCAAGCGCTAGTAACCGGTCAATGACTAGTTCTCGCTGTACTGGCGAGAGGATGCCGAGTTGTTCGAGGTGCAATAAGTAGCCGCGGCATGAAGTGTCTAGGCGTTCATGTTCTGAGCGGTCAAATACCCTAAGAGTCGGGAAATGGGGTGTAACAGAATTAGTCGTGACCTTAGGGGACTTAAGTCCATCTAGCCATTCGAGCGCACGATCAATCTCGCGATGCCTAAAGCCCGCCTGTTCCAATTCCTCTCTCAGTTCGTTCTTGCTGGGCTCGGGCGTATCCTCGCCATCCACAAAACACTCGAAAAGATACATGAGTACATCTAAAACGGTTTCTTTCATAAAACCCTCTTGGTTTGGCAGCGATGCAGGTTTTGACAAGCTCCTAGATTTCCCTCTCAACGTTAGGAGCAGGGACAGGAGCATGGAGGAAAGATTTGCTGCCGTCAATGAGATCCATTTTTTCAGCCCCCCAATGTCAAAGAAGAAAAATATGACCGCTCCAAATAGTTTAGGAACATTAGAATCGTTGATTTTGGCGTGCTCAGGTATTTTGAGCACTATCTTGAAAGAGATTTGGTGACCAGCAACAATTACAAAAGCATTATTCATGCGGCTAAGTTTTGGGCGTAGGTATAGCCATGGCCCCATAAAATCAGGCAAAGTAGCACCCAAGGTTGTTATCGTAGATGTTGGTTTAGCTGTATGGCACTTCTTCCTATCCTTGAATATCCGGATCCTCGGCTCAGAATCCGGGCGGAGCCAGTTTTAGAGGTGGACGAGACAATCAATACTTTGGTATCCGATATGCTTGAAACCATGTATGAAGCCCCAGGGATAGGGTTAGCTGCCACGCAAGTGGATGTTCATAAGCGTCTACTGGTTTTAGATATATCTGAAAAGCGCAACGAGCCATATTGCCTAATAAACCCAAAAATACTGTCCCAGGAAGGACAGATTGGCTACGAAGAAGGCTGCCTATCAGTTCCGGGGTTCTCTGAGGAAATTCAGCGGGCAGAGCACATATTAGTTGAGGCGCTGGACGAAAAAGGTAACCTTCGTAAGTTTGAAGCAGAGGGGCTCCTTGCAGTATGTATCCAGCATGAAATGGACCACCTCGAAGGAAAGCTTTTTGTAGATTACCTTTCTGAGCTGAAGCGCCAAAGACTCAAGAAGAAGACTATAAAACAGTTAAAGCAAGCTAAAGCTGACGCTGCTCAGGAGACGGGGAGATTAACGGCCCCCGCAATTTAGGGCCTTAATCAGGCGGGGAATTGTGAGCAGCAAACCGCGTATTGTTTTTGCAGGTACCCCAGAGTTTGCTGTACCAAGCCTTAGGGTACTTTCAGGAATAAAGCCCACTTTGGTGCTCTCACAGCCTGACCGCCCTTCTGGTCGTGGTCGGCCTGTAAAGGCTAGCCCTATTAAACAGTTAGCCTTAGATATGGGCGTACGCGTTGAGCAACCTGAAACGCTTCATGACAAGAGTTTGGCAAGGCGATGGGGCCCTAAACCAGATCTGCTGGTTGTGGTGGCATATGGTTTGTTGCTACCCAAATGGATGCTTAGCTGGCCTCGGTTTGGCTGTGTAAACATTCATGCTTCTCTTCTGCCACGCTGGCGCGGCGCAGCCCCTATTCAGTATGCAATTCTTGCGGGGGATGATGTTACGGGAATAACAATCATGAAAATGCAAGAGCTTTTAGACGTAGGCTCAATTTACAGGCAAAGCGTGTTGAATATCGGCGCTCAAGAGACGGCAGGCGAGCTTCATGATCGTCTTGCAGCTCTAGGGGCAGACGTATTGAATGAAGTTTTGCCCGATCTTTTGCGTGGCGACATAAAAAGCAAGGTACAAGATGAAAAGTCTGTAACTTACGCGCCAAAAATTACCAAGGCAGATTCGGCAATTGACTGGGGGCTATCTGCTAGGGATGTAGAAAGAAGAGTGCGCGCATTTAATCCGTGGCCTATTTCGGATTCATTACTTAATGATGGGCGTCGCCTACGAATATGGCAGGCGGAAGTATTGAGCTCAAGAGTTAACACTACGCCGGGGTCAGTAATAAAGGCTGGGCGTTCAGGCATAGACGTAGCAACGGGTAAAGGAATATTGCGAATATTGAAGGTTCAGGAGCCATCGGGGAATGTTATGTCGGCCGAGGCGTACCTGGCTGCTCACCCACTTAAGGGAGCCGCTTTTGGTGGAAAATAGCGGGCTTACTGGTTCAGCATCAAGAGCAGCCGCAGCCAGGGTCAGCGCTCGGATTCTCAGGGATGGAATTACGGCCGAAAAAGCGATTAATGAAATAAATTCCGCAGATTCACGAGATCAAAGTTTGGTCCGTGCATTTGTATTCGGCACCTTGCGTTGGTATCACCGCTTGCAGTGGCAACTTGATCAGTTGCTCAATCGCTCCTTAGATCGGCGTGAGACAGAACTAGCGGCACTGATGCGTTTGGGATTATTTCAGCTACAGTGGATGCGTATCCCAGATCATGCAGCAGTTTCTGCAACGGTTGCTGCTGCAGATCTCTTGGGCAAAGCCCATACTCGGGGGCTCGTTAACGCAGTGCTTAGGCGCTTTTTACGTGAAGCGGAAGAACTCCAGAAGGCACTCAAAGATAGTCCAGAGGCTTTTTATAGTCATCCTTCTTGGCTTCTTGAAATGGTTAGAGATGACTGGATAGATAGCTGGCAGGAAATTTTTACAGCAAATAATAAGCATCCCCCCATGTGGCTTAGGGTCAACTTGTCTCGAATTACACGAAGAGAGTACATCTGCCATCTCAATGAAGCTGGAATTCTAGTTTCGACAGTTTCAGAAGTGGGGCCTGGCGCCATCCTTTTAGAGGTACCTCAGCCAGCGGAGAGCTTACCTGGTTTTGAAGAGGGATTGGTTTCAATTCAGGATGGGGCGGCCCAGTTTGCTGCGGGTTTCCTGGGAATTGAACCAGGACACCGAGTGCTAGATGCTTGTGCAGCACCAGGCGGAAAAACGGCACAGATTCTAGAGACTTGTACAGGCTTGGGCCAGCTTCTTGCTCTCGACCGAGACCAATACCGATTACAAAGTCTAGCTGAGAACTTGGATCGACTGGAATTGCAAGGAACATTATGCCACGCGGACGCTACTCGACCGAGCGATTGGTGGGACGGCAAACCTTTTCAGCGTATTTTGATTGATGCGCCATGTAGTGCAGTGGGTGTTATTAGAAGGCATCCGGATATAAAAATTTTGCGTCGAGCCAATGATATGGAGGATATTGTTTTGGAGCAGGCTAAGCTGTTACGTACTCTTTGGCCTCTACTTAGTGTTGGCGGGCGTCTTCTTTACGCTACATGTACTGTCCTCAAGAATGAGAACCATTATCAGATTAAGCGATTTTTGCGCGAAACTCCCGGTGCTAGCGTAATTAGGCAGAAATTTGAACGCCAAATAATGCCAGGGGAGGCGAATATGGACGGGTTCTATTATGCTGCAATTGAAAAGAAGCACTAATTAGACAAACGTTGAACATAATCTCAAATTTTTGCTGGTGTTCCGTGAAGCGATGGCTAGAGCTGTTTTTCATGCCGATGTTCCTGATCCTCGGGCTGGCAGGCTTTTCTGGGCTGGCCCATTCTCAGGCGGACCCCGGCCAATTTGAAATTCGATCAGCTAGTACAGATTTTCGTTCAGGGGTTTGTTTTTTGAATGCACGGGTGGAGTATCGCCTGTCTTCTGAAGCAAGAAATGCACTGGATTCTGGAGTCACATTAGCTATACAGCTTGATGTCGAGGTTTTAGAGCGACGACGTTTTTGGATTGACTTAGAGGATGCAAGTTTAGAGCAGCTCTACCAACTGGAACGAGACGCATTGAGTGAGCGCTACATTGTCAGGAATCTGAATAGTGGAGAGCAGCTTTCCTTCGCCACTTTATTTTCCGCATTGAATTACCTGGGGCGAATAAATGATTTGCCAGTGATTGATATCGCGTTGCTAGATGACAATGAGCAGTATGACATGCGAATTCGGGTTGGACTTAACACGGAAGATTTTCCTGGCCCCTTGCGTTTCCTTTCTTTTATGCGCCGTAAATGGTCGCTTAAAAGCGACTGGTATAGATGGGAGTTGGAAGTAAATTGAAAAGAGCACTATATGCATTAGTTCTTACGGTTGGGGTGCTTCTTTGGCTCTCGGCGCTGCTTCTATTCAGTCAAACTGCCCAAAATTCTGAGGAATTTAGCCGCTTTCAAAACTGGATATTGCTTATCAACCTTTTTGGCGCAGTAGTTTTGTTGCTTTTAATTTTTGGAAGCCTCATGAAACTGGTGCGTGAGCACCGGAGACATGTTCCTGGGTCTCGTCTCAAAGCACGAATGGTCACATTGCTTGTGGTACTAGCAGTAACTCCTTTGTTAGTAGTTTATCTCTTCGCAATTCAATTCATTAATCGTGGTATTGATAGCTGGTTTAATGTGGATGTTGAGCAAGGGCTTAGTAATGCCTTGGAGCTCAGTCAGACGGCGCTAGACATTCAGATGCGGCAACATCTGGATGAGGTAGAGAGTATGGCAGCACGCCTTGTTAGCAGTGGAGACACAGATATCGTTGGCGAATTGAGTGACCTAAGGCGTGAAAGTCAAGCTGGGGAGCTCACAATTTTTACCATAAATGATCAAATTCTTGCGACAAGTTCGGGAGATTCATCTGTTGGAGTTCCGAGATATCCTAGTGATGAAATAGTGCTGCAACTTGGACAGGGACGATCTTATGTTGGACTTGAGCCCGGTTTAGATGGTAGCTACGAGATTCTAGCCGCAATTAATATTATGTCCAAAGTTCCAGGTGGAGAGAAGGCCATACTGCAAGCTTTATTTCCTGTGGAGCAGCGCCTAAGCGAGTTAGCCAATCAGGTTCAGGCTAGCTACGATCAATATGGGGTCTTGTCTTTTCTGCGGGACCCACTTAAATCTGGATTTACAGTAACACTCAGCTTGGTTTTATTAATTGCGCTGCTTGCCGCTGTGTATGGCGCTTTTTTTTCGGCTCAGCGCTTGGTAATTCCGATTCAACAATTGATGGCAGGTACTCGGGCCGTTGCTCGAGGCGATTTCGATACTTTGTTGCCCACCCCAAGTCATGACGAAATTGGGTTTTTGGTGAGTTCGTTTAACGACATGACACGCCGGCTTTCTAAAGCAAGTGAAGAGGCACGCTCAGGACAACAACAAGTAGAAAGTGAGAGAAAAAAACTAGAAGTTATTCTGGCTAGATTAAAGACTGGAGTGGTATCTCTGGAATCCAATCTGAGCATTCGAACAGCTAACCAAGCTGCCAGCACCATACTCGGTGTAGATTTAGAGTCGCACGTTGGAGAAAAACTGAGCGCGCTAGCAGACCCCAAGCCTCTGTTGGCTGAATTTCTAGCAGTCAACGCATCCTACTTAAAGAAAGGAGAAAGCGAATGGAGGGAACAAATTATACAAGAGGGTGAGGTTGGCCGACGAGTTTTGATGTGTGCCTGCACAGCATTGCCAAGTGAGGGAGATTATCCGGGCGGGTATGTTGTTGTGTTTGATGAAATTACTGCGCTGCTTGAAGCACAGCGGGATGCAGCTTGGGGCGAAGTAGCAAGGCGGCTAGCTCACGAGATTAAAAACCCACTAACACCGATACAACTATCCGCCGAACAATTGCGTCGACGCTACTTACCTACTCAATCTTCTGATACGGCGCTGCTCAATCGAGCAACCCATACCATCATTCAGCAAGTAGAGGCCATGAAAGACATGGTAAATGCGTTTAGCGAGTATGCTAGAACGCCTCAAATAGAGCTAACTCAGTTCGATCTAAATGATCTTCTGATGGAAGTTACAGAATTATACAAACATCAAGATGAACCACTTAAGGTTTATCTAGATCTTGATAATGATCTACCTCTCGTACAAGCGGACCCGGGGCGCATGCGACAGGTTTTTCATAATTTAATTAGAAATGCGCTGGAGGCAGTAGAGAATCAGAATGATGCGCGTGTAGATATTTGTACGAGACACATTAAGAGTGAGTTAGAGGCAGCAGAAATCAAAGTTTCAGACAATGGGGCTGGATTTCATGGAGACATCGTACGACAGGCATTTGAGCCTTATGTCACGACCAAGGCCAAGGGCACGGGACTCGGTCTTGCAATTGTTAAAAAACTAATAGACGAACATGGTGGGAGAATTACAGCCTGCAATGGGGAGCAAGGGGGTGCAGAGATCAGTATACTTATACCCATAGTAGAAAAAGATGACAATACGACTGTGCTCCGCGGGCGTCTATAAAAAAATTGGAGTGAAAGTGTGTGAAAAACGCCTCTATCTTAGTTGTTGATGACGAATCAAATATTCGTTTGCTTTTAGAAGAGATTCTTACAGAAGAAGGCTATCAAGTTACTATTGCTTCAGATGCCGATGAGGCTAGGAATGCCAAGCTTGCAAAAGAATATGATCTGATACTTTTAGATATCTGGATGCCGGAGACCGATGGTATTTCTTTGCTCAAAGAGTGGGCAAAAAAGGGATCACTTACACCGGTTGTCATGATGTCCGGTCACGGTACGGTTGACACAGCAGTGGAAGCTACAAGACTTGGAGCAGCTGATTACATAGAGAAACCAGTATCACTCGCAAAGCTACTTAGAACGGTAGACAAAGCTCTTTTACACACACGTGCCAATAGCGGGAAGCAAGGGAAATTAGTGCCACCTTCATTAGCACCCGTGGGAAAAAGTAAAGTCATACAGACTCTCCGTGATCAGATTGCACAAGTTGCGAAGCATGATTCACATGTACTATTAGTTGGAGAGCCGGGTAGTGGAAGGGAGATGATTGCACGATATTTAGCAAGTTTAGGTGACTATGCTACCAAGCCGTTTGTAGTGATTACGGCTGAGGAGCTGAATAATGAAAATGGCAGTTTATTTTTTTCTGGCGATACCAAAAATACGAGTGCGATTGATAGTGCTCAGGGTGGAGTACTTTTCATTGATGAAATTGAAAAAATATCTCTGCACGCACAGAATACTCTCTCAAATATTTTAAAGAAAATAGAGACTAAACTCAGCAACAAAAGTGAGAAGAGATCTTTTGACATACGGATAATATCGAGCGTAAGTTCAAATTTTGAAAACAATCTTCCGGGTTTTTTGCGAGAGTTATTAAGTGCATTAAGCACCATAATAATCCGTGTCCCATCGCTGCGTCGGTATGCCGAGGACGTTCCAGAGTTGCTACGCTACAATGTTGAAATGTTGGTAGATTCCAAAAATTTTCCGTTCAGGCATTTTAGTGTTGCGGCCCAGAATAGGCTTCGCAATTATCCATGGCCTGGGAATATACGTGAACTAAAGAGCATAGTTAGCAATCTTTTGATTCTCGGTGGTGACGATGAGATTACTTTGGAAGAGGTTGAGGCTGAGCTTGCGGGCCAAATAACGGAAAATAAAGATCTTATTCAGTCGGATTTTTTAAGCATGCCCTTAAGAGAAGCTCGTGAACATTTTGAGCGAGCTTATCTGCAGCAGCAGCTGACTCTCTCTGGCGGAAAGGTGGGCCAACTCGCAAAGCGAGTTGGTATGGAGAGAACACACCTGTATCGGAAGCTACGATCCCTTAAAATTGATTTCCGAAGCATCGCCGCAAACAAGAAATAAATCAGCAGTATTTTGTTGGTTTATTGATCTATTGTTCCTGTAAATTCTAATAACCTGCTGAGTCTATAATCAACAGATTAACTGTGTTTGGAGGCTATTAGATATTTTTCATTTCTTAGTAGATACCTCGAGAACGTCAACACCGGCACCCTCAAGTTGTTGTCGCAACGCTCTCAGTGTTGCCAGATCAGTTATTGGACCCATTCGAACCCTGTGAAATATATCATCCTTGATTGTTACCCTCTCAATGTAGGATGAGATGTCTAAAAACGCTAGGCTAGATTGAACACGGAGTGCATCAGCGCGTTCGGCGAATGCGCCAGCTTGGATTATGTAATGTTCGGATTCGCTTGGTATGGCAGGATTTTCACTCGAATTATCTAAAAATTTGCGTTCCGGAATTACAACCTCGAATCGGGGTAGTTCTTCATAGAAATCAAAACGCTTTGCCGGGTGATCAACTTCAGGCTGGGTTGAGGTTTGTAAAATTTGAGTAACTGGTTCTTGAGCCGAATCTAAAGTATCTGGAACGATTGAGTCCTTTTGAGCAACAAAGTAGGTGGTAGTAGCCGAAATTAAACCTAGGCCTAAACCAGAAAGCAGCCACTTAAAATTCGTTATGTTGTTTGTGGTCATATCCGGGAAGATTTAAAAATTTGTACTATCAACTCGTATTACATACTTTCTGGCGCAGACACCCCTAGTAGGGCAAGTCCATTATGGATTATCTGTTGGGTAGCTAGTATCAGGGCTACTCTAGATTTGCGGAGAGGAGAGTCATCAACAAGTACTCGGTGCGCATTATAATAGGAATGAAAGCATGCCGCGGTATCTCGTAGGTAGTGAACTACGTGTTGGGGGGCCCTTTTATCTGATGCTAACTGAACAACTTCTGGGTAGCGGCTTAGAGCCACCATAAGACTATGTTCAGATGCCTCGGTTAGTCGGCTAAGGACTAAATTTTTAGTAGACCGAAAGTCGATGGGCGGCTTTTTCAGTTGACGCAACATACTAGCTATACGCGCGTGAGCATATTGTATGTAATAAACGGGGTTGTCATTGGACTGTGTTTTCGCCAGCTCCAAATCAAAGTCGAGATGTTGATCATTAGAGCGAGAGACGTAGAAGAAACGGGCAGCATCGTTTCCTACTTCTTCTCTGAGTTCCCGAAGAGTAACGTATTCACCCGACCGAGTTGACATTTGAACTTTAGCTTGTCCGCGGTACAGGGTTACAAACTGAACAAGGAGTGCTTCGAAACATTCGGCGGGTTCTCCCATAGCTTGTAGTCCCGCCCTAATTCGTGCAACGTAACCATGATGGTCTGCGCCAAACACGTCTAAGAGGTGCGTGTAGTCACGCTTTCTCTTATCATAGTGGTAGGCGATATCCGAAGCAAAATAGGTTTTTGTTCCGTTTTCACGTACGACAACTCTATCCTTCTCGTCGCCATAGTTTTTGGAGCGGAACCACATGGCTCCATCTTTCTCGTAAATTATTTTTTTCTTTCTTAGAGACGTCAGGGCACGCTCAATGGCCTTGTTTTTTACTAGGCTAGTTTCGGAATACCAATGTTTGGGTTTTACTCCAAATGATGCCAAATCCTCTTTAATATCTTTTAAAACAGTCTTAAGACTGAGTTCGAGTACCGTATTGAACTGCTTAGGACCAATTAGGTTTTTGATATTCTTAATGATGAGATCCAATTGTTTTTCTGGATCTGAGTTGGGCTGGCCTATTATTTTTTTTAAATCGCTCAAGTCAGGAAGGAAATCTCTACCTTGAGAATGATTTAGGATCCCAGCAATTTCTTTCACATAGTTACCTTGGTAAGCATTTTCTGGGAAAGGCATGCTTTGACCACACAGTTCTGTATAGCGGAACCAAACGCTAATTGTCAGAATGTCCATTTGTCGGCCTGCGTCGTTCACGTAATATTCTTCATGAACATCGTGGCCAGTTGCGCGCAATAAGTTTGAAATCGAAGCGCCATAAGCTGCATGTCGGCCGTGGCCGACATGGAGTGGCCCTGTGGGATTAGCAGACACATATTCAACTAATACGCGGCAGTTAGCCCCGGTATCGGAAGAGCCGTATTTTTCGCCTGCTTTGAGGATTGAAACTATCTCCTCGTGGTACGCGGTTGCGGTCAAGGTAAAATTGATAAAGCCAGGACCAGCTATTTCAACCTTTTCCACCAGTGATGAGGGTCTTAGCGATTCAATAATCTTTTCTGCAAAAACCCTTGGCTCTTGATTGAGGGATTTTGCCAATCGGAGGGCTATGTTAGTAGAAAAATCTCCGTGCCTCGAATCTTTGGTACGTTCCAGTTGATACTCATGGGCAGCAACTTTTTCGAGCCCCTCTGATATTGGAAGACTAGCTAATGCCTCTCTCAATAGTGTGTCCAGTTGAATACGTAACATATCTGCCCACATTTGAAGCAGGATTCTACCGTAAGGTATTACCCTGCATACTCTACCACTTGGTTATTGCGGTAGCATAAACGTTTGGCACTGAATGAAAAAATCATTTGTCATGTTTTCGCATCAAGCTTTGGAAAATTCCCTACCAAATCAGTGCTTGAAAGGCCCAGTTGTTAATATGCCGAGTCACTTTATGTCTATGCTGGTTACGAAATAGGGATTAAAGTTCTATGGGGTCAACGTCAATTGCCCACCTCACGCGGCGGCTGGATGGCCACGATCTTACATGAACAATTGTGGAACTGAGGAAACTGTGAAGAAGTAGACGGCTCGAGCTTTGGAGTAGAAGTTGTGCGCGGTAACGCCCCGCACGCCTTTCCATAATTGCTGGTGCAGGTCCGAATATATCTATACCATCAGTTTTGCTTTTTACTACTTGGGTTCGCACCTTATTTAAGAATTGAAATACGGGTTGTTTTTGTGCTGCTTCAGCCCTAAAAACTGCAAGCCGCGAAAACGGAGGCCAGCCAGCCTCACGCCTTTCTCTAAGTATCCACTCAGCTATTGAAGCATAGTCTTGTTGGAGGAGCTGGGTGAGTAATGGGTGTTGTGGACAGTGAGTTTGAATCAGTACCTCGCCAGCCCGATCCCGTCTCCCCGCTCGCCCGGCTACTTGAAGTATTGTTTGTGCGAGCTGTTCTGAGCTACGGAAGTCTATTCCGAAGAGTCCTTGATCTGCGTTGAGGATACCGACAAGGGTAACGCCTGGGAAATCATGCCCTTTGGTTAGCATTTGGGTGCCAACGAGGATTTGAATCTCGCCTCCGTGAACACTGGCTAGCAACCGATCCAGGGATCCCTTACGAATTGTTGCATCACGATCTAATCGTGCGACTCGAGCATCCGGGAATAGCGCTCTTAGTTCATCCGTTACTCGCTGGGTGCCTGATCCTACGGCAACACGTTCTGTATTACATAGTGCGCACGACCAGATGATAGGTAATGTAGCGCCACAGTGATGGCAGAAAAGCTAGCCCTGTCGTGCGTGAATTGGCATGTGAGCATCACAACGAGAACAGGATTCTGCGTTGTGACATCCGGGGCAAAATAGAGTGGGCGCAAAGCCCCGTCGATTAAGAAACAAAAGAATCTGGTTTCCTTTGGCTAGGTGTGTTTCGATTGAGGTTACTAGTGGCGTTGAGATGCCGTGACGGGTCGCGTGTTGGTTAAGATCAATTATGCGAATGCTGGGGGCACCCGCTGATCCAATCCTTTTGGGCATAGTTAGCAATTTATATCGATCTACCAAAGCATTTTTATAGCTCTCTAATGACGGTGTGGCAGATGCAAGAATGATTGGTATACCTAGTTTTTGTGCACGGAGGACTGCGAAGTCTCGAGCCGAATATTTAAACCCGTCCTGTTGCTTAAAAGAGGAATCATGCTCCTCATCGATAATAATAAGGCCGGGGTGAATCAGGGGGGAGAACACCGCAGAACGTGTTCCCACTAAAACCAACGCGTTTCCACTTCTTGCTTTCAGCCAGGCGTTCAAGCGCTCCCTCGGTGAAAGATGTGAATGCATTAGAGCAAGGTCAGCGCCGAAGCGTTCATTAAGGCGATTTACCAGTTGCGGCGTTAAACCAATTTCGGGAACCAGGAGTAAAGTTTGTCGATTTTCACTCAAATGTTCGGCAATAAGATTGAGATAGATCTCAGTTTTACCACTTCCGGTGACTCCCTTTAGCAAAAAAGGCCCGTATCCACTGGGGTGTTTTTTGATAGTGTTAAGCACCAAACGTTGATCTGAGGTCAGCTTAGGTGCTTTTCCCCTGTTAATGGGCCCGGTTTGTTCTTTAGGGGTTGGTGATGCTTTGGCCGGAAGTTCTAAAGAGCGCCCTTTGCGCAGGAGCGTTGGTAGCGCTTGGGTCAATACTTCGCCTATTGGATGCTGGTAATACTCGGCTGCCCACAAAAGATTTTTAAAGAGCTCTTGAGCAATTATTGGCTCAGGGTCAATACTCTCAAGAATAGCTTTTAGTTGCCTATCCTCCACAGGACTTTCCTTGGGGTATCCTAAAACGATACCTATCTTTTCATCTTTCCCAAAAGGAACTCGAACTCTACAGCCCAGGGATGGAGGCATACCTGGACCAGGCCAGTGGTAATCAAAGCCGCCAGCCAGAGGTACTGGTATGGCTACCCGCACGAGTTGCTGTGATGGGCTCATAGAGTCATGTTTGTTCGGTTCGTTGCCCTCAAGAGTGCCATACAAAGATTGAAGTGAAACTTTTCTTCTTGTCCTGTGGCTATTTATGTCCGTGGAAAACTCTTTATAGACTGAGATTTGCCTACTGTCCAAATAACCTGCCTTGCAAGGGTGGTTTAATTTGGGTCCTATGTAATTGCATTGCCGGTTGTAGGGCGCGTTCCCGGTGTTTACAATACGCCCGCGATATATTTGCAGGCCATTGTCAATACGAAACTTTCTTAGGCGCGCGCGCGTACCTAAGTGAATGCTAAAAAACCAATAGAGGAAGCGTAATGCACATTGGGTGCCCGAGCGAATTGCATCCCGGAGAAAATCGCGTAGCGATGACTCCAACCAACGTAAAAAAACTAGTGCGCGCAGGCGCTGAAATGCTGGTTGAAAAAGGATCAGGCGTCAATTCTGGATTTTCCGATCAGGAGTATGAGGATGTTGGTGCCCAGGTTTTAGCAGAACGAAATGAGATATTGTCACGTTCTGATGTCATTCTTCGGTTGCGTAAACCTGACATCAGTGAGGTTGATCGGCTTAAGAAAGGCTGCATACACATCAGTTATCTTGACCCATTTAACGAGCCGGAACTTCTCGAAGCTTTTCGCAAACAAGAAATCACTGCAATAAGTATGGAGATGATTCCAAGGACAACACGTTCGCAGAAGATGGATGCGCAGAGTTCTCAAGCAAATTTGGCTGGGTATGCTGTAGTGCTTTTGGCTGCAGCTAAGCTGCCCCGTATTTTTCCTATGATGATGACCCCGGCTGGGACTCTCAAGCCCGCTAATGTGTTTGTAATTGGAGTTGGAGTGGCTGGACTGCAGGCTATTGCGACAGCAAGGCGACTTGGTGCCAAGGTGACTGGATTTGATACAAGGGCGGTTGTAGCTGAACAGGTACAATCGCTCGGCGCCAAATTCCTAGAAATTGACCTAGGAGAAACTGGGCAGACCAAAGATGGCTACGCTGTTCAGTTAACTGATCAGCAACTAGAGCTGCAAAAAGAGGGACAGAAGAAACAGATTGCCGCGTCTGATGTGGTGATAACCACCGCCCAAGTTTTTGGACGTAAACCCCCGACGTTGGTTACCCGAGATATGATCGATGAGATGCGACCAGGGAGTGTGATAGTTGATATGGCCGCCGAAACCGGTGGAAATGTTGAAGGTTCGGTGCCTGGAGAAACGGTAGTCATTAATGGTGTGACAGTCATTGGTAACGGCAACTGGGCCAACGTAAGCGCCCACGATGCTAGCCATATGTATTCATCTAACCTGTTCAATCTGGTCGATGAATTCTGGGATTCTGAAACCAAGGCAATGGTCCTTAATTTTGAGGATGATATCCTCCAAGGTTGCGTCCTTACACATCAGGGCATAATCGTTAATGAAACCATAAAACGTTTAGATCGGTAAGGAGGTAGCCTTGGAACCCGTTTATTTTACCTTTATTTTGATGTTAGCCATCCTGTTAGGATTCGAGCTGATCAGCAAAGTACCAGCGACATTGCATACCCCTTTGATGTCGGGATCCAATGCAATTTCCGGTATCACACTGGTAGGCGCAGTGACGTCAGCGGGTGCCGGATCGGATTTAATAGCCACAATCTTGGGCACCGGCGCAGTCATTTTTGCTGCAATCAACGTAGTTGGGGGTTACTTAGTTACTGATCGAATGCTCGGAATGTTTAAGAAGAAAGAAAGCGCGAACGAAAAATGAACAACTTAGCACTCATCAATCTAAGTTATGTTTTTGCGGCAGTACTTTTCATCTTAGGTTTAAAAATGCTGAGCTCGCCTGCGACGGCGCGGCGTGGAAATCTATTTTCTTCTCTTGGGATGCTGATTGCCATTGTTGCAACATTGCTCGGAGAGGGCATCGTCGAATTCCAGTGGATTGCACTGGGTTTTGCAGTTGGAGGAATAGTTGGCGCCTTAGCAGCACGTCTTGTCGCAATGACAGCCATGCCGGAAATGGTGGCATTGTTCAATGGTTTCGGTGGTCTTGCTAGTCTGCTGGTAGGGAGTTCAGCGCTTTATCCAACGCCTGCTGCATCCAGCTTTACCCTTGTGACCATTGCTCTCGCGATTTTGATTGGTGGGCTAACTTTTACGGGAAGCGTAATAGCTTGGGGAAAACTCAGCGAAACTATTAGTGGTAGACCGGTGCTTTTCTCCGGTCAGCGGATTGTTAACGGATTCTTGCTGGTTGTGATCGTTGGCGCAACGGTTTTATTTTGTCTGGATCCAAGCAATGCGGACTATTTGTATGTCGTTATTGGTCTGTCATTTTTACTCGGGGTTATGGTGGTCATACCCATTGGTGGCGCTGATATGCCAGTGGTCATTTCATTACTCAATAGCTATTCAGGTCTTGCCGCATGTGCAGCGGGTTTTGCTATCGATAATATTATTTTAATTGTTGCGGGTTCCCTGGTTGGTGCAAGCGGCATCATCCTTACTAACATCATGTGCAAGGCAATGAACCGCTCTCTGGGTAATGTCCTTTTCAGTGGCTTTGGTGCAGCTACGGGCAGTGGTGTGGCTATCGAGGGTGAAGTAAAGGCAATGTCACCGGAAGATGCCTTTTATGTTTTGGAGGCGGCTTCAAGCGTGGTCATTGTGCCGGGATACGGTATGGCGGTTGCTCAGGCACAGCACGTGGTAAAGGAACTCCAGGAATTATTGGAAGCAAATGATGCAGAGGTGGTCTACGCTGTCCACCCTGTTGCTGGGCGAATGCCTGGTCACATGAATGTGCTTCTGGCGGAGGCTGATGTTCCTTATGAATTACTGCTGGAGATGGATGCGGTGAACCCGCGTATGGAGACCTTTGATGTGGCCATCGTGCTTGGTGCTAATGATGTGGTTAATCCTGCGGCACGGGAGATTGAGGATAGTCCTATTTACGGCATGCCCATAATTAATGTTGATTATGCTCGCACTGTCTTTGTGTTGAAACGTTCAATGGCATCGGGTTTTGCTGGTGTAGATAATCCGCTCTTTTTCAAAGAAAACACTCGGATGATATTTGGGGACGGCAAAGAAACCATAAGCCAAATTATTAGAGAATTCTCTAACTGATTTGAAGTTTTCCCCAGGCTCCCCCTCAGAGTTCGTTTTTTGAGGCTATTGCCAGAAACTATTGAGTCTTTCGTTATTTTTGATGACACTTTCTGGGCAAGGTAGAAAAATCGCCGAGAATTTGAAGTGGAAAGATATACCATAAGCCAAGAAGTCTTGAGAGCCGACATCGGAGGCATGCCTTTAGAATGGATCAACTATCGTGATGCAGCTCGGCTCTACTATACAGAACAGGTTGCTTACACTTGTGGCAGCACTATATATAAGGTTTGGGGTGGCTGCAGTGCACGGACGGGAGAGCGAAGCGTAATTGAGGTGAACTCTATTATTGCAACGCTTGGTGATACCCGAGGTGTGGAGGGCAAGTGGGGCCAATACATACCCCCATTGAATAATAGAACGCTTTTTCGGCGTGATGCGAATCTTTGTTTATATTGTGCAGTGCAGTTTGTATCTACAGAACTGACTAGGGACCATGTTACACCATTGCGTTTTGGGGGTCGCGATGTCTGGATGAATGTAGTGACAGCATGTAGGCGGTGCAATAATCAAAAGGGAGGCCGTACGGCAGAACAGGCGGGCATGCAATTGGTGGCGGTGCCTTTCACTCCGAGTTATGCAGAGTACATCTATCTAAAAGGCCGCCGTGTATTGGTTGATCAAATGGAATATTTGTTGACACACTTTCCTCGTACTTCTCCGTTGCACGCGCGCCTTCACCATCGTGTGGATAAGGGAATTGTGCCCGCCTAGTACGAGTGTAGTTTTGATTCGTTGCGATCCGAGTCAGTTGCATGGATGTTAGTGAAGTTGTCGAAGCGTTGGTGCTCCGGACTGGAAGACAATATAGAAAAAATCCTGTGGTCATAAGGAGCGGTTCAGCCGGCCTTACATTTCGGTTTGATGCGGACAATGAATCGGCGTTTGTTAAGGTTGGTCAAGCCGAGCAGTTAGTGGTGTTTGAAGCAGAGGCTGAGGGTCTAAAGGCTCTCTCTGAGGTGAGCGCGCTCAAAGTACCGGATGTCCTTGATTGTGGTATAGCTGGTAAATGGTCGTATCTCGCAATGGATTGGTTGGAATTGGTCCCCAAGTCGGACCGCGCGGAGCGGAGCCTCGGTCTTGGCTTGGCTCTTCAGCATAGGGTTTTGGGTGAGCGCTTTGGTTGGCATCGGCATAATACCATTGGGGTTACCCATCAGCCCAATGATCCTACTGAGGATTGGCTGGCCTTCTTGCACGATCGAAGAATCGGCTTTCAGGCTAAATTGGCTGCCAGTAACAATTTGCCCGCGAAAGACTTAAAAAAAATTTCTATGCTTTTGGGCAGTCTGGAGCCATATTTTTATGATTACCAACCGACCCCCTCACTCCTACACGGTGACTTATGGGCTGGCAACTGGGGGATTACGATTGGTGGTGAGCCAGCGATCTACGATCCCGCAGTTTACTTTGGCGATCGGGAGGCCGACCTTGCTATGACCCGTCTTTTTGGTGGTTTTGGATGGAATTTTTACAATGCTTACGAGGAAGCTTGGCCTTTGGCTCCAGGATGGGAATCACGAGTGGATTTGTATAACCTCTACCATCTGTTGAATCATTTTAATATTTTCGGCAGCGCTTATTTACCTCAACTGCGGGCTGCAATAGAACGATTGATGCATCAACTTTAGATGCTCAAATGGCAGGGGGTTGATAAGGCTTAATCTGTCCCTTCTTCAGCCGTGCAATGTAGTCATGGTAAGCGCGCAATGCTTGACGGCCAAATAACCAAATGATGGGTACATTGGCGAATAACATAACGCCAGTACCAATGCTGGTTACGTTATCAAGGTCTGCATCCGATTCAATAAAACCTAAGGTAGCTACTATGATTAGCGCGCAATAAATTAGCCTGTATGTCAGTACCATACGTTCACCCAGAAGGTAGACAATTCCCTGCTCCCCGTAATAACTCCAAGATATCATCGTAGAAATTGCAAAGAGCCAAACTGCCAATGTAATTAACCATTTACCTAAACCAGGTACAACGGAATCAAAGGCTTTTGCAGTGAGAGTTGCCCCTACGTAGCTAGCATAAAGGTTCGTATCAATAGGGTGGGGGACTGATTCGCTTTCAAGGCTTTCCCAATCGATTTGAAGTTCACCGGCTATATCTACAAATTCTCCGCTGAGCCGATGTAGCTGATTTCCTGATTGTGGATTAGGATCGGCGCTCACAATGGCGAAAACGTGGTCACCACTTGTCCAGCTACCTTCGATGCGTTGTGGTATTTCAGGCGTATGGAGGGTCCACTGCGACGTACCCGATTGCACGATTGACGGTATCTCCACGAAATTTGCTTCGGATGAACGGTTCCAAATTCCTGTAGATAGAATGACTAATGCAGTGAAAGTACAAACGACGATTGTATCGATGAATGGTTCGAGCCCAGCTACCAAGGCTTCCCTGACTGGCTCGCTAGTTTTCGCTGCTGAGTGAGCAATGGGTGATGATCCCTGTCCCGCCTCGTTGGAGAACAAAGCCCGCTTCATTCCAAACAGGAAAGCATAACCTGCGGTGCCACCAATGAAGGCGCCGGTCATTTGCTGAGAAAAAAAGGCGGACTTGAAAATAAGAATGATCATATTGGGAATGGCTGATGCATGAACAATTAATACGTAAGTGCCAGCTATCATGTATAAAGCAACCATAAAGGGCACCAGTCGACCCGCCACTGCGCCAATCCTTTTGATTCCTCCAATGATGACCATTCCAACCAGCAACGCGAGCACAATTCCTGCTAACACACTGGGAATTCCAAAGTATTCTTCAGTGATTGTGCCAACGTTCCAAGCTTGAAACATGTTTCCGCCAGTTGCCGCGGATACTAGCAATGTCAGGCAGAAGATAGCTCCGATACATTTGCCCAGGGGAGCTAATCTGGGATGCATATTTGCAAGTCCCTTGCTCACCACCCACATTGGACCACCATGTGGATTTTGTGGATCATCGGTATTGCGATACAGCATGGAAAGACCCACTTCTGTAAGCTTGATAGCCATTCCAAAGAAGCCTACAACCCACATCCAGAAGATGGCCCCCGGCCCACCTAATGCGATGGCAAGTGCCACGCCACCAATGTTGCCTAGCCCTACCGTGGCAGAGAGCGCAGCAGACAGGGCCTGAAAGTGGCTAATTGCTCCGGGATCGTTGCTATTATCATAGGTACCGCGCAAGATTTGTACGCCATGTGTTAGTGCTCGGTACTGACAAAATCTGCTCTTGATAGTCAGCACAACCCCTGTTGCTAGCAGCAAACCGAGCACACTGTTGTGCCACAGAATTTGGTTGATAAAGACAAAGACTTCCATTATTTATCCAATACGACCTATGGTTTTTCCAGTATCGCAGTTACTCCCATGCCGCCAGCAGTGCACACTGAGGCAAGTCCACGCCCGGCTTGGGTCTGGTGCAAAAGTTTCGCTAGGCTAGACACAATTCGGGTCCCGGTTGCAGCAAAAGGGTGTCCAATGGCAACGCTTCCCCCTTTTGTATTTAATTTTTTTCGATCGATCGATCCAAGCGCATGCTCTCTTCCTAAAAAGTTACGGCAAAATTCCTCGGATTCCCAGGCTTTTAAACAGGCAAGTGTCTGTGCTGCGAAGGCTTCATGGATTTCGTAGAAATCAAAGTCCTGCAGACTAAACTCCGCGTCTTTTAGCATATCGGATACTGCATAGGCAGGAGCCATGAGCAACCCTTCTTTATTAACAAAATCTACCGCACTCACTTTCGCGTAAGTGAGGAAGGCGAGGATAGGCAGGCCTCTCTGTCTGGCCCATTCTTCTGAAGCTAGCAGCACCGCAGACGCACCGTCTGTAAGTGGCGTACTGTTGCCAGCAGTCATTGTTCCTGAATTTGTTCGGTCGAAAACAGGCTTAAGTTTTGCTAATTGTTCAGGATTTGTGTCTGACCGGATATTGTTGTCTCGGGTGATACCTTGGTACTCCACCACGAGGTCATCATAAAAACCTTCTTCGTAGGCTCTACTCGCATTTAGATGGCTTGCAAGCGCCAGTTCGTCCTGATTTTGCCTAGAAATTTTCCACTGTTTTGCTGTGAGTTCCATGCTTTCACCCATGGATAGTTTGGTCCGGGGCTCGACGACGTTGGGGAACTGGGGCTTAAAATGTCGGGGTCGTAATTTAAGCCAGGGAAGAATTTTTTGTGCAAGTGAGCGTCCTGATGCGCTCTCAAGAAGGAGCGCGCGATATGCATCTGGGTAGACTATGGGGACATCACTTACGGTATCGCTCCCACCAGCGATTCCCACCTCCATTAGACCAGTTGAGATTTTGCTCGCTATTAAAATGGTTGCCGAAAGACTTGTGCCACAGGCGCGTTGCAGGTCAAAGGCCGGGGTTTCCGCTGCAAGTCCAGAGGACAATACGCTCTCACGTGCTAAATTCCAGTCCCGGGAATGTTTGATGACCGCGCCTAGGGAAACGTCATCAAGTTTTGCTCCCTTCAAATCGAAGTTATTGACTAAGGCCCGAAGTACTGCACTCATCATGTCTAGGTTGGAACAAGAGCTATATTTGGTATAAGACCGACAAAATGGAATCCGGGTTCCGCCTAAAATCGCTACGCGTCTTGCTGGTTGATTGCGCATACCATTCTTCCCCTTTATCGAGAGCCACTCATACAAAAAATCGGTCGTTTTGCTATTTAACACTTTTCCGCCACGATATCGTACTGCGGAAAAGCATAAAAATGGATCTTGGGGTGTATTCTGTTGCACACAGGCTGAGCAAGCAAAGCCGATAAATAAACTGATTCTCGGGCGCTAGATTACATGTTGGCACAGTGGCTGACAGGGTTTTTGAATATATAAATATATGATTAATAAAGATAATCTGTTATTATGTAGGGGAGAAGATGGTTGACGCGGGCTTCTATCCCTTCTTATAGTGGGCCCTATAAAGCAGCAGAATAAAATTCCGGCGGCCTTCCAGCCGCTGATGCGCGAGCCGGGCCCTGTTTAGGTTCGGCAACACAGCCGTTAAAACTGTTGGGGTATATTCAGGGAGGAGTGAAGCATTGAGATGCTTCGCCAAGGGGGTGTCATGACTTTTTGTCAAGAACAACTTTATAAGTTGTCTTTCAATTGGTTATATTTTTTTCAAGGCAAGTTGGTTTAGCGTGGTCACGCAATGATTTTTCCCGGTTACCAAGGCCTGCCGCCAGCACATGGCTTGTATCGTCCAGACCAGGAGCGAGACAGTTGTGGTGTCGGGTTTGTGGCAAATATAAAAGGCGAGCGCTCCCATCAGATTGTTCGTGATGCAGGTAGTTTGCTCGGCCGAATGGATCATCGCGGCGCGCGCGGGTCTGAAGTGCATACCGGTGATGGGGCTGGCATTTTGACGGCGCTTCCCCACGAGTTTCTTGCCAGAGTAGCTGAGGATGATTTGGGGAAATCGCTTCCGGAGCCCGGAAAGTTTGGTGCTGGCATCGTTTTTTTACCTACGGATGATAGTCAACGTGACAGGTGTAAGCGCGCCGTGGAAACAATATGCGCAGAGGAGGGTCAGAAACTGGTGGGATGGCGGCTTGTGCCCACAGAAGCTGAGCTAGCGGGCCTAGGGCCTACTGCCCGCGATGCAGCACCCCACATTGAGCAAGTTTTCATTGAGGCCAGTGAGGGCCTAGAGGGAGAAGTCTTTGAGCGAAAACTCTACCTAATACGTAAGCGCGCAACACGACTCCTGCGAAACGATGAGCGAATGGATCAAGCAAATCTATTCTATGTATGTAGCCTGTCCACCAAGATAATGATCTATAAGGGCATGCTGACGTGTGGCCAGTTAATGACTTTTTTCCCCGATCTGACGGCGGAGGATTATAAGACGCATTTGGCAATGGTTCATTCGCGTTTCTCTACTAATACCTTTCCTAGCTGGGACCGTGCACAGCCTAACCGGTTCATGTGTCACAACGGTGAAATCAACACCTTGCGGGGAAATATCAATTGGATGAGGGCCAGGGAAGGTGTTGCCGAGAGCGATTTGTTCGGAGAGTCAATACAAGGACTTTTCCCCGTCGTTGAGCCGGATTGTTCTGATTCAGGAAACTTTGATAACGTTCTAGAGTTTCTCCTGATGACAGGAAGGACGCTTCAGGAGTCAGTCATGATGATGATTCCTGAAGCGTGGCAGAAAAATGAGCTCATGGATGCTCAGAAACGGGCCTTCTATGAATTTCATTCCTGTGTTTTGGAGCCATGGGATGGTCCAGCGTCCATTGCCTTCACGGACGGGCATTACATTGGCGCGGTGTTGGATCGCAATGGGTTGCGACCCAGTCGCTACTATCTTACTCATGATGATCGGGTGATCATGGCTAGCGAGGTAGGCGTGCTTGCCGTTGAACCCACGATGGTAAAGGCGAAAGGACGGCTCGAGCCAGGGAGAATGTTTCTCGTGGACTTCGAGCAAGGTAGGCTTGTGCCAGACGGGGAGCTAAAGAAGAAATTCGCCGGCCGGTTGAATTATGCCAAGTGGCTCAAGTCGCAACGAATTACACTCAGAGACGTAAAAGCTCCCAAAAATGTCCCACATTTGAACGAAAAGACGCTGCTCGCTCGGATGAAGTCTTTCGGTTATACCGTTGAGACTATGCAATTCATGCTGCGCCCACTCATCGAGGAGCTGCGAGATCCGGTTGGCTCAATGGGCAATGACTCGGCTTTAGCATGCCTGAGTGATGAGCCGCGGATGCTCTACGATTATTTTAAGCAGCTGTTCGCACAAGTTACAAATCCGCCGATCGATTCTATTCGGGAAGAAATCATTATGTCTCTCGAATGCTATATTGGTCCGGAGAAAAATCTGCTTGATACCACTGAGCAACATTGCCACCGTTTACGTTTGCGGCATCCGATTCTCACAAATGATGAAATGGAAAAAATTAAATGCTTGGATCATCGTGGGTGGCGTTCGAAAACAATTGATATTACGTTTGATAGAAACAAGATTCCTGGTGCACTGGTGGGCGCCTTGGACGGCATTTGTATACAGGCGGAACAGGCAATTGACGATGGCTACAGTATCGTAGTGCTATCTGATCGGGGGATTAGTGGAGATAACGTACCGGTAAGTGCCCTAGCGGCCTGTGGAGCTGTGCACCACCACCTAGTGAAATGCGCCAAGCGCACGAGAATTGGAATCGTCGTGGAAACTGGCGAGGCTAGGGAGGTACATCACCATTGTCTATTGGTGGGCTATGGGGCTGATGCAATTAATCCCTATTTGGCTTTTGAGGCGTTGTGGCAAACGAGGAGGGACGGTTTATTGGATCCAAAAACCCATGCCGATGATGCAAGTGTTGTCAGGTCTTACCGGAAAGGTGTGGCCAAAGGTATGCTGAAGGTGATGGCAAAGATGGGTATTTCTACACTTCAGTCTTATAAAGGTGCACAAATCTTTGAATCGGTGGGACTTGCCGATGAGGTTATAGATCGATGCTTTGCAGGTACGGCTAGCCGTTTGCAGGGTGTGCATTTTGACGTTTTAGAGGAAGAGTTACTAAGGCGACATGCATTGGGTTACTTAGGAGCCTTAGACGATTCTTTGCCTAAGAGCTTGCCCAATCCAGGGGAGTTCCACTGGCGTAGTGCCGGTGAACGCCATGCATGGGATCCCACGGTAATCTCCAATCTACAGTTAGCTGCACGAACCAAAGGGAATACTGCTTACAAACAATTTTCCGACCATGCTAATGATCATGCAAGGGCGAATTGTACCTTGAGGGGTTTGTTGCGTTTCAAATCAAGTGCTGCTGATGCTATTTCTCTTAAGAAGGTAGAACCAGCTAGTGAGATTGTTAAAAGATTTTGCACGGGTGCAATGAGTTTTGGATCCATTTCGGCGGAGGCCCACGAGACGCTTGCTGTGGCAATGAATCGTATGGGGGGTAGAAGTAACACGGGGGAAGGAGGAGAGGACCCGGATCGTTTCATACCCTACCCTTCAGGAGACTCAAGACGTTCGGCTATTAAGCAAGTAGCTTCTGGTCGTTTCGGCGTGACGATTTGGTATTTGACCAATGCCGATGAGCTGCAGATCAAAATGGCTCAGGGCGCAAAGCCTGGCGAGGGAGGTGAGCTCCCCGGTCGCAAGGTAGATGAGATTATTGCACGAATTCGCTATTCAACTCCGGGAGTAGGCTTAATCAGTCCACCTCCCCATCACGATATTTATTCCATAGAAGATTTGGCCCAGTTAATCCATGATTTAAAGAATTCCAATCCATCAGCGAGAGTCAGCGTCAAGCTGGTTTCGGAGGTGGGTGTTGGTACAGTCGCGGCGGGTGTTGCTAAGGCTCATGCAGATCACATCTTGATTTCTGGTGATTCGGGAGGTACGGGGGCCTCGCCGTTAACTAGTATTAAGCATGCTGGGTTGCCGTGGGAACTCGGAATTGCAGAAACTCATCAGACGTTGGTGCTGAACGATTTGCGTAGTCGTGTTGTTTTGCAGACTGATGGCGGACTGAAAACGGGCCGTGACGTTGTAATTGCCGCTCTTTTAGGCGCAGAGGAAATGGGTTTCTCAACGGCGCCTTTGATCGCTATGGGTTGCATTATGATGCGCAAATGTCATTTGAATACCTGCCCTGTGGGCATTGCCACTCAGGATCCAGTGTTACGAAAAAAATTTGTGGGTCAGGCTGACCACGTCGTTAACTATCTCTTTATGGTTGCCGAAGAAACTCGTTTTCTTATGGCGAAACTTGGATTTCGCCGAATGGATGACATGATCGGACGAGTGGATGTACTTGAAACACGCGATGCCATCAATCACTGGAAAGCCGATGGACTTAATCTAACGCCGATTCTTACGCCGGCTGCGAAACTTCACAAGGGAGTTGAAGTTCGTTGTACCACTGTTCAGGATCATGGGCTTGAGCACGCTCTCGACAATAAGTTGATCGAACTTTCCCGGGATGCAATTGATCATGGAAAAGAAGTTGAGATTGACTTGCCCATTCTGAATATCAATCGAACAGTCGGTACGATGCTTAGCCACGAAGTTGTTAAGGTCTGGGGTGAGCGAGGTTTACCTGTTAACACGATTCGCATCAAGCTTGCTGGATCAGCCGGCCAAAGTTTTGGGGCTTTTCTGTCTAGAGGTATAACGCTCAAGCTCGAAGGCGATAGCAATGACTATGTAGGCAAAGGATTGTCAGGCGGACGGTTAATTATTTATCCGCCTAAGGAAAGTACATTTGTCCCTGAGGACAATGTTTTAATAGGTAACGTGGCGCTCTACGGAGCAACCAGTGGCAGAGCATTTTTCCGGGGCCGGGCGGCAGAGCGTTTTTGTGTTCGAAACAGTGGAGCACGCGCTGTAATTGAGGGCGTGGGAGATCACGCTTGTGAGTATATGACTGGTGGCCGTGCTGTTATTCTGGGCCCTACAGGATTAAATTTTGCGGCTGGTATGTCTGGAGGTGTTGCATATGTGTGGGATGCACAGGGTCTTTTCCAGACAAAATGTAATATGGGAACTGTGGACATTGATGCGGTAGAAGATGATGAAGACATATCAGAATTGCGCGAGATGATTGAATTGCACAAACAGTACACGGATTCCCAGGTAGCTCAAAATATTCTGGATGAATGGCCGCAGATTCTTTCGCAGTTTAGAAAGGTTATGCCAACAGATTACAAACGGGTATTGGCCGAGCGCAGGAAGCATGACGAGGAGATGGAGTCTAGATTGCATGAAGACGACACGGGTACTTTAGCAGGAGCCAGCCGCTGAGGCGCAGAATCATGGGCAAGCACACTGGCTTCATGGAGTATCCGAAAAAAAACGTCCCCTATCGGGATGCTGCCGAGCGTCTTAGCGATTTCAACGAGATTTTCACTGAACCGGATGGGGAGCATTTAAAACTGCAGGGGGCGCGGTGCATGGATTGTGGTGTTCCGTTTTGCCAGTCTGCAACGGGTTGTCCGATCGATAACCTGATCCCGGAATGGAATGATTTGATTTATCGTGGGCGTTGGCGGGAAGCTTTGGACCGCCTTCACAAGACAAACAATTTTCCTGAGTTCACTGGGCGTACCTGTCCTGCGCCTTGTGAAGGTGCGTGCGTGTTAGGGATTACCGATCCGGCGGTAACCATCAAGAATATTGAGAATGCAATCATCGACCGGGGTTTCGCCGAGGGGTGGGTAAAGCAGGAAAAACCTACTATCCGTTCCGGCAAAAAAATCGCTGTGATTGGTTCCGGCCCCTGTGGATTAACTGCAGCGGACCAACTGAATAAGGTTGGTCATACAGTTACAGTTTACGAACGTGCCGATCGGATAGGTGGGCTACTCTTGTATGGGATACCCAACATGAAACTTGACAAAGCCGTGGTTTCACGTCGTATAGAACTCATGAGAGGTGCAGGTATTGATTTCGTAACGAATACGGATGTGGGCAAAGAAACCGACATAAAAAATCTTATGGGTGAATTTGATGCGTTGCTACTGGCCACCGGTGCGACAGTTCCACGTGACCTGGTTATTCCAGGGAGAGAGCTTAAGGGCATTCACTTCGCTATGGAATTTCTCACTGAAAATACACGAAGCCTCCTGAACAGTGAATTAAAGGACGATCTGTACATAAATGCGAAGGACAAAAAAGTCATTGTTATTGGTGGCGGAGATACAGGCGCTGATTGCATTGGGACTGCATTACGTCATGGCTGCAATAGTGTTGTGAATTTTGAGTTGCTCTCTGAGCCACCAGTTGAGCGTGCGATGAATAACCCTTGGCCGGATTGGCCAAAAATTTTCCGGACCGAGTACAGCCATTCAGAAGCAAAGGCGCGGTTTGGTTCTGATCCGCGTAACTACAGTATTGTGACAAAGGAATTCCTTGATGACGGGACTGGGAACATTGGAGGTTTAAGTACTATCCGAGTGGATTGGAGCCACAAAGATGGCCAGCAGGAATTAGTCGAGATTCCAGGAAGCGAAGAACATTGGGAAGCAGATCTTGTTTTGCTGGCGATGGGATTTTTGGGTCCCGAGAGCTATCTATCCGAAGCTATTGGAGTGGAGTTGGATAGGCGCTCGAACTACCGGGCAAAGCATGGGGATTTTCAGACCACGGTACCAGGGGTATTCGCTGCGGGGGATTGTCGGCGTGGCCAATCGCTTGTGGTCTGGGCAATCAATGAGGGGCGTGGAGCTGCACGGGCTATGGACAAATATTTAAGTGGTCACAGTACGTTGCCTTCTCCTGGTATGACTATGGGCACAGCAGTAAATCTGTGAAGAAGGGCGTACTTTTAAGCTCCACCCTTAGCGTCATAGATCCCGGAAGGGCTTTGCCGGGACGTAACTCAGCGCTTCAGGTGCAAGCTGAGCATGCCGTGCATGGCCGGACTATCAAGCCACCATTCCCGAAGGACTGCGAAACTGGGGTATTTGCTATGGGTTGTTTCTGGGGCGCAGAGCGGTGCTTCTGGGAACTTGACGGTGTTTATTCAACAGCGGCTGGATATGCTGGGGGTTACACACCCAACCCGACCTATGAGGAAGTCTGCAGCGGCCTCACGGGGCATGCCGAGGTGGTATTAGTGGCCTACAACTCTAAAGAGATGTCCTACGAAACTCTATTAAGGATTTTTTGGGAAGCCCATGATCCTACGCAGGGCATGGCTCAGGGGGGAGACAGGGGAACGCAGTATCGTTCTGCCGTGTATGCGCGTAGTAGCGAACAACAACAATTGGCTTTGGTTAGCCGGGATCATTATCAGGCACAGTTGAATAGGGCAGGTCACCGGCGGATCACTACGGAAATTTCTGAGGCATCAAAATTTTTCTACGCTGAAAATTATCACCAACAGTATCTTGCCAAGAATCCCTACGGCTACTGTGGCTTGGGAGGCACCGGTATCACATACGATCCAGCTGCCTAACTTTTTGCAAAAACTAACTAGACGTAACTGGCAGGTAAATCTTGAAAATTACGCCGTTACCATCGGGAAGATTATCTGCCCAGCGCCTACCCTCATGAAATTCAACAATCAGCCCCACGATGTATAGACCCAGCCCTAGATGTTCGCCTTCCCTGTTGCCTTCTCGCACTGAAACCAAAGAATCAAAAAGCTTGTCACGCATAGTTTGTGGAAGGACAGGACCTCGATTGCTGATTGAGATACAAAGTTCTTTGCCGATCCTTTCAAGTTCCACCCCGATTTTGCTGCCCGGCGGGCTGAAATCGACCGCATTATTAACTAGCTTGTCGAGCATCTGTATCATTAAATCCGGCGATCCTAATATCGTTGCAGATGATAATGTGCATTGCCATTCGAATACGCGATCTGCATGAATATCCCGGTACGTTCTTATGGCAACTTCGAGAAGCTGCTTCAAGTTAACTACTTCTTTTGGCTCATCTTCGATAGTCCGTTCCACTTGATTAGCTTCGGCCATGCGATTGAGAATATTTTCGAGGTGTTCGGTACCGCGCCTGAGACGTTTTAGGTAACGTAGCTGTAAGTCACTGGCTGGTTCGTGCTCTAGATTTTCCAAAGATGTAAATATTTTGCTGAGCGGCGTGCGCAGTTCATGGACGAGTGTTCTTTTTAGGGTACGCAAATACTCTGTGTACCCGTGCAAACTCTCTAAAACAGTAGTAAAACTACGAGCTAAACCCCCAATTTCGTCATGTGCTTTGCGGCCGGGCATGTCGAACGCGATTTCGCCTTCGGGACTTAGCACTGTTTCAGCAGTGCCAGCCAGCCGACGGATTCTTCCAGCCAGACGGGCACTGTAGCTCGCCAGAAAGACAACAATGATCAGGCTTGTTAATAAAGTTAGGCCCATGAACCGCACTAATTCTGCATCGGCTAGCGTTAAATACTCACTTCCCTGCTCAAGGATCACTGCACCCCGAATACCCATGCCATCTGTGGCATAAATAGGCGCGGCTGCTGCCAAGGTGGCACTGCTATTTGTCTCACGCCTGTACCAGGCTACCGATTCTTGGCCCTCGAGTGCTTCACGAAGGGCCTCATCCGCTATACGTCCCGGGGGATCCTCCATGTTCCGGTAGGATGAATCGCCGCGACGGAGAATCCAACCCACAACCAGTTCTGGTAGTGTTGTGACGTCGATCGGTGGTTCTCCAGATATGATGTCTGCGATGATCGCCGGTTGTCCTTCGTCAAACGATATCCATCCATTGCTGTCCACGAATCTTAGGCGTCTGTCAGTTCCCCTAAATCGGTTAGTGGCTAGATCATAGAGGTCTGCGGGCTGATGGCGAAATCGAGGTATATTCTTTTTTTTAAACTCAGCCGTGTCCGGAAACCATCCGAGGAGGTCATATTTCATGTCTGGGGTTGATTTTGGTTCCGGATCTACTTCAATAACCGATAGGCCCAGAGTTTCTCCCACCTGGGCAAGAGGAACCTGTAACTCGAGCGAGTAGCCTTTTTGTGTTTGCCTGAAATATCCGTGTGAATCTTGCCTGTATTCATCTATCGGCGAGAAATTGCCTGGGGCCGTGTAATGTGGAATCACCAGACTTTCAGCAGTGCTAGTACTGAATACCAGAAACCGATTCCGTGCGCCGAGGTGTAAAACAACTCGGTCACCACTTGTCCCTGCCTGGGGATCCTCAAAAACCTGCTGAGTGTCCACAACATCGAAAAAGAGATAGAGGTTGCGATTTGTTGTGCCGGCCCAATACTGGTGCTTTTCGACTAAGGTGGTCCCAAAATTTATGTCCGGAACCCAGTCATCCCGTCGACCGTCAATTGCCGGTGTTGATGATAGAGGGTGGGCATATATTGTTTGGCGGCCAGATTCGGAGTCCTCGGGTACTTGGGTTTCGGTGGGAAGTCCGGCCAGGGAAAATTCGGGGTTTGCAAGTTCTTGGGCTATCCTCGTCACCTCTGCAAGCGCAGAGTGCTCCAAGCCGCCACGAAGTATGCTCTCCATTTCTTGGATGTACAGGTAATTGATCCAAGGAATTATGAGGACGAGCAGGCCACCGAATGAGAACTTGAAACGCAACGACATGTGGTTACCCAGACATCCAGCGATACCCACGGCCATAGACAGTTTGAATAGCATCGAAGTCTTGATCTACAGCAATAAAACGCGCACGTACGCGTTTTATTTGTTGCGTGACCGATGCATTTTCTAGGACTATATTTCGGTCTCTGTTATCCCAGCGTGGATCAGCATTGACCGGCGCATTCATGAGCTCACTGCGACTAAAAGGACGCCCTGGCTGACTCGCCAGCAATTGAACGATCCAGAACTCTGTCAAATTGAGCTCTACGGGCACCTCTTTCCATTCTGCTTCTATCCGAACAAGGTCCAGTTTCAGTGAACCTTCATTGAGTACCCTTTCTTGATCCACTCGCGGATTTTTTAGCGCCTCTGTTCTGCGAAGCAAGACCCGGATCCTAATCATTATAAGATCGAGACTCGTACTCTTGGTTATATAATCATCGGCTCCCCTGGTAAGGCCAGCCGCTTGGTTGATCTCACCATCTTTAGCCGTCAGGATCATGATCGGTAACGTTTCAGAACGAGACCGAAGCTCTGCACAGAGATCAAGTCCGTCTATTCCTTCGCCTAGATTTATGTCGATAATGACCAGGTCTGGAAGTTTATTCTGAAACGCCTCTAAGGCCTTTTCTCCGCTATCGTAACCTCGGGCCCTATAACCTTCTCGGCGCAGTGCATCGACATAATTGTTCTGCACATCTGTTTGATCTTCAACAATGGCAACGAACTTTCTCGGCATACCTTAGAGTGTACACCCTTGCAAAGAGTCACGGCTGTTCGCCCTACTTACCCCATGAGTCCCTTGAGTTTACTGATGGCATTTACTTCGATTTGACGAATACGCTCAGCAGAAACTTGGTATTCAGATGCTAACTCGTGCAGGGTGGATTTTTTTTCACCGAGCCAGCGTCGTCTAACAATATCTTGGCTTCGCTTATCTAGTCCACCCAAAGCGAGTGCCAAACGTTCGTGAGAATCCCTCTGCCAGTCATGCCGTTCTACTGCCTCAGCCGGATCGCTGTCAGGGCTAGGCAAGTAGGCTGATGGTGCGAATTCCTCGTCTTCACATGGGGAAGGATCAAAAGAGAGATCGCGACCCGCCAGACGTTGCTCCATCCTAGTAACCTCTTGGACGCTAACACCAAGGTCTTGGGCGACGGCTGCAGTTTCAGCCGCGGACAGCCAGCCTAGGTGTTTCTTTGCGCCACGCAGGTTAAAAAAAAGTTTTCTTTGAGCTTTGGTTGTTGCTACCTTCACCTGACGCCAATTTTTTAAGACGAATTCGTGTATCTCTGCCCGAATCCAATGAACCGCGAACGACACGAGCCGAACCCCAACAGCAGGATCAAAGCGCTTTACTGCCTTCATAAGACCAACATTGCCTTCCTGAACCAGGTCACTCAGTTGTAGTCCGTAACCGGAATAGCCCCGCGCAATGTGGACAACAAAGCGCAGATGTGACAGAACCAGACGTTGTGCGGCTTCTAGGTCACCGTCTTTCTGGAGTTGGGTAGCAAGCTTGAATTCCTCCTCTGCACTCAGAATAGGAATAGCGCCTGCAGCCTGGATGTAGCTATCTAAGCTTCCAATTGGTCCGGAAAGGACGGCCTCGTTATCTTTGAGGGCTACTATATTCGTCACAGGCTATTACCTCCTACGAAGATACAATATTAGCACTCTATATTGGAGAGTGCTAACCATTAATCCTTTTTCTAGGAAATTCAACACATTTTTGCTGATAAATCAGGTGTTATGTAGGCTCAAAGGCGCGCAAATGACGCACCGCAGCCAAGCCAGCTCCTGCCCATCCTAGGGCTGCGCCAGCCCCTAAAAGTAGTGCTGTCTCAGGAAGCGTGAGCCCACTGATTTGATAGTCGGAGTCGTACAGTGCTGCCAGGGAATTAGCTGGCTCTCCTAGGAGCAACAAAGAAAGAGCGATCAAGCACCCTGCCATCAGTCCTCCAAGGAGGCCGTACAAGAAACCTAGGTAAAGAAAGGGACGTCTTACAAAACCATCGCTTCCGCCAACTAGCTTCACAACCTCAATCTCGTCGCGTCGGCCACCGATTTCTAGGCGAATAGTATTTCCTATCACCAATATGACTGTTAGCCCAAGTAGGGCGGTAGCAAAATCAACTAAGTACCGAGTCAATTCCAGAATCCCTCGCAGCCTTTCCACCCAATCTGTATCCAGTTGTACGAAAGCTGTTTGATCCAACGATTCCAGTACATTAACCAGCTCTTCTACGTTGTCTTGGATGCCACCGGCAGGTCTTATTACAAGAGAGTGGGGAAGGGGGTTTGCTTCTAGGGCCTCTAGGGCTACGCCAAGGCCTGAGTAGGTGCGAAATTCCTCTAATGCTTGATCGCTATTTATTAGCTGCACTTGGCTAACGTCGTTTCTCGATTCTACTTCGGTTGCCAGGCGCTGAGCTTCAAATTCATCGACGTCCATTTTCAGATAGACCGACAAATCAGTTGTCCTTTCCCAAGCATTGCTCAAGAGTTCAACATTAGTCAGGAGTACACGCAATCCAGCGGGCAATGCTAGAGCAATGGCGATCACGGAAATCGTCATTAGACTGCTCAATGGTTGTCGCGATAGACGTCCGAATGCCCCCAGAAAATTCTGAAGGTGGATGGACCAATAATGAATAAGAAATTTAATCATGCTTGAGTAACTACCCCTAAGGAATCGTCGGATCCATTCATCAATTTACCATCCAGTAGCTTAAATTGGTTTTGGCCTAGGCGATCGATGAGTTTTAGATCATGGGTCGCGATTAGGATAGTGACCCCCACTTCATTAAATCGCATAAAGAGCTGCATGATTTCTAAAGATAGCGTTGGGTCTAGGTTGCCAGTAGGCTCATCAGCAATGACTAGCTCTGGTCTACCAGCTATCGCACGAGCAATCCCTACTCGTTGTTGCTCACCAGCTGAAAGACCAAGTGGTAATTGCTGTTCGTGCCTCAGTAAGCCGACTTGGTCTAGGGATGCGCGTACCCGTCGGGCTATTTCCCGGTGTTGTAGCCTGGCAATGACCAACGGCAGGGCTACGTTATCAAAGACCGTTCGGTCATAAAGCAGTTTATGATCCTGAAAAATGGTTCCAATCTGACGGCGAAAATATGGTATGCGGCGACGGTGCATTCGGGACGTGTTTTGGCTGTTGATTAATACTGTACCTCGGCTTGGTCTCTCTATCAGTGCTATGAGTTTGAGCACCGTACTTTTACCAGCACCAGAAGGGCCTGTTAGAAAAGCTATATTTCCTTTGTCCATTTGGAAACTAATACCTTTAAGTGCTTCCCTGCCGTTTGGGTAGCGTTTGTATACATTCTCGAAATGAATCACAGTTTCATAGCCCCTCAATGTTGATTAAGCGATTTATTTCTCCAGCCTTGACATGTTTTGTCGGTTTTTGTTTTTTAGCATTACGAGAGTCGGTGTCGAGCGTATCATGGCCGGTTGCATAGAATTATAGCCGGACCCTTGCTTCGGGGTTCGTATTAGGGCATTCATTGGTAGCCAAAGTAGGGTTTATAGTTAATGACAAAAAAGCGAGCAGCCAGAAAACATCGAAACGCTGTACGAATCATCGGTGGTGAATGGCGCGGAATGCGACTGGATTTTCCAGCCAACACATCGGTAAAACCTACACCGGACAGGGTTCGAGAGACTTTATTTAATTGGTTAGCCAATGATTTATCAGGTGCGCGTTGCTTAGATCTTTTTGCTGGTACCGGCGCGCTCGGTTTTGAGGCATTGTCACGGGGAGCCGACGAAACTTGGTTTGTGGAGCGAGATCCAGCACTTCTAGCTTCACTGGGGAGGCATGCAAAGCGGCTTAATGCTAGGGCTAAAATTGTTGAAGAAGAAGTTACAAATTTTCTAGTCGATCCAAAAGAGGATTGTTTCGATATTGTTTTTTTGGATCCCCCATATGAAATGTCTCTAGTGGCCTTAGTGGATTTGCTCCCGGTTTGGTGTGGACGCAGTGCATTGATTTATGTGGAAAGACCAAGCACTGAGGGAATATCTTCAGTTAGCGGACTCGGAAAAATTTGGCGAGAAAGCCGAGCGGGGAAGGTGAGTTACGGATTAATCTCTGTTTAGTGGCTAATAACATGACGGACAGGGCTGCGGGAGCTAGAATGGGGAAACAGCCAACATGGTATTTTTAACTATGAGCATCGGCGCGGTATTGCCAGGTACCTTTGACCCTATTACTCGGGGGCATGAAGATTTGATCCGTCGTGCTGCCGTTCTGTTTGATCCGCTTATCGTTGCGATTGCCGAAAATCCTTCCAAGGAACCTATGTTTTCTTTGCAGGAGCGGGTCGATCTAGTGGAACAAGTGTTGAGTGACTTGGTTGCCGTAAAGATAATGAGCTACGATGGCCTGACGGTCGAGTTTGCTAAAACAAATGGACTTGGGTGTATTGTAAGGGGGGTTAGGGTAGCTGGTGATTTCGAATACGAATTTCAACTCGCTACCATGAATCGACACCTTGCTGAGGCAGTGGATACGGTTTTTTTAGCACCCCAAATACACAACTCTTTTATATCATCCAGCCTAATTCGGGAAATTGCAGAATTCGGTGGAGATCTATCATCTTTCGTTCATCCTTGTGTCCAGAAGAAACTGAAAAAAAAGAAGGCCCGTTAACGATTTTTCCTGTAGTGCATGGTGTTTACCCGTGATTGTATTTCCTGCTCATTCTAGGTTTTGTAGGCGAATAGGTGTTGCGGTGCTGGTTGGGGTACTTGCATTTGTTACTCCGATTGAAGCTGACGAGCCTGTTCAGTCGACTCAACAAATGGTTGTCACTGCAAATCCTTGGGCTACAGAAGCGGGCCTTGAGATTCTGAGAGCTGGTGGAAATGCGGTGGATGCTGCCATTGCAATACAGCTTGTACTTTCAATGGTTGAGCCTCAATCGTCCGGCATTGGGGGAGGCGCCTTCATGCTGTTTTCCCCTGCGCCCGAAGCATCGGAAGATTCTGCTCGGATTGTGACCTATCAAGGTCGCGAGACGGCTCCTGCATTAGCTACACCTGACATGTTTTTGGACCAAAATGGCCAAACGATTGAGTATCGGGACAGTGCCATAGGGGGGCTGTCCGTAGGCGTGCCAGGAGTTTTGCGTATGCTTGAGCAAGCTCATCAGGAAAATGGACGATTACCATGGCCAGAACTTTTTACATCAGCCATCGAGCTTGCAGAAAAAGGATTTGAAATTTCAAGTCGCCTTTATTTTTTGCTGAGTCAGTATCAACAGAGGGCGGAGGCCGAATATTTTACCCAACATTACTACGATCATAATGGTGCTCCTAAAAAGGTTGGCCATCTTCTAGTAAATCGTGATTATGCGGAGACACTTCGGAAGTTAGCCAAGGGTGGCGCGGAAGTGATGTATTCAGGGGGTCTTGCACGAGAGATCGTGGCAGCGGTAAGCGGCAACTCAATTCGCCCTGGAAGACTTGCGTTATCTGACATGGAAAATTACGCGGCACAGAAGCTTGATCCAATTTGTACCCCATACCGTCAGTGGAAAATTTGTGGTCCGCGGTTGCCTTCTTCTGGTGGTATTACAGTGCAACAAATTTTGGGTATTTTGCAGGAGTTTGATATTGCTAGCTTGGGAGATAATTTAGTTGAAGCAATCCATGTTGTTTCTGAGGCAAGCCGTCTTGCCTACGCAGATCGAAATCTATATCTTGCGGATGACAATTTTGTCGATGTACCGGTCTCGTTGCTTTTAAGCCCGTCTTACCTAGCTGAGCGGGCATCGCTTATTAAACTGGGACGCGCTATGTCGGAGCCTCAGCCGGGATCCCCGGGTGAACTGACAGCATGGAATTTTTCTCCAGGTGCTCACAGTGATTGGACTTCAACCAGTCATTTCTCGGTTGTAGATCAATGGGGCGCAGGGGTTTCTATGACTACCACTATCCAGATGGTATTTGGAAGTCAATTGATGGTCGGCGGATTTATTCTCAACAATCAGCTCACTGATTTTTCGTATCAACCGGAAAGGGACGGCAGGCCGGTAGCGAACCGAGTTGAATCGGGCAAGAGACCGTTAAGTAGTATGTCACCTACTATGGTTTTTGATACTGATGGCCGGCTCCGTGTGCTAATCGGTTCGCCAGGTGGGACGCGCATCATTAATTATGTCACTCAAGCGCTTCTCGGTGTTTTGGATTGGGAGAGAAACATTCAAGAGGCAATAGATGCACCACATTTTTTAGCACAAACAGGCCCAATAGAGCTTGAGAATTCTACCGGTCTTGAGCAGCACCAAGATGCTCTTGAGGCTTTGGGCCACGAGGTGCGTACTCGAGTCCTCAACAGTGGACTGCATGGGATCACCATTGATTACACGGCCACCGGAAAGTTGCTGCAGGGCGGCGCAGATCCTCGCCGAGAGGGCATCGCAATGGGTGATTAAGGTGACTTAAAGATTAAAGCCAAGGCTGTCACCGTTGACAGCGAGGGCAATAATAACTCGCGCGCTGACTTTGGATAGTACGCTTAATAGGTGCCCCGCAAGTGAAACAAGGTTCACCTAATCGACCATAAACATTGAGCGACTGTTGAAAGAACCCCGGTCGTCCGTCGCCTCCAACAAAATCTTTTAGCGTAGTTCCTCCATTTCTAATAGCTTC
>CAYXIJ010000005.1:0-15426 GCA_964465375.1 uncultured Gammaproteobacteria bacterium | reverse complement strand
AAAGAAAAACAAAGAAAGCTATTGAGAGTAATAAAAAACTTATAGAAGAAAATACCCTAAATGGCTTAAAATAAGTTATTATCCTAAAGATCAAGGCAGTAAATCCAACAAAATCTTTTAGCGGAGTTCCTCCATTTCTAATCGCTTCACTCAGAACTTCACGAATCACCTGCACGAGTCTACTAAAACGCGCGGCAGATATCCGTCCAGCGTGCCGGGCAGGATGGATTCCTGCCCTAAACAATGCTTCAGTTGCATAAATATTGCCTAAGCCAGCAATAATTTGACCATTCATGAGGTGGTTTTTGATAGCGACTCGGCGATTTTTTGATACATGAATCAAATATTTGGCAGAAAAATCTTTTTCCAGAGGTTCGGGCCCGAGTTTTGCCAGTAGTCGATGTAATTTCGGTTGAGTGGTGAAATGAATACTTCCAAAGCGCCGTGGATCATTGAAGCGGAGACAAGAGCCACCACGAAAGATAATATCAATGTGATCGTGAGTAGTTGATGGAGTAACGGAAGGCAAATAAAAGAGGCTCCCTGACATACCAAGGTGCACAAGCAGCGTACCGTTACTGGTTTTGATGAGTAGGTATTTAGCTCTCCGTCCGAGTTGTAATATTTGCTGGCCTCGTAATAGCCCAGCAAGATTTCGTGTAACCGGCCACCGAAGGCGCCACTCCCTAACGTCTACATTCGATATGAACTGATAGGCTATCAAAGGCTCAAGCCCGCGCCGAATGGTTTCTACTTCAGGTAACTCTGGCATGGTGCGAGCTTAAGCGCTACAAGGATAAATGGCCAAGTATCGGTTGCTTGAGCATCTATGCCATGGTCATCCTTGTGGAAAATGGCATATAAGCGTGGAGTAGATTCACAGGATCAGCTATAGTTTGGCCGCTGCCGCAGGAGACGGGGGTTTTTGAATGGTGCAGTTTCTACTTGAATATCAGCATGGCTTGCTAGACTTGAGTTTGTTGGGCTATGTACTGACAACACTTGGTTTCATGCATATTACGATGATAGGAATTACTCTTTACTACCATCGGGACCAGGCCCACAGATCTGTCGATCTTCACCCGGCACTTAGGCATTTTTTCCGTTTTTGGCTATGGATGAATACTGGTGCCTCTACCAAGGAATGGGTGGCAGTCCATCGGAAGCATCATGCGATGTGTGAGCGCGAGGGGGATCCACATAGCCCCCGAATGTTTGGGCTGAAAAAAGTTTTGTTGGAAGGAGCTGAGCTATACCAAGCTGAAGCGAGAAAGCCCGAAACTTGTGAGAAATATGGTCGAGGTACTCCGGAGGACTGGCTAGAACGCAAGGTCTATCGACTGCGGTTTAGCGGAATTTTTTTATTGGTCTTGATCAATTTAGTTCTGTTTGGGGCTCCTGGAATTATTGTCACGGCTTGTCAGCTCATTACCATGCCTTTGCTGGCGGCCGGGGTTATTAACGGTTTGTGCCATGCAAAGGGCTACCGCAATTTCGAGACCGATGACGTGTCAACAAATCTTTGGCCCATTGGGATTTTTGTGGCGGGAGAAGAGCTTCACAATAACCATCATGCATTTCCTAGCTCAGCGAAATTTTCTTGGCGACCCTGGGAAGTAGATATGGGGTGGTTGCACCTAAAGGTTTTTTCTGCGCTGGGTTTGGCCAAAATCAAACGGGTAGCCCCCATACCGGAAATGAATGTAGAGCCGAGTGCTCCTGACATCGATGCGCTGAGGGCAATCATAGTGAACAGAATGCACGTGTTACGGCACTACACCCACAGCGTCATTCTTCCTGTACTTAGAAGGGATTTGGGTGATCCAGATCAAAAAAATTCCGGCGTAATCAAACAGACTAAAAAGCTTCTGACTTGGCATCCTAGTATGCTGGATGAGCTTTCCAAGCAGCGGCTGTTAGAGATTGTAGAGGGTTCTCCGAGTGTTCAGATGGTGCTATCGTTTCGGAATGAGCTTAAGGACCTCTGGGAAGGCAATCATTCCAGTAATGAAAACTTATTGGCAGATTTTCGGAGTTGGTGCGCAAAGGCCGAGGCGAGTGGGAACAAAGGCCTTCAGGAATTTTCTTCTTATCTGCAATCTTTTCGCTCTATTCCTGCTACAGCATAGCCTTCGAAAAGAATTCAACATCGCTCTTTTATAAAAAGGCTACCGGAGAAGACAGCCGAGCCCTTTTTATTTGATTTTTGTCTCTTTATATACGACGTGTTTGCGGATTTTGGGATCGTATTTCTTCACCTCCATCTTTTCAGGGTGAAGGCGCCGGTTTTTGGTAGTAGTGTAGTAATGTCCGGTACCAGCTGTTGACATAAGTCTTATTTTTTCTCGCATGACCTATTTCCTTCAGATCTTTTCCCCGCGGGCCCGCAGATCCTCTACTACCTTCTCTATACCAAGTTTCTCAATGATGCGCAGACCTTTGTGACTTATCCTAAGTTTGATATATTTTTTTTCGCTTTCAAGCCAAAAGCGCTGTGAATGCAGATTAGGCAGAAAGCGTCTGCGAGTTCTGTTATTGGCGTGGGAAACGTTATTTCCTGACATTGGGCGTTTGCCGGTGATTTGGCAGACTCTAGACATGTTCCTATCCTAATACGAGTACCGAACAAGAAGGCGGGCACTATACCCATTGACCAGTTAGTGAGCAAGGTGGCTTGACCCAAAGAAGCTAAGGTTGTACGCACGTGAACCAGTTAACATCATATGAAAAGACTTGTCACTCTGGGCCTTGAGAGATATTAGCGAGCAAACACAGTCACTTAACTGAGTCAGTGTGTGGAGCTAAGTTTCTGACCTTGCAGGAAAATTAGTTCATGTCGTGTAAAATGTTCCGTAGACGCAGTATTCTTTAATAAGAAAAGTATTTCTATGACAAATTCTGAAACAACCCACAGGCCAAGGATTTTGCTAGGCATAACCAGTGGAATTGCTGCTTATAAGAGTCCAGAAATAGTAAGGGGACTTATCGAGCGCGGTTGTCTTGTGCAAGTGGTTATGAGCTCAGAGGCTCGGAAATTCGTTTCGCCACTTTCATTGCAAGCTGTCTCAGGCCGTCGCATTAGGGATGATTTGTGGGATGAGGCTGCTGAGAATGCCATGGGACACATAGAACTGGCCCGTTGGGCAGACCTCGTATTGATTGCTCCTGCAACTGCAAGCTGTATTAGTTGTCTGGCTTCGGGGTCAGCGCATGACTTGTTATCTACCTTGTGTCTTGCTACGAGGGCACCAGTTTTTTTAGCTCCAGCTATGAATAATGCGATGTGGGCTCACCCAGCGGTTCAAGCAAATGTGAAGTTGCTTGCAAATCGTGGAGTGCGGATCATTGGTCCCGCTGAAGGGAAGCAGGCTTGCGGAGAAGAAGGCCTTGGCCGCATGATGGAGCCTTCCCAGTTAATTGAAGCAGTTTTTGAGGATCCCAAAAAATTGGCAAGTCAGTTACTCAAAAATACAAAGGTCATCATAACCGCGGGACCGACTCGTGAGCCAATAGATCCGGTTCGCTACATTACTAATCGAAGCTCAGGAAAAATGGGTTTTGCGTTAGCTTCTGCAGCACAGGCGGCAGGGGCTGAAGTGGTTCTTGTAAGCGGTCCGGTGGCACTAGATCCACCGAGCGGTGTCAAGGTTTTAAGTGTGGAGACGGCTGAAGAAATGTACGAGCAAGTTTGGCAGCGCGTTCAGGATATAGATCTTTTTATTGCCTGTGCGGCCGTTTCCGATTATCGGCCACAAGCAGCATCGAGCCAAAAAATTAAACGCAAGAGCATGGAAATTAGCTTGGATCTGGTGCGTTCCCGGGATACCTTAGCTGAGGTTGCGAGTATCACGAATGGTCCCTTTACCGTCGGTTTTGCGGCAGAGACCCAGGATGTAAAGGCTCATGCACAGAAAAAACTCGATGACAAGGGGCTAGATATGATCGCCGCAAATAGGGTTGGACCAGATTGCGGTTTTGATCAGGAAACCAATGCCTTGACTGTTCTTTGGCACGGTGGGCAGATAGAGTTGGCGCAGGCCACTAAGCTGGTTCTGGCCCGCCGGCTCATCAGGCTTATCGCAGAGCATTATCACAGTGCTCGGACGGAAAGAAGTGTCTCTTCTCAGGCTGCTCGAGCCTAAATGGCCGGGAGAGTTCAGCTCAAAATTCTAGATGAACGCTTGGGGAACAAGATTGCACTTCCTGAGCGGGGAACTGAGGGTTCTGCAGGAGTTGATTTGCGGGCTTGCATAGCAAGCCCTCTGGAGCTTAAGCCTGGCGCATGCGAACTTATTCCTTCTGGTTTGGCAATTTACCTAGGGGATCCTAAGCTGGCCGCAATGATTTTGCCGCGCTCTGGGCTTGGCCATAAGCACGGGATTGTGCTCGGGAATCTAGTGGGATTGATTGATTCAGATTACCAGGGGGAATTGCTCATTTCTTGTTGGAATAGAGGTTCGAAAACTTTCTCTATACAACCTGGTGAACGTATTGCTCAGCTTGTGGTGGTCCCGGTAGTTCAGGCAGAGTTTGAAATGGTGGAAGAATTTACGGAAAGTGCGCGGGGCAAGCAGGGTTTCGGTCATACTGGCAGAACTTAGCAGGTCCCCTTTATTTATCAGGTAACACAATCTAGGCGGTAGACCCATAACGTTTCTGGTAGGCCTGAACAGCAGGCAGATATTCTGAAAACTCACTACCCGCCTTCAGGTAATTTATTAAATCTCTAAGTGAAACAACACTTCGAATTGGCACAGACAACTCTGCCTCAAGTTCTTGGATTGCAGGCATGCGGCCGCTATTGCCCACCTCCTCCCGGTCAAGCGCTACAATGATGCTTGACGGAATGCCTCCAGCTCCACGGATGATGCTGACAGTCTCTTTAATTGCTGTTCCAGCGGTTATTACATCATCCAATATAAGGACACGACCCTTTATGGGTGCGCCAATGATTACCCCACCTTCTCCATGATCTTTTGCCTCCTTTCGATTGTAGGCGAAAGGGCAATCCATGCCGTGCTGTTCGGCTAGTGCAGATGCCGTGAGCGCTACTAAGGGAATTGCCTTGTATGCAGGTCCGAAAATCATGTCGTATTCCAAATCTAGGGCCGCTAAGGCAGATGCGTAGCATCGGCCCAGTCTTGAGATCGCCTGACCTGTATCAAAAAGTCCTGCATTAAAAAAATAAGGACTGACTCGTCCTGATTTAAGAGTAAATTCTCCAAATTGCAGGGCGCCAAATTCTAGAGATAATTCCAAGAATTGTTTTTTGTAGGTTTCCATAAATAACGTCCAAGTCTCTACTGTATGATACAGCGCTCCTATTAACTTGGGGCGGTTAAACATATATTTTGAGAGTTATTAGTTTTAATGCGAACGGTCTACGATCCGCGACTCGAAAAGGTTTTTTTTCGTGGTTTTCAAGGCAGCGGGCAGATGTGCTCTGCGTGCAGGAACTCAAGGCCCAAGCGGCACAGCTACAAGAATCTGCATATCATCAAAAGGGCTTCCATCGTACTCTATTTGAAGCTCGTCGACCCGGTTACAGTGGGGTTGCTATCTACAGCCGGTCTAGGCCAAAAAAAGTCATCAAAGGGCTAGGTAAAGAGGAATTCGATGCTGAAGGTAGATATTTAGAAGCTATTTTTGAAAACATTGCTGTAGTTAGTGTATATCTACCTTCGGGTTCGTCAGGGGAGATACGTCAACAGGCTAAGTTCCGTTTTCTTGATTGTTTTGAAAAACATCTGGTTAAGTTGCGCCGTAGACGCTTGCCGTACATTTTGTGTGGTGATTTTAATATTGCTCACAAGGCGATAGATTTGAGGAACTGGCGGCCCAATCAAAAAAATTCAGGGTTTCTTCCGGAGGAGCGTGATTGGATGGAGCGCGTGCTGGAGAAAATTGGGTTTGTTGACGCCTTCAGGGTTATCAATCAGGGCCCGGATCAGTATACCTGGTGGTCAAATCGTGGTCGGGCTCGGGAGAAGAACGTCGGCTGGCGTATCGACTATCAGCTCATAAGTCCGGAACTTAGAGAGCAAGTCCAAAATGTTTCCATTTACAAAAAAAAGTGGTTTTCGGATCATGCTCCGCTGACGATTGATTATGATTTTTGACGGAGAGAAATTTGACTTGTCATAGACACCTAACAGGATCCAGGTATTTGTTTCCCATAATGGTGCTACGCAGGCCCGGAGGGTTTATTTTCTAGATGATGGCATCGTGGAGAAATTCCCTGCTTGGCTATTTTCAGCCGAGATTGTTTATTGTTCTTTTTCTGGGTTTTTGCGCAGGCCTACCCTATGGCATGCTGATTGACCCTTTAAATTTTTGGCTATCAGAATCTGGAATTAATAGAACTACTATAGGCCTATTGTCTTGGATAACTCTTACATATTCCTTTAAGGCAGTATGGTCACCTTTCATTGATAGATTTAGATTACCCATACTTTCAAATCTTCTGGGGCAGAGAAGAGGCTGGCTAATTCTTAGTCAAATCTTCATCGCTTTCGCCCTTCTAGGAATGGCTTCTTCGAATCCAAATGAATCCCTAGGTATTCTGGTAATTTTTGCATTAACCGTTGGTTTTTCTTCCGCTACCCAAGACATTTGTATAGATGCAATGCGCATCGAGTTAGTAGATGAAAGAGAGCTTGGAGAAGCCACCGCCATGTACCAAGGGGGATGGCGAGTCGCCTTCATGATTTCCCAAGTAGCAACTTTTTTTATAGCTAGTTTCTTTGACTGGTCTACAGCATACGCTGTAGCTGCTTTTCTAATGCTTGCTATTGCCTTATTTACGGTGAAGAAAGTACCTGAACCAACAAGGGTTTTAAGGGACTATATTTCAATAGTAAATGAGCCCGCACTCTGGTTTAAAGAGTCATACCTGGAGCCATTTGGGGATTTATCAAAACGTCTTGAGGGACAATTATTTTTTATTATTCTGCTGGTAGTGACCTATCGCTTTAGCGATATAGTCTTAGGCCCTATGGCTATGCCCTTTTATAACGAAACGGGTTTTACGAAAGAAGAAGTTGCCATCATAACGAATGCATTCGGAATTATAATTACTCTTTTGGGGGCATTCGCAGGGGGTTTGTTTGTCTATAGATTTAATATAATAAAAACGTTATTGGTAGGCGCTATTTTAGTTTGTTTAACTAACCTTGCCTTTGCAGTATTAGATATAATTGGCCACGATCTGATGGCATTAACTGTTACGATTACATTAGATAATTTTAGCCAAGGATTAGCCGGTACCGCCCTAATTGCGTATTTGTCCTCATTAACAAACCAGAATTTTACAGCGACTCAGTATGCCTTGCTTTTCTTGTTAGCTACAGTACCTGCAAAATTTTTAGCAGGTGGCTCGGGATTTATTGTTGACCTTGTGGGTTATTTTAATTTCTTTATCTATGCTGCCTGCATGGGGTTACCTGCAATTTTACTCAGTCTTTACTTTATCAAAAAAACTAACCAGCAAACCGTTAGTTAATTTTTCGTTAGTCTAGGGTGGAACATAAACAAAAGCTAACTTGAGGGTTCCATGATAGAAGATCATTTTCCCCTGTGTAGCTTGGATGACATACCTGATCCAGGTACGCGGCAATTTTTGTGGGAAGAGGGTGAGTATCCGCTGGCTTTTTTTCTAGTAAGGCAGCGGAATGAAGTGTTTGCATATGTTAACCAGTGTCCACATGCTGGGCATCAACTGAATTGGACTCCGGATCGGTTTTTGACGCGGGATGGAAGCTTGATTCTTTGTAATTCTCATGGAGCGCGATTTCGAATCCACGACGGATTTTGTGTAGAAGGTCCGTGTTCAGGCGAAAATCTTCAGTCTATTGTTATTGAGATGAGGGATGAAAAAATCTTTGCTAGGAAGGAAGAATTGCGGGCTATGCTTGAAGTAGCTCCAAGATTTTCCTAAAGATGCATTAATCTGCATTTCTCTTATAGTAAAGGTCCCTTACAGCGTGTCCCAGAAGCTTGCCCCTGCGCTCAAATTTTGTGGGTGGGCGCTGGGCCAAAGTCTGCATCGCCAATGTTTTGGGTGATTTTTCCATGAATTTGTCGGTTTCCAAAAAAAGGTTTTCTATATGCTCAGTGTAATCTGTCCAGTCAGTGGCAATGTGTAATAGCCCGCCTGGTTTTAGTATCTTAGCGATTGCTTCTACGAAGTTAGCTTGGACAAGGCGTCTTTTATGGTGTCTTTTTTTTGGCCAGGGATCGGGGAAGAAAAGATTAACTACTTCAAAAGATGCCATCGGAAGCATTTTCCCCAGAACTTCCATGACGTCTCTTTGAATGATCTTTAAGTTGGTGATTCCGGATCTTTCTAATAACAATAATAGATGACCGATGCCTGGTTCATGTACCTCTACACCAAGATAGTCGATATCAGGATGATTTACCGCAAGGCTAAAAAGGCCCTCTCCGTCTCCAAAACCGATGTCTAGCACTTTTGGTGCATCGCGCCCGAAGATTTGCAGAAAATCTATTTTTCGTTCCTCAAAGGGAATCCCGAAGATGGGCATCAAAGTCGCCAATGCTCTTTGTTGGGCATTAGTGGTACGGCCTGGACGTCGAACAAAGCTACGAATTTTTCGGAAATGTTTTGGTTTCATAAAAAAACTATCTATTGCAGAGCAACAGGATACAAAAAAAAATCTAACTCGGCAGTTCGGTTAAGCGAAAAAATGAATTATCTGAATTCTCCGGAGTACTATTATTTTCTCGATACTAGTAGACTTCCTTGGTGAAGCGGATGTGGCTAGGGCTATGCATTAAGTGTTAGATGAGGTGCGGAGCTGTATCAGTATTTCAGTCTACGTTACCCCACTTTCAGCCAGGAAATGAAGATAGCTACGCATTTTTTGAATTTAGGAATTCCTTTGTAATGCATTCAAGAAGTATTTTCCCCCCTTTAGTTGCAACGGTGCTGCTTGGTTATCAAATATCTTATGCCCAAAAAATATTAGAAACTTATCCGGTTATAGAAACGACACCAGTAGCCAGCCAGGGCGATGCAGCTGATGACCCGGCCTTTTGGTTGAATATAGTTGATTCTTCAAAGAGCGTGATATTTGGAACCGATAAAGAAGCAGGAATTTATGCCTATAATCTAGCTGGAGAGCAGATACAGTTCGTTGGCGTGGGCAGAATTAACAATATAGATGTCAGAGCGGGGTATCTCTTGGATGATATCGAGGTCTCTATACTGGTAGGAACCAATAGGGACTTGAATTCCATTGATTTTTTTTCAATCAGTGACAAAGGTGAACTGGTTGAATACAGTGGAAATCGAGTGGTTACGGATTTAGTCACGATCTACGGCTTGTGCCTTTTTAAGGACAATGAAAATGATGAAACCTATATTTTTGTTAGTGACGAGGAAAGCTTGACGATCCGCCAGTATCTAGTAGAAAGTATATTTCCAGCTCGGTTAAATATGGTTCGAGAAATTCGAACAAGTTCCGTGTCCGAAGGATGCGTCGTAGATGACAGTAGAGGTTATTTATATTTCTCACAGGAAGATGAGAACAATGGAGTCTATAAAGTATTAGCGAGACCAGTTGAATCCGAGGTTCAAACAGTAGATGTATCGAAACAATATGGAGGTCATTTAGAGGGAGATTCAGAAGGGTTGGCAATTGTACCAAGCGAAAAAAAGGGCTTACTAATAGTGTCTTCCCAGGGGTCTGATGATTTCATTGTTTTTGAGCGAGATGGATCAAATAGATATTTAGGAAGGTTTTTAATCACCGATCACGAAGCCGTAGGGGGTAGCTATATCGACGGGGCTTCAGACACTGACGGCATCGAAGTTTTTTTTGGCGACTTGTCAGGGCCTTTTGCCGGAGGCATCTTGATTGCTCAAGATGGACTCAACGAATCCAGATTAGGGGGCAAAGAAAATCAGAATTTCAAATTAGTACCCTTAAAACTAATTCTTGAGCATTTTCAATCTGTTAGCCCTTAAGAAAATCTTTACTCTCCTAGATTTATCGTTTTTGAAAGCTAAACAGCCATAAGCGGCCCTCTTAAAGAGCACCTTTAATAATTAACCTGATCACTCAGGGCTGACTTTATTCCTTTGTCGGCAGGCACTATTGGGTTCGGTCAGAGTGGTAGGTACACTATTGGTATTGTAGATTTGCGGGTGTAGTTCAATGGTAGAACCTCAGCTTCCCAAGCTGATGATGGGGGTTCAATTCCCCTCACCCGCTCCAGAAGGCGTCTTTTTTAGCTCAGACAAGATATGGTCACTGCAATACTGATCTTTTTACGATTATTGTGATGATAGAGAGATGAAGAAATTTTTACGTCTCGCGTTTTTTGTTCTTGGTGTTTCTTGTTTTTCTGGTGTTGGTTTAGCTGCTGTCATCCATGACCTAAAAGTTGAGTATCGTTCGGGACGGTACGAACTGACCTCCCATACCTATGTGGATGCACCACGGGAAGCGATTTTCCACGTGCTCACAGATTATGAGCATTTTACCCGTATTTCACGGGTCTACGAGGAGAGTGGATTCATGGAGCCCGCTGCAGACGGTATACCGGTGATCTACACTCGGATGAGGGGCTGCGTACTTTTCTTTTGCAAAAATATGACCCGGGTTGAGCGCTTGGAAACGCGAGAACCTGGGTTTATTCACACAACCACACTGCCCGCGCAGAGTGATTTCCGTTATAGCGTTTCTGAGTGGATCCTCGAACCCGAAGGAAATGGGACCAATCTCATTTATCGTGTGGTGTTGGAGCCTGATTTTTGGTTGCCTCCAATTATTGGCCCTTGGGCGCTGAAGAGACGTCTACTCGAGGGAGGGGAAGGAGCGCTAAATCGAATTGAATCACTTTCTCGAGAACATTCGGCTGGTTCGCAAGTCCAAGGAGCTGGTCCAGATTTTGTAACTCACTAAGTGGATTCTTTTGCTCAACATTTGCTCGCTTGGCACACTAAGCATGGGCGCCACGGCCTTCCTTGGCAGCGTAATCGCAAGGCATACTCGATCTGGGTTTCTGAGATCATGCTTCAGCAGACGCGGGTAGCTACGGTAGTCCCGTTTTTTGAACGCTTCATGGATCGGTATCCGACGGTGGGTGTTCTCGCGGAAACTAGCCTAGACGAAATACTGAGTCTTTGGTCTGGATTGGGCTACTATGCTAGAGCACGTAACTTGCATCGCGCGGCCCGGATCGTAGCGGACCATTACTCCGGAGAATTTCCAAAAACGCTGGATGAGTTAACAGCGCTTCCGGGTATTGGTCGTTCCACCGCAGGAGCAATCCTTGCCCTGGCGCTGGGCCAGCGTCACTCTATTTTGGACGGTAACGTAAAGCGCGTATTGGCTCGTTACCATTGCGTAGAAGGTTGGCCTGGACAAAGCAGTGTTCTCAAAAAACTTTGGGAGCTGGCTGATCAGCACACTCCGAATTTAAAAATCGCCGAGTATACCCAGTCGATTATGGACCTTGGCGCCATGGTATGTACACGTAGCACTCCTGCCTGCAACTCATGTCCGGTTGCGAAAGGTTGTCTAGCGCGTCGCCTTGGTAGCCAACGCGAATTACCGACTCCGAGGCCCAAGCGTATCCGGCCCAGCAAGCGGGTGAGCGTTCTTGTCGTCTATGATGCGAACAAAGGTATTCTTTTGATGCGGCGCCCCCCGAGCGGGATCTGGGGAGGGCTCTTCAGTTTCCCAGAGCTTCCTGAGGGCGAGGACCTAAATCAATGGTGCTTAATGAATTTTAGGAGCCCAGCCGAAACCTGGAGTCCGCTTAGCCCCATAGAGCATTCTTTTACCCACTTTGACCTACTCATAGAACCGCTGCTCCTGAGGGTGAAAATCGGTACCAGAAATATTCTGGAACATAAGGATTGGCTTTGGTATAACCCAGCAGATGAGGTGGCAGTGGGCCTGCCAGCGCCGGTCGAAAGACTCCTCGGAATGCTTAAAGCGGGCGGGCATAAAGCGGAATGGGGTTCTGACCTAAAGAAGCTTACATTAAATGTGGGGTAGGTTTTAAGTGCGACTAGTAAACTGCATATTGCTGGGAAAAGAAGCGGAAGGCTTGGAACGGCCAACCTACCCGGGCGATCTAGGACAGAGAATATTTGAAAATGTTTCTAAACATGCTTGGGGAGAGTGGTTAAAGCATCAAACAATGCTGATCAATGAATATCGACTAACGCCCTTTGAGCCAAAAGCACGGCAATTTCTGGAAAAAGAGATGGAGAAGTTTTTCTTTGGCGGGGGATCTGAAAAACCGGAAGGATTTCTCTCAGAGGACTGAAAAATTCGTTGATAGCGGACCTTGGAGAGTCTGTAATGAGAAGAACACGATTAGCAACTAGTATTCAAATTTCTAGTAAACAATCGCCACCAATCACTACGAAAACTATAAGTACGATTAAATTTCCTTACAAAATTTGTTTAACTCATCCGGTTATGAATCAACTCCTCCACCACAGAAGGGTCAGCTAGAGTGGAAGTATCTCCAAGTTCGTCGTAAATACCGGCAGCAACCTTACGCAAAATGCGCCGCATGATTTTTCCTGAGCGAGTTTTGGGAAGGTTTGGAGCCCATTGAATGAAGTCCGGACTCGCAATTGGCCCAATCTCTTTTCGGACCCAGCCAACAAGTTCTTTCCGTAGTTCTTTAGTTTGTGCTTGGCCCGCACTAAGTGTCACGTACGCATAAATTCCCTGTCCTTTAATGTCGTGGGGGAAGCCGACCACCGCCGCTTCGGCTACTTTGGGGTGTGCAACAAGAGCACTTTCTACTTCTGCCGTTCCCATACGATGACCGGAAACATTAATCACATCGTCTACCCGACCAGTGATCCAGTAATCACCATCAGCATCGCGTTTTGCACCGTCACCGGTAAAATATTTTCCTGGAAACTGACTGAAGTAGGTCTCGAAGAAGCGCTGATGGTCTCCGTAAACCGTGCGCATCTGGCCCGGCCAACTGTCGAGTAGAACGAGGTTTCCAGCCGCCTGACCTTCAGCGATCTTTCCATCACGATCGACGATCGCCGGTTGTACCCCAAAGAAAGGTTTTGTCGCTGAGCCCGGCTTCAGAGGAGTAGCCCCGGGCAGAGGCGCAATCAAGATCCCGCCAGTCTCTGTTTGCCACCACGTATCGACAACGGGACAACGCTGTTCCCCCACGATCCGGTAATACCATTCCCAGGCCTCAGGATTAATGGGTTCTCCTACCGTTCCCAGTAGACGTAGGCTTTTCCTGCTGCATCGTTGTACGGGTTCATCGCCGTCGCGCATCAGTGCGCGTATCGCGGTGGGGGCTGTGTAGAAAATGTTGACGTTGTGCTTGTCCACAATCTGCCAGAAACGACTCATGTCCGGGTAGTTGGGTACACCCTCAAACATGAGTGTGGTAGCGCCATTGGCTAATGGACCATAGACGATATAACTGTGCCCGGTGATCCACCCCACATCAGCAGTACACCAATAGATATCACCCTCGTGATAATCAAAAACGTACTGGTGTGTCATGGAGGCATAGACGAGATAACCACCTGATGTGTGAAGTACGCCTTTCGGGCTGCCGGTGGAGCCAGAGGTGTACAAAATAAAGAGGGGGTCTTCGGCTCCCATCACCTCTGGAGGACAATCAGTGGATGCGCAAGCTGTTATTTCGTGATACCAATGATCTCTGTCATCCACCCAATCAATTGGGCCGCCCGTGCGCTCGATCACTACCACGGTGTCCACATGTGTGCCTTGGGTATTTTTGATTGCTGAATCTACGTTCGATTTCAGGGGTACTTTCCGGCCCCCCCGGATCCCTTCGTCTGAGGTAATCACAACGTTGGATTTGCAGTCCTCAATGCGGCCCCTGAGTGCCTCCGGGGAAAATCCTCCGAAGACAACTGAGTGAATGGCTCCAATTCTGGCGCAGGCCAGCATAGCCACAGCAGCCTCTGGAATCATGGGTAGATAGATCGTGACACGATCCCCTTTCTTTATGCCTAGGGTTCGCAGCGCGTTGCCGAGTCGGCAGACGCGTTCGTGCAACTCACGGTAGCTTAGGTTGGCACTTTCTGTAGGATCATCCCCTTCCCAGATGATGGCCGTTTGGTCGGCTCGTTCTGCTAGATGTCGGTCCAAGCAGTTCGCAGAGACATTTAGTTTGCCATCAGCAAACCATCGGATGTGAAGGTCTTTGGCTTCAAATGAAACATCTTTGACTGCAGAAAAGGAATCTATCCACTCTATTCGTTCAGCCTGCTTTTTCCAAAAAATTTCGGGATCTTTTACAGAAGCCTCATATAGTTTTTCATAAGTTGTCTGGTCGGCCCAGGCTTTTTGTGCGAACTCTTTTTCTACCCTGTAGACCTTCTCGCTACTCATGATATTTTTCCTTTTTCTCCATTAGTATTTCCGGCTCTAGTTCTGTAATTTTTTGAAGTTTTGAAAAGGCCACTGGATTTTTTGCCCGCCAGTCTTTTTTAGTGGTCGAGCACTTTGGTTAACTTGGGATCGAGGGTAGCTAGCCCGTTTCGGCCTGTCAAAAAGATCAAGTAGAGGTAAATGCTAATCTGCTTGACTCACCACAACCACCACCGTTCTAATAGGCACGCTTTGCATATCCATAATAAGGATATCGGTTTGGCCAGGTAGCTCAGTTGGTAGAGCAGCGGACTGAAAATCCGCGTGTCGGGTGTTCGATTCACCCCCTGGCCACCATTAATCCATTGATTTATAACAAATTTCCAAGTGGTAGCAGAAATACTGCTAACCGTACCCATTTTATGTAACCGCCTTGTAACCAGAATTCCCTTTCAATGTACTAAATGTGGATATGAATCGATAAAAAGGGAACCACTTGCTTCATTTTGGATGCTTATTAGAGTATTTTGGATCTTATTGTTTCTTGTAGTAGCTTTGGTGATAGTGGTTGATCTAACTCCATAACCTATTTCCAGCCATCCACAGGCACCAATGTTCTTTGCGCTGTGGATAAGCATCGCAAAACCGTCATATTTTCATATAATCAGGAGGATTTTTGATAGGAATGGCAATCTGGCAGCACCCATGCAGCTAGCAAGAAAGAGATAAAAAAAGATGAAAAATCATAAGATTTCACCATTTGGCTTGGGGGCTTGTCTGATTCTTTTGTTTGCTTCCTCTGTTCAGGCTCAGGGATCTAACGAAAATGAAGAGTTGGTGGTGGTACCACCCCCGATGGGGTTTGAGACGTCTTCTGCCCACTACGCTTATTTGTTAGATCAGGCTGGGGGAGGTACGCAGCATACAGTGGCTACTGTTCCTCAGTGGCCCGGATTGTGGGATAGGGCGGGCAACACCATTAGCAAAACATTTCTGGATGACTTTGTTGGATCCTCGACCCAGGAGGGGGGGCGTGTTCGCACGGGAATTTTGACACCTC
>CAYXIJ010000004.1:101544-110540 GCA_964465375.1 uncultured Gammaproteobacteria bacterium | reverse complement strand
CTTTAAGATCCCGTTGCTACAGAACCTTGTGACCCGCGCGATTAGGGATGCTTGATGAGGGATGAAAACCGGAGTTAACTTGGAGTTAATCTGCCGTTAAAAATTTACCTAACTTTTTTACTAAAAGTTAATGGGTATTGGCGATACCCATAAGATTTTTTGTTTTGTTACCATGTATGTCATTCGTTATCGAGTGATAGTTCGAAATGAGTGAATCAGATAAATTTGATGATATTCCGGGCACTTACTTGTTTGACCGTAATCGGTCCCGAGAGGGCTATCATTTGAACATGTTTTGTATGTCGCTCATGAAGCCTGAAAACCGTAAGGCCTTTCTCGACGATGAAAGTTCATATTTAAAAAGATTTCCTATGACAAATGAGCAGCACCATGCAGTACTTGAGCGTGACTGGCTGGGTATGATCCAGATGGGTGGAAATATTTATTACACCTCTAAACTTGGTGCCACCCTGGGGCATTCTTTTCAATATCTGGCCGGCTCTATGTCGGGCATGACCCAGGAGGATTATGCTGAGATGATGAAGGCTGGTGGGCGACCCATCGAGGGTAACCGCAGTAAATCGGGAGACCAATAATGGCCAGGATCATCGCGGGACTTGCAACTTCGCACGTTCCTGCTATTGGTGCGGCCGTGGATTTAGGTAAAACTCAAAACGACTACTGGAAGCCATTATTTGATGGGTATAAGCCGGCTCAGAAATGGCTGTCAGAGGTTAACCCGGATGTTGTGATTCTGGTTTACAACGACCATGCGTCAGCGTTTTCATTAGAAATTATCCCAACTTTTGCCATAGGGGTAGCTGATGAGTTTTCCCCTGCAGACGAGGGCTGGGGGCCGCGCCCGGTGCCTGTGGTGAAGGGGCATTCTGAGTTAGCTTGGCATCTATCAGAGTCACTCATACTAGACGAGTTTGATATTACTATCGTGAATGAGATGCCGGTTGATCATGGTTTAACGGTTCCCCTGTCGGTCACTTGTGGTGAGCCAGATGAATGGCCTTTTCAAGTAATTCCTCTTGCCGTAAATGTTGTTCAGTATCCTCCCCCCACTGGAAAACGCTGTTTTGATTTGGGTCGTTCGATTCGCGAGGCAATAGCTACCTACGAAGAAGATCTAAAAGTTGTGATTTTTGGTACAGGTGGGATGTCTCATCAACTGCATGGTGAGCGTGCAGGTGTTATCAACAGGGAGTGGGACACAAAATTTCTTGATGGCCTGACCCAGGACCCAATGGGGCTAATCAAAATACCGTTTCTTGAATATGTGCGGGAGGCTGGCGCAGAGGGCATCGAAATGGTGATGTGGTTGATCATGCGGGGTGCCTTGGATGATCAGGTTAATGAGATCTATCGTCATTACTATGTTCCCGCTTCAAATACAGCTACTGGGTTAATCATTCTTGAGAATGAAAGCACCTAAGTCTTCGTAGATTCAATGCTATGAAGGGGCTAGCTCCCAAGGATCTAGAAATTATTTACGTAGGCGATCCTATGTGCAGTTGGTGCTGGGGTTTTGCTCCCGTTGTTGAAAAATTGCTTGTTGATTGCCAGGGCATCGCTGATCTTAGCCTAATCCTCGGGGGGCTCCGGCCGGGTGATGCTTCAATCATCATGAGTGACGACAACAAGGCAGTCATGCGATCTCACTGGGAGAGAGTGGAAAACAGCACGGGGCAGCCATTTGATTACTCTTTTTTTAAGTGGGAAAATTTTCTATACGATACGGAGCCAGCAGCAAAAGCCGTGGTTACAGTAAGGGAAATAGCCCCGGAGAAAGCCTATCCGTTTTTCAAGTCTCTGCAAGAAATCTTTTATGCGAAAGCTTTGGATATAACCCGTAAAGAAAGTTACCTAGAGGTGCTCGATAGTCAAGGTATCGATGAAGCTCAGTTCATGGATCATTTTGAAATGGAAAGTACTAGAGAGGCCACCTACGCAGATTTTTCCAAATCCAGTGATTTGGGCATTACCGGCTTTCCGTCTGTGTTGTTGCGCAGGGGCGAGGAGTTACGTTTGTTATCGTCCGGCTATCGCTCTTACGAACATTTAGTACCGGCCCTTAATGCCTATTTCGGATTGTCGCAGTGATCTTTTCGGCAATAGTCGGGGCAACATAATACTCACAGAGATTGAACTACAAGCGCATTGGTTAGCTGTTCTTCTTCAGGTTTACCTTTGGGCATATTTTTCTACTAACGTTTCTGTTGAGAGATACAATAAACAAATCGGAGGAGAAAACAACCAAAGTGAGTGTGATGAATCCTTTATCTTCCAAAGATAGCCATCTGCCAAAGTCGCCGGGACAAAGGCCTAACTGGAATGTTGGTGATCTTCCGGCCCCACCTCAATTCAATTTAAAAAACGTACTGAAAATTATAGGGCCAGGTGCAATCACCCTTTCGGTCTCCATTGGTCTTGGTGAGTGGGTGCTGGGCCCAACCGTTGTTGCCCAGTACGGATTATCCTTGTTGTGGATCGCCTCACTGGCGATTTTGTTCCAGCTTGCATGTAATTTGGAGTTTATCCGTTACACCGTCTATACGGGTGAGCCTGTAGTCAACGGCTTTATGCGACTCGCGCCTCACCCAGCGCTGTGGGGCTTTTTGTATATCCTGTTTTGGCTTTGTCAGGGAGGTTGGCCGGCTTGGGCTGCCACTTCTGCCGCACCCCTATTTGCAGCGTTTACAGGTGATTTGCCTGGAGCCGGCGATGAAATGCTTATGCGTTTGTTGGGTATCATGAATTTCGCTGTTTGCGTATTCATTATCGCTGTCGGCGGAAAAATTGAGCGGACGTTGGAATTCGTCAATTGGTTCATGGTGATTTACATTTTTGGTTTTCTCATGACCGTATGCATTATTTATGTCCCCTTGGAGACTTGGTTAGCGGGTCTTAGGGGTTTTCTTGGGCTCGATGCAGACTTCCAATTTGCATTACTTCCAGCTGGTGCGAGCTGGGTATTGCTGGGGGGATTTGCGGCTTTTGCGGCCAGCGGAGGTATGAATAACGTCACCATCAGTAATTACATCCGAGACAAGGGCTTCGGTATGGGGGGAGTGGTCGGCTACATCCCATCGGCAGTGGGCGGGAAAAAGGTGAATATTTCGCCGGTCGGTACTGTGTTTCCAACTACCCAAGAGAATATGGATAAGTGGCACACCTGGTGGAAGTATGTACTTTGCGATCAGGTTGCACTCTGGGCCTTCGGATGTTTTGTGGGTATGTTTCTCAATTGCATCCTTGCAGCCCACATTATCCCCCCCGGGACTGAACTGGAGGGCTTAGCTGCAGGCGCCTATCAGGCAAGTTATCTGGAAGCCGAGGGCGGGCAATTGTTGGGGTTCGTAACGTTGCTGAATGGGTTCTGGATCCTCTTTGGCAGTCAGCTAGTGGTAGTTGATGCGCTGACCCGGGTCAATACGGATATTGTGTGGAGCATGAGCAATCGCTTACGTGAAATTGCGGGCGGTGATATTCGCAAGGTCTATTATTTTCTGCTTATAATTTATGCCGTTTGGGGATCTATTGCCATCAACCTGGCACCACCACGGGCACTTACCTTGATTGCCTCTAACGCTGCAGGGTTTATCCTGCTTTTTAGTGCTATCAATGTTTTAGTATTGAATAAAAAGATACTACCCAAGGCAGTGCAGGGCTCATTATGGTTGCGATCGCTCGTAGTTTGCGCAGCTTTGTTTTATGCATTCTTTTTCTTTATGAATCTGCGGCAGTTATTTTTTTAAAATCATGCACGAAAATGAAGTGTTGCCTAGCATTGTGGCAGCGTTTCCATTTTTCAGTCGCTGTTAGCTAGTTCGAGTATCTTTCGTGCCCGTTTTACCACTGGCACATCAACTACCATGCCATCCAATTGTGTAGAGCCCCTGCCGGACCTTTCTGCTTCTTCAAATGCCGTCACAACCCGCCGGGCATACTCGATTTCACTTGCCGAGGGTGCGAAGCCTTCATTGATAGGATTTACCTGAGCCGGATGGATAGCAAATTTACCCTTGAAGCCCTGCTGCCGGGCTTTTGCGATGCTATCTCGCAGCCCCTCTTCATCCTTAAATCGAAAGTAAGGCGTATCAAATGCCATGATTTCTGCAGCGCGCGCAGCAACACACAGTACGCTTTTAGGGTAGGCAACGTTTGACTCGTCTTCTCGTCTCTCGATACCCATATCATTGGTTAAATCTTCTGCACCGAGTGCCACACCTAGAATACGATCACTGGAACAACAGATTTCATAGCAGTTTACAATTGCCTTGGCTGTTTCAATCCAAGGAATCAGCTTAATTTTTCCAATGGGGAGGCCAGCCTGATTCTCCAGCCCCCCAATAAGATCAGCAATCAACTTAATGTCTTCGGGTGCATCAACTTTGCCAATTGAAATACCATGGATGTAAGGCCCCACAACAGCTTCGAGGTCGTGTTTTAGCCATCCGGTATGCAGGGCATTTACCCTTGGGACCACCAAAATGCCAGACTCGCTTAGTTTGGGAAGAAAATCGTGAATCGTATTTCGAGCAGCAGCTTTTTCTGCATCTGGGATCGAGTCTTCCATGTCAGGAATGAATGCATCTGGCGTAAATTTTTGAGCCTTCTCAAGCATTGAAGGCTTGTTTCCCGGGATAAAAAGAAGGCTTCGCATGTTTTTAGAATGTAATTACAGTGTGGATTTTTTGACTTGCCTACAGTAACCCGGCTCCCCGAGCCCATTTGTACTTTGCGCCCAAAATTGCCACCGGCAGTTCCGTAGTATAGGGGCATGCGACGATACCCCGCTCGTAAAGGTACTCAGAAGCTTCTTCCACCTGCACATCGCCTACCAGTGAAGCGACAATAGGCTTGTGGATACCTTTGTCGCGCGCCTCTTGAACCACCCGACTACAGAGTTCAGCAAATACCATAGGCGGCGTTACGATGGTGTGCCAGTAGCCTAAAATCAGTGCATGAACTCGATCATCCTCGAGTCCGAGGCGTATTGTGTTCTCATAGGTAACCGGTGGTTCGCCACCGGTAATATCAACGGGGTTACCCGAGGCACCGAACGGCGGTATATATTTTTTGAAAGCTTCGTCGAGGTCCTGAGGAAATTTCATTAAAGCGAGTCCATTCTCCACCATGGCATCAGCTAGCAACACCCCAGAGCCACCCGCGCCGGTGACGATTACGATCTCCTCGCCTTTTGGTGTTGGGAGTACCGGCAGACCTCGCGCAAACTGAAGAAGGTCATTTAGGTTGTATGCTCGAATTACCCCGCTGGCTCGAAGTACATCATCATAAATTTTGTCGTTGCCCGCCAATGCGCCAGTGTGAGAAGCGGCAGCTCTCGCGCCAAGCCGGGTACGTCCTGCTTTTAACATAACGATGGGCTTTTTCTTGGAAACCCGCTTTGCAACCTCCGCAAAACTGCGACCATCTTTCAGGTCCTCCGCATGCATTGCGCAGACATCCGTATTGTCGTCTTGCTCAAAATAAGTGAGGAGATCATCCTCATCAAGATCGGATTTATTGCCCAGACCAACAATGGCTGAGACACCCATTTTTGTCGAGCGACTGTAACCAATTATGGACATCCCTACACCACCGCTTTGAGAGGACAAGGCTGTCTTGCCTTTAACGTCATAAGGTGTACAGAATGTCGCGCAGAGATTTGCGGGCGTATAGTAGAACCCATAGATGTTGGGGCCCATGATACGAACATTGTTTTTTCGCGCTGCTGCAACGAGTTCGTCTTGGAGTGCAGTTTCTCCAACTTCAGCAAATCCTGAAGGGATCATAATCGCACCCGGAATACCCTTTTCTCCTACCTCCTCCATTGCTGCTACGCAGAATTTTGCTGGGACCGCAAAGACAGCAACATCAATTTCACCAGGAACATCTTGTACGCTTTTGTATACTTTTTTACCGAGAATCTCGTCGGCCTTTGGGTTAATCGGATAGAGTTCGCCTTCATAGCCTCCGTTGATGATATTTTTCATCACCGAGTTCCCAATTTTTCCTTCTCCATCTGATGCACCAATAACAGCAACCGCCTTTGGATTCATGATGCGGTTCATGGCTACCAAAATTTCATCTTGAGTTGGGCGGTAGATTTCTTTTGCAGGCGAAAAATCGACAGAAATAAGTGCATCTACCGCGGTTGCACCGTTGGCGTCGGCCAAGATCGGGTTAAGATCAATTTCCTGAATTTCCTGGAAGTCACCAATCAGCTCGGAAACATTAACAATAATTTTTACGAGTGCGTTTCGGTTAACCTTTTCCGAGCCCCTAACGCCACCGAGCACCTCTGCTGCCTGGATGCTATCCAGCATGGATCGGGCATCGTCAGTGTCGACAGGCGCCAGGCGGAAGGTAATATCCTTCAGCACTTCAACCAGAATACCGCCTAGCCCAAATGCCACGAGCTTGCCAAAGCTTGGGTCAGTGACTGCACCTACGATCACCTCTTGACCGTCACTGGCTACCATGGCTTGAATCTGAACTCCTGTTATATCGACATCACTCTTGTACGCTTTAGCATTGCTGATAATATTTTCGTATCCAGCTGCAGCCTCTTCTGAGTCCGAGATGCCAACGAGCACACCACCCGCTTCCGTCTTGTGTAGGATGTCAGGTGAGATGATCTTCATGACAACCGGATAACCAATGTCGTTCGCTATTCCAGCTGCTTCGGCAGCAGACTGTGCGACGTCTTCGCGGGGTATAGGGATATCATAAGCATCACAGATAGTTTTACACTCCGGAGCGGTTAGGGAAGTACGATCTTGAGATCTCACTAAATCCAATACTGCTCGAACTTTTTTTTGCCGGCTGCTCATACTTTTTTCCTTGTTTATTGTCGGCGCGGTGGTCGGGAAAAAGCACCAGCTTCTTTCAATTCATCGATTTCGCTGCTTTCATATCCGAGGACTTCCTCAAGTATTTCTTTAGTATGCTCACCCAGTAGCGGCGATCTGGTGACTTCGACTGGCGAGTCAGACAATTTCATAGGACAGCCTAGGTTGTACCATTTTCCGCGCTCGGGATGATCAAGTTCCACATACATCTCGCGCAGTTGTACGTGATCGTCGTTAGCGAGGTCGGTGGTACTCATGATGGGGCCACACGGAACATTGATCTCGTTCAGAATTTCCATAAGCTCTCGCTTTGTATAATTACTCGCGAACTTAGTCAGAAGGTCCCACATTTCCCCTTGGTTGGCCCGACGGACATTAATATTGTTGAAACGCGAATCATTGACTAGCTCTTCTCCTCCCACGCGGTTTGCTAGTGCGTTCCAGACATGTTCCTGGACCACGATATAGAGGTAATCGTTCGGGCCACCGGGCTTGCATTGAATGGCATTGCCAAGCTGTCCGCCGCCGGAATCGTTACCGGCGCGGGGTGTAAAGTCTTCAAACTCTTGGTGCCAGTACTCAGACAGTGGACCGTGCTCGAGACGTTGGTGGTCCCGCCACTTCACCCGCGTTAGATTCATCACGCAATCCATCATGGCGCACTCTACGTACTGACCGCGCCCAGTTCGCTCCCGCTGGATAAGCGCAGCGAGAATTCCGGCCATCAAGTGCACGCCTGTACCGGAGTCACCGATTTGTGCGCCGGTAACGACAGGAGGGCCACCAAATAAACCGGAAGTGCTCATGGCGCCGCCCATAGCTTGCGCAACATTCTCGTAGGCCTTGAATGCTGCATATGGTCCTTCGCTACCGAAACCTTTTATGGAAGCCATTACGATTCGGGGATTTATCGCATGGACCGTCTTCCACCCGAATCCCAGCCGATCCAATACGCCGGGCCCGAAATTTTCCATCAGCACATCGCAGGTTTCGACGAGTTTCGTGAAAATTTCTTTGCCCTTGTCATTTTTTAAGTTCACCGTTATCGACCGTTTATTACAGTTGAGCATTGTGAAGTAGAGGCTGTCCGTCTCCGGAATGTCTCTCAGCTGCCCTCGGGTTGCATCGCCCATCGGTGACTCTAGCTTGATAACGTCTGCACCAAGAAAGCCCATGAGCTGGCTGGATGTAGGGCCAGCCTGTACATGAGTCATGTCAAGGATTCGAATGCCAGAAAGTGCCTTGTTAGAGGTCATAGTGCGTAATTTCCTCGTTCTTTAGTTGTTTGTACATGTGAACCGCGCGTGGTTCATTTCTTGCGTAATTTACTTTGCGGGTTAAGGTTACCGATTCTACCGCTTTCACTGCCAGCAGCCGGATTGATTGCTGCGTTGATGAGAGTTGGTTTACCAGAATCCATGGCTGTATCAACGGCGCACTTGAGTTCGTCGGGGGTAGTTACATGGGCACCGACGCCACCGAATGCTTCCATCATCTTGTCGTAACGTGAATCCGCGACGAAGCAAGTCCATGCTGGGTCAGAACTCAGCACATTGACGTCTGTTCCGCGATAGATACCGCTATTGTTGAAGACAATGATGCAGACTGGCAAGTTGTACCGACAGATAGTCTCGATTTCCATGCCGGAAAAGCCGAAGGCGCTGTCGCCTTCGACGGCAAGTACGGGTTTACCAGTTTCTATAGCAGCGGCGATAGTGAAGCCCATGCCAATACCCATGACACCCCAGGTTCCGACATCCAGCCGTTTGCGCGGGTTATACATGTCAATAATGCCGCGCGCGAGATCGAGCGTGTTGGCGCCTTCATTGACGAGGATGGCATCGGGCCGCTCTTTTATGACGGTGCGCAAGGCACCGAGCGCGCCGTGAAAGTCCATCGGAAAGTTATTGTTTATCAATCGTGGCGCCATCTTAGCAATGTTTGTGTCCTTTTTTGTTTTAACCGCGTTGACCCAATCTGCCGGCGGCGCGGGCCAATTGGAGCCGAGTCCGTCGAGCAGAGCCGATACACAGGAACTGATATCGCCCACCAACGGTGCTGCAATTTCTACATTCGAGTCTATTTCCTTGGGATCAATCTCGATCTCAATAAAATTCTTTCGTCCGACACACG